>NZ_CALHHX010000104.1 GCF_938030685.1 uncultured Campylobacter sp. | reverse complement strand
GCGTGATCTATCAGGGCTGGAGCCTGGACGCCGCGCGCAGCGAGATGATAGACGGTGGATACGGCTTTCACCCCATGTGGCAAGATATCGCAGGCTTTTTGACGCCGCAAAACGAAGCGTTCGTAAGAGCCGAGCTTGGAATTTAGACGAAATTTCGCCCGCCCGATCAGACGGCGTGAAATTTGCATTCGACTTTTAACGACGCTATAAACCAAATTTGATGACGATATCGCCGATATATCCGAAGTGAGATAAATAATTTTTAAGAAGCCTTAAAGCTATAAAACTTAAAAATTTATCCGAAACAAAGTAAAATTCGAGCGGCAAATTTAGAAAAAGGAGCGATCGTGGAAAATTTATTACTAGCGCAACTACGCGAGGCGCTACCGCAGGGTATGCGCGTGCCGAGCGAGACCCAGGCGCTTTATGCGTGGATCGAAGCAAACGGCTTTTATGACGACGCGGGCGGGCGCAGACGCGGCTATCTCTACCCGCAAGATCGGCTGCAGCAGAGCTGGAGCGACGATGAGCGCGAGGGCGGTACGGACATCGTATTTTTCACGGATGAGCCGAAAAATCGCGACGAGGGGCTAAGGTATTGGTTTTACGGCGAGGATCGCGAGCTTGCCGCCGAGATCAAGTAGCGGCTTTGCGTGTTCGCAGGCAGCGGCTCGGAGGGCTCGATGTGCGCGCTGTGGCTGGATGATGCGGGCGAGACTAGACCCCGCACATGGGCTCCGGCTCGGGCCCAACAATGACCTGCGTTTTGGCTCATAGCGGGCTTGATTTTTTGCGATTGCTTGCGATCGGATACGATGAGATCTGCTGGGATGAGGATTTTAGCACGCCGCCAAACAGCGAGGAGGACGATTTTATAGTGCATCCAAACGTGAAATTTCAGCAGTGGGTAACACAGACGTTCAAAACGACGATACCGCAGACCGCGCTTGAGCTCGTCACTCCCGCGCATCTAGACGACGAACCCGAGCGATGAGTTTTTGATCTGGGTAAATCGCGTCGCAGAGTGAAATTTAAAGCGGCTTTTGCGCCGTTTAATGAAGTATTGCGGGGTTTGCTTTTGCTGGAAACCTTGAAATTTAAGCTTTTGCTGGCTAATTTAAAAAGCGTAAATTTAATGGGTATCTTTTGATTAAAATTTTAATGGTAGCGGTATCCATTTGGAAAAGCATTAATCATCTATTACTGCTTTTGCTACTCTTAAAAATTTTAATAAATCTGCCTGATAGAATTTAACTCTTTGCAGTGTGGCGGTAGAATTTTGCTGCTATTTGAAATAAGACGCGATAGAAAAGTTGGCACGTTTTTAAGAATCCAAATAAATTTAGCTAAATTCTGCGCGGATGGGTTATATCAAAGCATGGAAATTCTGTCGGTTTATTAGCAAAGAACTGATTGAGACTAAATTCTAAAGCAAAAAAACAAGGCTAAAAGCTTTTCGGTAGTTTTGGTGATAGGTTGTCTTTAAGTGTCGTATCAGAAAAATTGTGACTGTAGCGACGCAGGCAGCGCACGCAGAGCGAAAAAAATGGCGTGAGCATCTGTATCGGCGTAGCGCTTTTAGGCTTCGTATCAAAGATCACATCCAAACGATCCTGCTGTCAAATATCTGCATAAATTACGGCGGATTTTTATCGAGGGTATGGGGGCGAGCTACAAGGCATATCCAGCGAATACGTCTTTGCAACTAGCTGCGCGCAGGCATTTAAAAGACGGAAAGTAAAAGCGAACAAGTTAAAATCTGAAAGCATTAATAGGCGCGCAATAGGCAAATTGCGCTCAGTGGCGAAGTGAGCGCAAACTTTTTGGCAGCTTTGAGCTGTTTGCACGCGCGTAGGGTGGCAGGCGCTACTTTACTTTAAATCTCTTTTTGGATCTTAGGTTTGCGCGCACAGAGCAGCAAGCACTAAGCAGCTCGGCGCGGAGGTATCGTATTTTGCACCGCTTTCGCAGTAACTCTCCTTGATACCTGCCAGCTGACGCACTTTCTAGCAAGATGGGTGATTGTTGTTTTGACATTGATGAGGATGAGCTTGGCGGACTCATGACAGCATATACAGCTCAGTAGCGGTAAACGCGTAGTTCGCAGCGTTTTATGAATTTAGCGGAGGGTTTGAGCCGGGTGGGCATGCATAGTTTTTTAGCGCCTTGTGGAAATTTAGGACGAGTATTATTGCGAGGGGGTGCAAATTTTTAGGTAAAATTTTATGCTCATTGATTTTTTATATGGCTGCACTAAAGCATGCTCTATACGGAAAAATTTCGTATAAATTTTTAACGTAAACTTTGCCCATTTATGGGGAGAGGAGAAGGGAATAAAATTTTACGATCAAAAGGATGGGAGATTATGTCAGCAGGCTGCGTGTGCAACGCAAAAATAGCGATCCAGGAAGCGTGCCAAGCAGTGCAGATGAAACGAGACGATCTTCATCCGCCACTTTTTAAAATAAAATTTCGCGACTAAAAAAGCGATTTTGCCTTTGTAAATTTTAAAATTTTGCTAAAAATTCTTCGTATTTTTCTGCACTTTTTGCGATATATTCGCTATCTGGATGAAATGAAAATCCATAGCCAAAGTGGCACGGCAGCAGCTTGGCACCTGTAAAATTCATCGCGCATTTAAAAGGCGTGATAACTTCCTCTATGTCAAATCCGATCGTGCCGTCTTTTTTATAGTTGTTTCGCTCGTCGCCGATAGTGATCGCTAGGGCGAATTCTTTGCCTTTCAGCTTGTCACCGGTGCTGCCGTAAGCCCAGCCGTAGGCGAATACATCGTCGAACCATTGCTTTAAAAGCGGCGGATAGCTGTACCAATAAAGTGGAAACTGAATGATAATTTTATCGTGGCTTAAAAGTAACTCCTGCTCGCGCGCAACATCGATTTTGCCGTTCGGATAAGCGGCGTAAATTTCGTGAATATCAAATTTATCCGCTTGCTTTTTGGCTACCTCGCGCCACGCCTTGTTTGCGTGCGAGCTTGCCATATCGGGATGAGCGATGATGATGAGATTTTTCATATTTTATCCTTGTTTTAAATTTCTTACATTATATGTTTTTTGGCTGAAATTTTGATTTATCATCTAGCATAATATGGGTATGAAATTTCAAATAAAATTTTACTTCCACTCAAATACTACCGGAAGACTTGTAGTTTTTTGCATGCGATTAGAAGTTAAATTTATAAGCAAATATGGCAGACCCCAAAATCGATAGAATTTTATCTATTAGATTGTATTAAAAATTTTAAATGGTATGAAAAATGCGCCGAAAAATTCGGCGCAAATGAAAGGAATACTAATCTTAGATTAGCGCAGGAGCTACTAAAAATCCTAGAGCGACCGAAAGCGCAACCATAATGGTTCCCGGAAGGAAGAATGAGTGGTTAAATACAAATTTACCGACTCTAGTCGTTCCGGTATCGTCCATGGCGATCGCGCCGAGCGTCGTAGGATAGGTAGGGAGCACGAACAAGCCCGAAACGGCTGCGAACGATGCGACCAAGATCCAAATTTGACCGGAATTTTCAGGGCTAGTCATTCCAAGCGCAGCGGCGACGGCAGGCATCATAACCTTTGTGGTCGCAGCTTGTGAGTATAGCAAGCAGCTTAGGAAGTATAGCGCGACAGCTAGTACGAAAGGATACTGCGTAACGACGTTTTTAGCTACCTCTTTGATACTGTCAATATGTCCGTTAACAAAAGTGGTACCGAGCCATGCTATACCGATGACGCAGATGCACGCATTCATACCGCTTTGGAAGGTGCTGGTAGAGAGCAGTTTGCCCGTATCAATCTTGCATAAAACAGCGATAAGAAAGCCGATAGTTAGCATAAAGCTGATGATCGCGCTATCTCTTGAAAGGATCGGTTTTTCTACCAAGCCGACGCTCTTTGAGATCGCAAGCGCATAGCAAACGACGATCAAAACACCGACGGCAAATATCGCAACCGATCTTTTCGCGTAAGGCTTCGGCTCTTTATACTCCTCGGCTTTGATCTCTGCTACAAGACCTTTTGAAAGTCTCTCTTTGTAAACAGGGTCTTTTGAAAGATCGAGATCGTAGAATTTATTTACGATGAAAGCCGTAATGATCATAGCTACGAAGGTAGTAGAGATGCAGATAAACAAAAGCTTAGGATAGCTAACGCCTAGCTTCTCGCACAGACCGCTCATAGCGACGAACGCCGCCGAAATAGGGCTCGCAGTGATCGCTACCTGAGACGAAACGACCGAAAGCGCAAGAGGAGCGGAAGGCTTGATGTTCTGCGTCTTTGCGACCTCTACGATAACAGGGATCATAGAAAACGCAGTATGTCCGGTGCCCGCAAGTATCGTAAGTAGATAGGTAACGATAGGCGCTAGGAAGTTGATCTGCTTAGGATTTTTCCTTAAAATTTTAGATGCTACCTGAACCAAATAATCAAGTCCGCCTGCGACTTGCAGCGCCGTAATCGCGGAGATTACCGATGCGATAATTAGGATAACGTCAATCGGGATATCCTTCATATCGACCTTCATACCCAAAATGGCTAGGACGACAACGCCCAAGCCGCCTGCATAACCGACGCCCATGCCGCCTAGCTTAACGCCTAGGTAGATGCCGCCGAGCAACACGATAAATTGCAATATCACCATAAAGTCCATTGCAAAACTCCTTATAAAGTAATTTTTTTAACGGCGCGCAGAATTCTAAAGATTTCAGCAGGTAAAATCCGAATTATCTTTATAATTCAGTGGTCGGAATTCTATGCGGAATTTTATCCTAAAATTTCGCAAGTGGAATTTTACTCCACGGAAGCTAAATCTAACTTGATGAAATTCTGCATCTACGGAATTCTGCACGATCAATTTTATCTATTTAGAATTCTACTTTGCGGAATTTCGCCTATTAAATTAACCGACGAAATTCCGCGCCGCACCTAGTTTGGAACTATTTTTTGCTCATATGTGGGTTGAGCATAGATTTAGGCTCTAGGATCTTATCGATCTCCTCTTTTTTCAAATATCCGCGCTCTAAGCAGATTTCGCCGACGGATTTTCCAGTCTGAAGCGCCTCTTTGGCGATACTTGCGGATTTTTCGTAACCGATATATGGATTGAATGCAGTAACGATACCAACGGAATTTAGCACCGATTTTAGGCAAGCTTCAGGGTTTGCTTTTAGATGTTTGATAGCTTTTTCAGCTAGTGTATTCATCGCATTTTCCAAAAGCACAATCGAGTTAAATAACGCATATGCGATGCCAGGCTCAAATGCATTTAGCTCAAATTCTCCGCGCTCGGAGCAAAGCATGATAGTTACGTCGTTGCCGATTACCTCATAGCAAGCCTCGCCTACAACCTCAGCGATGACTGGGTTTACTTTGCCCGGCATGATGGAGCTGCCCGGTTGCATCTTAGGAAGCTCGATTTCGCCTAGACCGCATCTAGGACCGGAGTTCATAAGACGTAGGTCGTTTGCGATTTTACTTAGGCGGACGGCTGCTGTTTTTAACGCGCCGCTAACGTGGACGAAGTCCGCAGTGTCTTGTGTGGCGGCGATGAAGTCCTCTGCGGCTTTAAATTTAACGCCGGTGATCTCGCCCAGTTTTTTCTCGACTACGTTTTTGTAATCAGGGTGGCAGTTGATGCCCGTACCAATCGCCGTAGCGCCCATATTTAGGTAAGTCATCGACTCTCTAGCAGCTTTGATAAGTGCGATATCGGTTTTGATGTAGGTAGCAAAAGCATTGAAAGTGTTTCCAAGAGTAGTAGGAACGGCGTCCTCAAGCTCCGTCCTTCCCATTTTGATGACATCTTTGTATTCTTTGGCTTTAACTTCAAGCTCTTTTTTCAAATTTTCCATAGCTTTTAATAAGTCGGTTAGCTTGGCGTAAGCGGCGACTTTGATCGAGCTAGGATAGGTATCGTTGGTGCTTTGACCCAAATTTGTGTGATCGTTTGGATGGAGGTATTGGTATTCGCCTTTTTTATGTCCCATGCTCTCCAAAGCTATATTGGTAATGACCTCGTTGGTATTCATATTCGTTGAAGTTCCAGCGCCACCTTGGATCATATCGACTACGAATTGATCTCTGAACTCTCCTGCGATGAGCCTATCGCAAGCTTTTGCAATCGCATCGGCTTTTTGTGCGTCTAGGACTCCGACCTCTTTATTGGCTAGTGCAGCTGCTTTTTTGATTTGTGCAAATGCCTTGATAAAAAATGGATAGTCTTTGAGCGCTCGTCCGCTTAGGTGGAAGTTCTCTAGTGCCCTAAATGTTTGCACACCGTAGTAAAAATCGTCGGAAATTTCTAATTCACCGATGAAATCGTGTTCTTTTCTGGTCTTTGCCATAATAAGTCCTTTCGTTGAAATTGTTAATGGAATTTTAAAGCTTTTAGTATTAAAAGCAGCTTAAAACGTAACGAAAAATTAAAATTTAGAAATTAGTATGATTGTTTAAGGCTTTAAATAGAATTTTACTTAAAAAATATTTTAGAATTCGCTACTAAGGCATAATTACACTTTAATAGAAATATCGTATTGCACGCAGATTATGAAAGTGAAATTATAAAAATTCTTGTTTAGCTTAAATTATAATTTGAAAAATTTGAACTTAAAGGCGATAAAATGGAATTTTTCATTGTATTTGTATTTACTGGCGTGAAACTATTTTTTGCGTTTTATAAAATAAACATATAGAAGCGAGATTATAATGACGACGGCGAACAGAGCGATCGTAATTAGATGCAGATCTTGCTTGATTAGCTCCTCGTTTTCGCCGATGAAATATCCCAAGCTCATTAGTATTAGTGTCCAAATCGCAGCTCCAAGCCCGGTAAATAGCACGAAGCGCGCGACATTCATCTTTGCAAGCCCCGCAGGAAGGCTGATGTATTGACGGATGCCAGGGATTAGGCGGCAGTTAAACGTTGAAATTTCGCCATGGCGGTTAAAAAACGCTTCGAATTTTGCAAATTTCTCCTCGGTGATGCCTACGTATTTGCCGTATTTAGCGATAATCTTACGTCCAAAAAAGTAGCATAGATAGTAATTAAACAGCGCGCCGGTGATGCTGCCGCCAAGCCCACAAACAAATGCTAGAGCAAAGCTCATCTGTGATTTTGAGGCCAGATAGCCTGCAGGGATCATCACTACTTCACTTGGGAAAGGAAAGAAGCTACTTTCTAAAAACATCATCACAAAAATGCCAAGGTATCCCCAACCTGCGACAAATTCTACGATAAAATTTACGATATCAGAAAGCATTTGAATTCCTTGATTTAATGTAAAAAACCGGCTGCGCTTAAAATTCCGCAAAATTTAACATCGGCAGAGCGAATAAGTTTAGAATTTAACAATCCGGCGATACAAGAGTGATCTTAAAATTTCACAAAATTTAGCGCATATAAAACAAAGGCTCGGGCCAAAATTTATCCCTGCAAGTTACTGCCGCAGAGAACTTGCATATAAATTTAATAGCCTCGCGCCTTAAAATTAAAACTATTTTGCGTATTCGATGTTTAGTTTGCCGAATAGCTCATTAGCCTTGTCATCGATTTTTTTGTTTACTTTGCTTGGAAGTAGCTGATTTTTGATGAGATCTTTTACCTTTTCAAACGGCATAGTCTCAGCCTTTTTGCTGCTTTCTTTGTAGATTACATGATATCCGAATTGTGTCTTTACCGGCGTTTTGCTCATCTCACCATCTTTTAGCGCAAACGCCGCTTTTTCAAACTCCGGCACCATCATCCCTTTGCCAAAAGAGCCCAAATCGCCACCGTTTTCTTTCGCACTTGGATCGATTGAAATTTCTTTGGCTAGCTTATTAAATTCCTCTTTTAAATTCTCTTTTTTGACTTTTGATAGCTTCGCAATCGCGTTTTTAGCAGCCTTTTCGTCTGCTACTAAGATATGACTTGCGGTAACGGAATCTGGTTGCATGAAATTCTGTTTATTTTCATCATAAATTTTTTTAGCTTCCTCGTCGCTGACGCTTACGTCTTTAGCCTGTTCGCGTTGCCATAGATTAAATGCGATGCCATCTTTAGCAAGCTCTAGCTGATGCTTATATTCGTCGCTGTTTTCAATGCCTGATTTTTTCGCCTCTGCGATTAGAAGTTTGTATTTGATTAGATCGTCGATTAGTTTTTTCTTCTCATCGGCGGTCGGTTCCTGTCCGCCGTGCTGCATGCCTTGAGCTAAAAACGGTGCGACATCCTCATCCGTAATAGTGATATTTGCGTCTTTTGCAGTAGCCAAAACGCCTGCATTAAGCGAAGATATAGCCATAGCGGCAACAAAGCTGAAAGATAAAATTCTTTTCATTATTTTTCCTTTATTCGGTAAATTTCGCGCAATTATAAAAAAAGATAGTAAATAAAATAGCCAATACCAGCAAATTCGGCGCGAATCGTACGCCGAATTTTAAAAAGAGGAGGAGTTAAAACGACGGGATGATTGCGCCTTTATATTGCGTCTCGATAAACTTTTTCACTTTCTCGCTTTGAATCGCTTTATCTAGCGCTTTGATTTTAGGGCTGTTTTCGTTGCCTTCTTTAACGCTGATGACATTTGTATAAGGATTGCCCTCAGCCTTTTCTAAAAATAGCGAATCCTTGATTGGGTTTAAATTTGCGTTAAAGGCAAAATTTGAGTTTATAACCGCAATATCGACATCGCCCAGGGTGCGTGGAAGCGCGGCGCCTTCAAGCTCTAAAATTTCTAAATTTTTAGGGTTTTTCGTGACATCTAACGGCGTGCGAAGCTTGGCGTTTTGATCAACTTCGATGAGCCCTGCGGCTACGAGCAGATCGAGAGCGCGGCTTTCGTTGGTCGGATCGTTCGGCACGGCAACTTTGGCACCGTTTTTAAGATCTTTTAAATTTTTAATCTTATGGCTGTAGATGCCCATCGGCTCTAGGTGCACGCCCACGGTCGCTTTTAATTTTGTGCCTTTATTAGCGTTAAATTCCTCCATATACGGCACATGTTGGAAAAATCCGGCATCCACGTCGCCGCTATCGGTAGCGAGGTTTGGGGTTACGTAGTCGTTAAAAACCTTGACCTCAAGATCGTAGCCTTGGGCTTTTAGATCGGGTTTGATCTGCTCTAAAATTTCGGCATGCGGTATCGGAGTAGCGGCGACCACGATTTTTTCGGCAAGAGCGAAGCTGACGACGCTGGCGCTAAGAAGCGAAGCGAGAAGAAATTTCTTCATATTTAATCCTTTTGGTTAAAATTTCGCGGTATTATAGCAGGTAGAATTTTTAATGTCAAGTGTTTTTATATGATTTTTTAAAATTTTCTCTAAAATATTCTAAAATTCGATATTTATATATATATTTAAATACTACATTTTATTGTATAATGCAGAATTGGCACGCTTTAATGAGCGCTTTACATAAATTCCGCTAAAATCGCAAAATTTAAAATTTTAAAAAAGGGCTGAAAATGGCAGATTTTTACGACGCGAAAGCCGTAGAGGAGAGCTTTTATAAAATTTGGGAGCAGCGCGGTTATTTCGAGATCGACGGCAATAAAGATATCCAGCAAAAAGGCAAAAACTTTTGCATTATGCTACCGCCGCCGAATGTTACCGGAGTGCTTCATATCGGGCACTCGCTCACTTATACGTTGCAAGACATAATGACGCGGTACAAGCGAATGGACGGTTACAAAACGCTGTGGCAGCCGGGGTTAGACCATGCAGGCATTGCGACGCAAAATGTCGTCGAGCGCGAGCTTTTGGCGCAAGGGATCAAAAAAGAAGAGATAGGGCGCGAGGAGTTTTTAAAGCACGTTTGGCACTGGAAGGAGCAAAGCGGCGGGCAGATCGTAAAACAGATGAAGCGTCTTGGCGTCACGCCTGCGTGGAGCAGACAGCGCTTCACGATGGATGAGGGGCTCAAAAATGCCGTTCGCAAAGCCTTCGTAAACCTATACGACGCGGGGCTCATCGTGCGCGGAAACTATATGGTAAACTGGTGCACGCACGACGGCGCGCTAAGCGACGTGGAGGTCGAGCACAAGGAGAACAAGGGCAAGCTTTATCATTTGCGCTACTACTTTGCGGGCGGACAAAATTCAAACTCTTGCAAAGATTCGCGCGAGACGAGCCGTAACTACATAGTCGTGGCTACTACGCGCCCTGAAACCTACTTCGGCGACACCGCCGTAATGGTAAATCCCGCGGACGAACGCTATAAAAATTTGATCGGCAAAAAAGTCGTGCTGCCGCTAATCGGCCGCGAGATAGAGATCATCGCTGACGAATACGTCGATATGAGCTTCGGAACGGGCGCCGTGAAGGTCACGCCGGCGCACGATACCAACGACTACGAGGTCGGCAAGCGCCACGAGCTGGGCTTTATCACGGTATTTGACGAAAAAGGAATTTTAAATGAGCAGTGCGGTAAATTTCAAGGCTTAGAGCGGCTTGCCGCGCGCGATCAGATCGTAGCAGAGCTTGATAGGTTGGGCTTTATCGAAAAAATCGAGGACTACGAAAATCAGGTCGGCTACTGCTACCGCTGCAAAAACGTCGTCGAGCCGTACATCTCGCAGCAGTGGTTCGTGCGCGCAGATATCGCAAAAGAGGCGATCTCTAAGGTAAATTCCGGTGAGGCGGAATTTTTCCCGAAGCACTGGATCAATAGCTTCAACGCCTGGATGCGCGAGCTGAAGGACTGGTGTATCAGCCGCCAGCTGTGGTGGGGGCATAGAATTCCCGTGTTTTACTGCGACTGCGGCCATCAGTGGGCGGATGAGCGCGAGAGCCCCGATGCCTGCCCGAAATGCGGCGGTAAAAATTTTACTCAAGATCCCGACGTGCTCGATACTTGGTTTTCAAGCGGTCTTTGGCCGATCAGCACGCTTGGCTGGGGCAACGGCGAGGCGCTGAAAAACGAGAAGTGGTTTGAGGAGGATTTGAGCGAATTTTATCCGAATACCATGCTGATTACGGGCTTTGACATTTTGTTTTTCTGGGTCGCGCGCATGATGTTTCAGTGCCAAAACGCCATGGGCGAGCTGCCGTTTCGCGACATCTACCTGCATGCCTTAGTTAAGGACAAAGATGGCAAAAAGATGAGCAAATCGAGCAAAAACGTAGTCGATCCGCTGCTAAAAATAGATGAATTTAGCGCCGATATTTTGCGCTTTACGCTTACGATTTTGTGCGTGCAGGGACGCGATCTGCGCCTTAGCGACGATAAGCTTTTGATTTACCGAAATTTTACGAATAAGCTTTATAACGCGAGCAAATTTTTGCTTTTAAACGCTTCTAAATTCGACGATTTAGACGCAGCGCGGATCAAAACGAGCCTCGGCAAATATATGCTTTCGCGCTTTAACTGCTGCGTAAATTCCGTGCGCGAGAGCCTAGATACTTACCGCTTCAACGACGCTGCGACCGAGCTTTATAAGTTTTTTTGGGACGAGTTTTGCGACTGGGGCATCGAGCTTAGCAAGGCGGACAAGACCGCGATAGGCGAGCTGGGGATGATTTTTAAAGAAGCGATGAAGCTGCTTAGCCCATTTATGCCGTTTCTAAGCGAGTATCTGTATCAGGAGCTAAGCGGCACGAAGCTGCAAGACGCGCGCTCCATCATGGTGATGAGATACCCACATCCTGGCGAGCGCGACGAGCGGATCGAGGAGCTATTTTCGCTGCTAATCGAAGCTATCGTTAGCATTCGCCGCGCAAAGGCGACGATCGAGCTCGGCAATGCGCGCGTAGCCAAAGCCTACGTAAAATCCGCAGTCGATCTAAGCGCCGCCGCGGATTATATCAAAACGCTTGCCAAGGTAGATGAAGTGGAATTTACGCAGCAAAATATCGCAAATTCCGCCCGCGACGTAAGCGAGAGGCTAGAAACTTTCGTACCACTTGAGGGGGTCGATCTTAGCGGCGTGATTTCGCGCCTTAACGCGCAAAAAGCGAAGCTGCAAAAAGAGATCGAAAAGCTCTCAGGCATGCTAAATAACGAGAAATTCGTGGCCTCCGCCCCGCAGGCCGTAGTCGAAGCCAACCGCGAAGGGCTACAAAGCGCGCAGGAGAAATTCGCCAAAGTATGTGACGAGCTAAAGGCGTTTGGCGAGTAGTCCGCTAAGTTGAGCTTAAATTTTAAATTAAGGAGAAAAATATGTCAAAGGGTAGTATAGGTGGATTTACTTTAGGCACGGTCATAGCCGTTGCACTATCATGGGGAGTCAATAAAAGCATAATGTGGGCGATAATCCACGGATTTTTAAGTTGGTTATACGTGATTTATTATTTCCTACTGAGGTAAAATTTCATCGGCGGCGCGCTGTTTTACGCGCTAAATTTTAAAATTTGAAGGGTAAAAAATGAGCGAAAAAATAAAAATAGCGATTTTGGGATATGGAAATTTAGGTCGCGGCGTAGAGCTTGCCGCGCGAAATAGCAAGGATTTGCAGCTTTCGGCAGTTTTTAGCCGCAGAAATCCAAGCGAAGTAAAAACATGCGGCGCTCCGGTATTTAGCGCGGATGAAATTTTATCGCACAAGGGCAAATTTGACGTTTTGGTGCTTTGCGGCGGTAGCGCGACCGATCTGCCGACTCAGACGCCAGAATTTGCGCGGAGCTTTAACGTCGTAGATAGCTTCGATACACATGCAAAAATCCCGGAGCACTTCGCCGCGGTAGACGCCGCAGCTAAAAAAGGTGGAAACGTAGGTATCATCGCCGTTGGTTGGGATCCTGGGCTGTTTTCGCTAAGCCGTCTATTTGGCGAGAGCGTGCTGCAAAACGGCAGTAGCTACACATTTTGGGGTAAAGGCGTGAGCCAGGGCCACTCCGACGCTATCCGCAGGATTGATGGCGTCGTGGATGCGCGCCAATACACGGTGCCGATAGATAGCGCCTTGAAGCGAGTCCGCGCGGGCGAAAATCCGAGTCTTAGCACGCGCGAAAAACACCTGCGTGAGTGCTACGTCGTGGCCGAAGAGGGCGCCGATAAAGCGCGTATCGAGCGCGAGATAAAAACGATGCCGAATTACTTCGCCGACTACGACACGAGCGTGCATTTCGTGGGTCTTGCAACGCTTAAAAAAGAGCACGGCGGCATCCCTCACGGAGGATTCGTCCTGCGAAGCGGAGCGACTGGCGAGCACGGCGAAAATAAACACTTGATCGAGTTTTCGCTAAAGCTTGACTCAAATCCCGAATTTACCGCAAGCGTGCTCGTGGCCTACGCCCGCGCGGCGTATCGCTTAGCGCAAAGAGGTGAGCGCGGCGCGTTTAGCGTGTTTGACATCGCTCCGGCGCTTCTTTCGCCAAAGAGCGCAGATGAGCTAAGGCGCGAAATTTTATAAATTTCGGAGGCGTTTTGGCGGAATTATAAACGAGGAATTTTGAGTGATAAAGATAGAGAATTTAAAGAAATTTTACGGCAAAACCTGCGTGATCGACGATGTGAGTCTGGAGGTAAAGCAGGGCGAAATTTTTGCCATCGTCGGCCGCAGCGGCGCGGGTAAAAGCACGCTGCTGCGCTGCATAAACGGGCTTGAGGACTATCAAGAAGGAAGCCTCAAGGTTGAGGGCAGGGAAGTAAGAGAGCTAAGCGCCGCTCAGATCCGTGAGCTGCGCAAAAATATCGGTATGATTTTTCAGCACTTTGCGCTGATGAGCCGCCGCACCGTCGCGCAAAACGTCGCCACGCCGTTAGCATTTTGGGGATATTCGAATGATCACACGAAGCGCCGCGTAGCCGAACTTTTGGAGCTCGTGGGGCTTGCGGATAAAGCAAATGCCTATCCTAGCGAGCTTAGCGGCGGACAGAAGCAGCGCGTGGCGATTGCGCGCGCGCTTGCATTAAGCCCTAAAATTTTGCTTTCTGACGAGGCGACTTCGGCGCTTGATCCCAACACCACCGCGCAAATTTTATCGCTTCTGCGCCGCATCAATCGCGAGCTGGGCATTACGATCGTGCTCGTCACGCATGAGATGGAGGTCGTAAAGGGTATCGCGCAGCGCGCGATCCTGCTTAAGGGCGGGCGCGTGAGCAACTCGGGCGATATCGTCTCGCTGTTTTTGCACCCGGATGAGAATATGAAGGAGTTTTTGGGCGAGGAGGAGGTGCTGCCCGCAAGCGGCGTGAATATCAGGCTCTTTTTCCCGCCCGCGGTTGCGTTTGACAGCGTGATCACGCATATGGCGCGCGCTTTGGAGATAAATTTTAACATCGTCTGGGGCAAGCTCGAGCGGCTTGATAAAAACGTCGTCGGAAGCCTCGTGATCAACGTAGAGCCCGCACACGTCGCGCGCGTGGAGGAATTTATCAAAAACGCGGGCGTGATCTATGAGATCGTAAGCGAGGATGAGATCAAAAGCTGCGCCGCGATCTAGGTACGATTTCGCGTCCTGTGCGCTTGCCACCGCACTAAATTTAAGGGCTTACGCGGCATAGCGAATTTAAAAGCTCACGTGAGGTCGCGGACTCAAAGGCTGACTCGGCGTTTTTGATTTGACGTGCGCGTCGTGGCATTATAAAATTTAATCAGTTTCGCCGGCGGTTTAAATTTCTATTTTGCCTCGATAAAATAAGCTCGGCAATGCGCTGTTGGCGTGCGCCCTCGCTAGCTTTGATTCGCGTTTAGAATTCGACTAGCCGTAGCGAGCGATTTAAATTTCAGAGATCGCGACCGACCGAGCGCATTTAAACCGCGCCGCGTTTGAAATTACAGGCGTTTAAATTTAAATTTGAATTTTTTTCGGAATTTCACACATACTTCACTTTTACGGAAGTATAATTCCGCTAATTTCTTTTAAGGAGTACGTAATGAAAAAACTTACTTTGTTTGCGCTTAGTGCGCTATTTGCTGGCACTTTTGCCGTAGCTGCCGACATGGGCATGAAAGATGAGATGAAGGACGCCAATACATCAATGCATAATGGTGCGAAAGAGATGAAGGGCGACATGAAAGATATGCACAAGGATGCTATGAAAGAGGGTAAACATATGAAGGATGAGATGAAAGGCGAAATGAAAAAAGAGATGAAAAAAGAGATGTAGTGAGTAAAATTTTACTCGTAGAGGACGATGAGACGCTTTGCGATCTCATCGGCGAATATCTAAAAGACGCGGGCTTTGACGTATGCGTTTGCAGCGACGCTCAAAGCGCCGCGGATCTTGCTTATGAACAAAAATTTGATCTTTTTATCTTTGACGTAAAAATCCCCAAAGGCGACGGATTCTCACTTTTAAAAGAGCTACGCAAGAGCGGCGATCGCACCCCTGCGATATTCGCCACGTCGCTAAATACGCTTGATGATCTTGAGGTTGGTTTTAAAAGCGGCTGCGATGATTATCTCAAAAAACCATACGAGCTAAAAGAGCTGTTGCTGCGCGTTAATTCGCTCATAAAGCGAAACTTCAGCCATAATTTTGATGATTTTGTAACTATTGACGACGAGTTTAAATTTTATTTTGCAAGCAAGGAGCTTCGCAGATCGGGCGTACCCGTCGCGCTTTCAAACAAAGAGCGCGAGCTGCTGGCGCTTTTTTTACAAAATAAAAATAGGCTTTTAAGCAAGGATGAAATTTTCTCTGCGATCTATGTTTTTAACGAAACGCCAAGCGAAGAAGCGCTACGAACTTATATCAAAAATCTACGCCGCGTCCTAGGCGAAGAGCACATCATAAACCGCCGCAACGCAGGGTATCTGTATGTCTGAAAAGACCGCTTTAACGCTTAAAATTCTATCTTTATATCTCATTTCAAGCGCGTTGTTTTTAGGATATTTTTTCAAGATAAATTACAGGATGAACGAAGCCGCGCTGCTTTCGCATAGGATAAAAGAGCTTAAAGAGATCAAAATGATGATCTATATGAAAGCGAGCATGGACGGGCTGGAATCGCTAGCGGACTTCGAGCGCGAAAAGGGCGTGAGTGCGTGTATATTTAAGCCAAACTCTGATGAAATTTACGGCTGCAGTGGCGAGCTCGGAGCGCTTGATAAAGCGAAGCTAAAGGCGGAATTTATAAGTGGCGGAAGGCTAGGAATTTATGAAAATCTGCAAAATATGGAGGAGCGAAACGCCTTTTCCAAGGCTAAAATCATTCTGCTTGGAAGTAGCGTGCAGGGCGAAATTTTAACGCTTCGTATCAAAACAGCAGCGATGATGATAGCGCTTTTGGGCGTGATATTAGCCGTGGCATTTTATCTGGTGCGGCTAGGCACCAAGCCGCTTTACGATAAGATTGACACGCTAAATCGCTTCATCAAGGATAGTACCCACGAGATTAATACTCCGCTTAGTATTATCTCCATGAGCGTCGAGACGATGCGGCACGCAGAGCTTGGAGAATACAATGCCAAGCGCGTCGCTAATATCGACCTTGCCGCTAAGACGCTTTCGCGCATCTACGAGGATCTCGTGTTTTTAACCTTCGGTATGAATAAGGAGGGCGAGATTAGCTCGATCGATCTAAAAAGCCTCGTCGCTTCGCGCTGCGAATACTTCGCGCCGTTTATTCAAAAGCGCAGACTAAGCCTTAAAACCGATCTTGCGGATGCGAGCATGAACGCAAACGTCTATGAAATTTCGCGCCTGATCGACAATCTGCTAAGCAACGCCGTAAAATACGCAAATGCAGGCGGCTACGTGGATGTGCGGCTAAGGCGCGGCGAGCTAGCGATCTCAAATAGCGGCGAGGGGATCGATAGGAAAAGGGGCGACGAAATTTTCAGGCGCTTTGCGCGCTTTAACTCAAGCGAGGGCGGCTTTGGAATCGGGCTTAGCATCGTAAGCGAGGTCTGCAAAAAATACTCCTTTTCTATCTCCTACGACAGCGTGCCGGGCGAGATAACGACCTTTCGCCTTACGTGGCGCGAATAAAATTTTAAAATTTAGTGAAATTTTAAAATTTAAAAGCGACCGCCTGCAGTTTAAATTTAATCGTCGTTTGGTCGCTTAAATTCCGCGCAAAAAGGCTCTAATTGCCGGAGCGTTTAAATTTAATCGCCCGCTCGCTGTGCGCTCGTAAAATGACCCTAAAAGTTATGGGTGCAGAATTTTATTCGTCCGCGATTTTATAAAATTTTAGCTTTTATTTCTCGATAGATATATCCAGTGGACTATATCGCTAAGCGAAATCACGACAAGCATACTCATAAACATCGAGGTGGCTGTGAAAAACGATATCCAGCCAAATAGGCTCTCTCTGCTCGCAAAAGTTGGAAACGTCCGCCCGCTGCCTACTCTGTGTGGGATGCCGTTTATGGCAAAATCGGCGTAGAAATAATTGTTTAATGCCCAGTAAGCAAAAGGTATAGCGAGCAATATCACAAATAGCTGCGTCTTGACGGCGGGAAGCTCTTTTTTGTATAAGAATGTGGCGATCGGACAATACGCGCAGCTTAGCGCGAAAGCCGTTAAAATAGGTACCCACATCGCTGCGACGTAAAATTCCGCAAGCTGCGTGTGCGGGCTTATTTTGCCGATTGCGGCGATGTTTGGAAAAAACTGCTTCATAAATTTAACGAAGTCCGCGCATGCCGCGCTTACGTCTAAAATATTTTCGGGTAGCACGAATACGCTAAGCGCCGTGATCGCAAACAGCGCAAAAACCGCCGCGTAAAGTCGCCCGAAAAATTTAGTAAATTTCGTATCGGGATATGGCTCCTCTTGCTCTTGCGCGCCTTGTGAATTTAGCAAATCGCTCATCGTTCGCTCCTTTAATAAAATTTGCACGTTAAAACCCGGCTTGCGCTAAATTTTAAAATTTTATGCCTTATCGTTCGGTAAAATTTCACGACGAGGACTTGCTTTGGAATTTTGCAGTCTAATTTGAAATAAAATTTATTAAATTTAACCAGCAAAGCTTTGTTTAAAAACAAAGCTTTGCCACCTCTAACGTGCAGTGGGGTAGGTGGGGGTTTGGGCGGCAGACCTGCTTGCGGTTGCTAGCCGAAGCAAAGTAAAAGGGAGCTTCGCAAGTATAGCCCCTTCCGCTCCGCCTCTTCCGAGCAAGAATTTAAGCCTTATCGGAAGCGACAAATAAAATTTAAACCCGCGCGTAGCGTAGCAATTTCTCGTATCGTCTTAGCCAGAAAGCCTCTAAAATAAAAGGCTCTTTCATTTAGCGTAGACTTGCAGCCAAGACCCAAAATTAATTGCCTAACAAAAAAGGCAGGTTGGCGTTGCTTGCTCGCAAAATAACCGCAGAACCTCACTAGATAGAATTTAAAATTCTGAGTATTTCTGATAGTCGATCTGCGCGGAGTTTTTGTTAATCGTATCGACCGTAGCTTCAGCGATCGCTAGCTCCTCGTTGGTAGGGATTACGAGCGTTTTGATTTTACTATCCGCCGCGCTTAAATTTCTAATCGAGCCGGTATTTTTGGCGTTTTTTGTCGCATCGATTTCGATGCCGATATGAGCGAGCTTCTCGCAGACATTTTGCCTAAAATGCGGCGCATTCTCGCCGATACCGCCGGTAAAGATCAAAGCGTCCACTCGCCCGAGCACGGCATAATACGCCCCGATCATCTTAACGACGCTGTACACCAGCATCTCAAACGCGAGCTTCGCGCGTGGCTCGCCGCCTTCCATCTTTTCATATACCTTTCGCAGATCGCTTGCACCGCAGATGCCCAAAAGTCCGCTTTTTTTGTTCATTATGACGTCCATATCCTGCGCGTTGTAGCCCGCGACGCGCTCGATGTATGGGATGATCGCAGGATCAATCGAGCCGCATCTGGTGCCCATGATGATCCCCTCAAGCGGCGTTAGCCCCATTGAGGTGTCGATGCATTTGCCGTTTTCTATGGCGCTCACGCTAGAGCCGTTGCCCAGATGTAGCGTAATGGCGTTGAAGTTTTCGTATTTTTTACGCAAAAATTTCGCTCCCATCGTCGAGACGAACCAATGCGACGTGCCGTGCGCGCCGTAGCGACGAACTTTGTATTTTTCGTAGAATTCATACGGCAGCGCGTACATATACGCATACGGTGGGATGCTTTGATGAAAGATCGTATCGAAAACTGCGACATTTGGAATTTTAGGAGCGATCTTTAGGCAGGATTTAATGCCCGCTAAATTTGCGGGATTGTGTAGCGGTGCAAGCGGCGCAAGCTCGGCTATTTTAGCCATTACATCCTCATCTATGAGCGCAGGAGCATCGAAATAATCCGCGCCCTGAACGATGCGGTGTCCGATGCCGCCTACTTGAGTTAGATCTTTGATTACTCCGCTTTGTTTTAAAAGATCAATCGCGATTGCGATCGCGGTTTCGTGATTTGGAATTTGCTCATTTTCAACCTTTATGCTTCGTCCGTTGGCGCAATTGATGCTTCCGCTTGCGTGCGTCGAGCCGATCTCCTCGATGAGCCCACTTGCGATGCAGGCGTGATTTAGCATATCGTGGAATTTAAATTTAACCGAGCTCGAGCCGGAATTTATGACTAGGATATCCATTAATTCCCTCCTGCTTGAATGGCGCTGATAAGTATCGTGTTTACGATATCGGCGACCTTGCAGCCGCGGCTTAGATCGTTTACCGGCTTTTTTAAGCCCTGTAAAATCGGTCCGATCGCCACGGCGCCTGCGGTGCGCTGCACGGCCTTATAACAGATATTTCCGCAGTTAAGATCGGGGAAGATAAATACGTTCGCGCGTCCTGCGACCGCGGAGCCGGGCATTTTTTTCTTAGCGACCGCTGCATCGACTGCGGCATCGAATTGCAGCGGCCCGTCGATTGTGAGATCAGGCGCCTTTTCACGCGCTTTTTGCGTTGCAGTTTTGATAAATTCTACGCTCTCTCCGCTGCCGCTATCGCCGCTGGAGTAGCTTAGCATCGCCACGCGCGGCTCAAGCCCGAACGCCTTTGCGGTCGCGGCGCTTGAAATCGCGATACCTGCCAGATACTCTGCGCTCGGGCTCGGCGCTACAGCGCAGTCGGCAAAAAGCAGAGACTGCGTATCCAGGCACATTATAAACGCGCCGCTAACGCTCGCAATACCCGGCTTTGTCTTGATGATCTGAAGCGCGGGGCGAATCGTCTCCGCAGTAGTCGTGCTGGCACCGCTTACCATCGCATCGGCTAGCCCTTCATACACGAGCATCGTGCCGAAGTAGGTGCGATCGCGCACTAAATCGCGCGCCTGCGCCTCGCTCATACCCTTTGCCTTGCGAAGCTCATAAAGATCGCGCGCAAATTTTTCCAAGCTCGCATCCGTCTGCGGATCTAAAATTTTAACGCCTGCTAGATCGAGACCTAGCTCGCTCACGTTTTTTTGCACTTCGTCTTGTCGCCCTAAAAGGATCAAATTTGCAGCGCCGCTTTGTTTTATAATCGCGGCCGCGCGCAGAATTCTCTCATCGTCGCTTTCTGGAAGCACGACGGTTTTAACGTTCGCACGAGCCTTTGCGTAGAGCTTGCTTTCAAATTTCAAAGGGGTTAGAATTTCACAGCGCGTGGAGTTTGCGGCGTCAGTGAAGTAGCTTTTGTCGGCAACGACTTTATCAAGCTCTATCGCGCCGCTTTGGCAAGCAGAATTTTCGTCGTGAAATTTTGCATCACTTTCGCAGGCGGAATTTTTACCGCAAAGCTCCGATTTTTTAGAATTTGCGCCGCTAGAGCTTGATCTGTCCGCAGCAAATAAAATTTTACCTTCATATACGCTGGCGAAATTCAGCGCTTTTGCTGCAGTGATCGAATACGTGCCGATGCGTGCGGTAATTTCGTTAGGATAAAATCCGCAAACGGGAATGTTTAGATCCTTGGCGATTTGTAAATTTAACTCGCGCATATCGGCTCCTGCTACGCCGCGAACCAGTACGAAATTGCACTGCTTTAGGATCTGTGCAAAGCGCTCGATCGCCGCCTTTCGCACGCGTTCCTCCTGCCCGTCCGCGAGCGCTCTTTCAAGCTCGCTTCCGCTAAAAAGGGCATTTTCTCCCGCAATGCAAAGTTGCAAAACGTTGTGAAAGCTCATGGATAAAATTTCGTCTAGTTTTTTTAGCTCGGATTCGTAGACGGCAGGCTCGTCGCATAGCAGCAAAATTCCGTTCATTGATCGGTCCTTTTAAATGAGATGGGCAATTGTAGCAAAATTTTGCTTGCGTGTTAATCAAAGATTTATCGTGAGGGTT
>NZ_CALHHX010000103.1 GCF_938030685.1 uncultured Campylobacter sp. | reverse complement strand
ATTTGAACTTAAAATTTATAAAAAATTGCCCCAATAATATGCTTTAATAACTGTCATCCATAACTGCAAGATGATATTTCGTGCAAAATTTTCCAATGCTTACAATGGCATTGAGCTGGACCTACCATCAAAACCTATAAACCGCTGTAGCTTTCGCAATAAAGCTAAGTTCATTGACCGCTTCAGTCTGCAGCTGACATGAACGCGTCCTCCGTCATCCACTATCTACACAGGGATAAATGTATATTGTATAACGGGAGATAGCTGGAGATTTTAACGCCCTATAGATTTAGAGATACGACGCCTCTGCACTCATGGCATGGCATCCTTTATCGCCCCGTTTGTGGTATTTGATTAAATTTACCGGCGTTTATGCCAAATTTCAAATCTAAGGCAATTTGATACTTGCTGTTGTGGGCGTTTTGGTATTTAAATTTTATTCTAAAGCCTATGTGTAGGTCGCTCAAAAGATCCACCATACGCCGCCCGTAAAAATACTTATTGAGCTTTGCAGCTAATCACAAGCCATTAATGTGTAGAATCAGCTGAAAGTAACGCCCATTTAGGCTATCATATTTGATTTCTTTTATATTCTAAAAGCCCGCCGCCAAAAAGCAGCAGACCTAAGACTAACGTCATTTTACTATCTCACGCAGAAGCCGATATGTTAACTGCGCAAGATTATAATATGCTTTCAATCGCAAACGCTTCATTTTAAAATTTTGAAACCTAACTCGGAATAAATATAAATTTGAAATTAGTTTTGTAAATAAGCTTGGAATTTTAACTCTTAAATATGGTGAAATTCAAAGATAATGAAATTTAAAAAGCACTAGTTTATGCTCTTGCCACCGAATTTCAAAAGCGCGCTGCCCCACGTAAAGCCGCCGCCGAACGCATCTAAAAGCATAAGCGAGCCGTTTTTGAGCCTGCCACTCTCATAAGCGTCATTTATCGCCATCGGGATCGACGCCGAGCTCGTGTTGCCGTATTTGCCGATCGTAAGCACGCATTGTTCGTCGCTAAATTCCAGTCTAGCCTTGACTGCCTCGATAATGCGTAAATTTGCCTGATGCGGGATAAAAAGATCGACCCGCTCGGGCGAAATTTTATTTTTCTCCAAAATCTCCACGACGTCGTTGCTGAGCGTCGGCACCGCGATTTTAAAGACCTCGCGTCCCGCCATCTGCATGAAGCCCAGCTTTTCGTCGATGATTTTTTGGCTGAGTGGATTGACGCTGCCTGGGGCTGCGGTAATGAGAAGATCGCCCTTACTGCCGTCGCTAGCTGTATGAATGTCGATGATTCCGTTATCGTCGCGCGCCGCGATAACCGCAGCGCCCGCACCGTCGCCGAAAAGTATGCACGTAGCGCGATCGCTCCAATCGACTATCGAGCTTAACTTTTCCGTGCCGATTATCAACACGTGTTTTTTAGCACCGCTTTCGATGAGGGATTTTGCAAGCTCTAAAAGATAGATGAAGCCCGTACAGGCGGCATTTATATCAAACGCCGTGATGCCGAAATTTAAACCCAGTTTATCCGCGATGACGCACGCGGTCGAGGGCATGCAGAAATAATCGGGCGAGATCGTGGCGCAGATTATCGCATCGATCTCGTTTTTTTGTAAGCCGCTACGCTCGATCGCCTTGAACGCCGCTTTCACGCCTAAATCACTAGTACTCTCGCCTTTCGCGATACGGCGCTCATGAATGCCTGTTCGCTTGACGATCCATTCATCGCTCGTTTCAACCATCTTTTCAAGATCGAAATTGGTTAAAATTTCGCTCGGCGCGTATGCTGCGATTGAGATCATCGAGGCTTTTTGCATTCGTTTTCCTATTCGTTTGAAGAAATTTCGCTTTCTATCGCGAAGTTGATTTTGGAGTCTGCAAATTTAAGCGCTTGAAAGATCGCGTTTTTAACGGCTTTCGGAGTGCTTTTGCCATGGCTTATGATGACGCACTCTTTGACGCCCAAAAGCGGCGCGCCGCCGTATTCGTCGTAGTCTGTGCTTTTTTTGATTATCTTAAAGACGCGCTTCATCAAAATGGAGCCAGCGATAGCAATCGGAGATTTTTTTGTTTCGTTTTTGATAAGTTTGCCGATAGCGCTTGCGACACCTTCGCTGGATTTTAGCATAATGTTGCCGATAAATCCGTCGCACACGACCACGTCTACCGAGCCGTCAAAAATTTGATTGCCTTCTACATTACCGATAAAATTTTGCATCTTCTTAAGCATATGAAAGGCTTCTTTTGTTACCTCGTTGCCTTTACTATCCTCCTCGCCGTTGGATAATAAGCCGATGCGTGGTGCGTTTAAACCCATAATCTCCTTGGCATATGCTTCGCCCATAATCGCGAATTGAAACAAATTCTCTGGCTTACAATCCACATAAGCGCCCACATCAAGCACGAGCGTGCGTCCACCTGTGGAATTTGGCATCAACGTAGCAATCGCCGGGCGCAAAATGCCTTTTAGCCTGCCTATGCGAAGCGTCGCAAGACTCATCGTAGCGCCGCTGTGTCCTGCGGATACCACGGCTTTGCAAGTGCCGTCTTTTACTAGATCGACCGCTTTAAAGATGCTGCTCTCTTTGCGTTTGAGAGCGTCGGTTGCGCCCTCTTTCATCTCGAAAACTTCGCTTGCAGCTACGTAAGTGATATATTTCTCAAAGCCTTGATCTTGTGGAATAAAAGGCTTGATTTGCGCTTCGTCGCCTACCAAAAACGCATTAAATTTACGCTCTCGCAGCGCATCTACGACTCCGTTTATTATCGGCTCGCAGCCGAAATCACCGCCCATCGCGTCTATAGCAACGGAAATCATCGGATTAATATTCGCCCGTAGTTTTGTTTATTCTATGCGGAATTTTCCAGCTTCCGTCTTTATCTTTGACGGGAATCGGAAGGGTCACTTTGTAGTGAGTGCGTCTTTTCGCCGCACGAGTTTTACTAACTCTTCGCTTTGGAACTGCCATTTTTTCTCCTTTATAAATTTAGTTCTTGCATTCTTCGCAATAAAAATAGTCGCTTTTAAAAGCTTCCGTTTCGCTTCTCAAAATTTCATCCAGATCAACTTCGGTGCCGAAAAACTCCATCACATCCAAGCTTTCGTGCCTTTCGTCGTTAAAAACGCCTTCGCTTAAAAGCAAATTTACGCTCTCGTTTACGTCAAGATTAAATTCTTTGCCGCAGCGGTCGCAAATGTATGGAATTTTGCCCTTAATTTCGCCCTTACACTCGATAAACTTAGAGTCTTTTCGTTTTAAATTTCCGCTAAGCTTAAGTCCGTCTCGCGGAATTTCAAACGGCACTGGCGATGCGGAAATTTTAGCAAAAGTGATCTTCACGTGGCACTCTTAGCAAATTTCTCTTTTTGCAAAGAAAAAAGCAATCTCGGTTTTTGCGTTTTCTAGGCTGTCGCTGCCGTGAACGGCGTTAGCGTCGATGCTGTCCGCAAAGTCCGCTCTGATAGTGCCTTTATCCGCTTTTTTCGGATCGGTAGTGCCCATTAGAGCGCGATTTTTAGCTACGGCATCATCGCCTTCAAGCACCATTACGACCACGGGACCGCTAGTCATAAACTCAATCAGATCCTTATAAAAAGGGCGGTCTTTGTGAATTTCATAAAATTTACCCGCATCTTCGGCGCTTAGGCATAATTTTTTAGCCGCTGCGATTCTTAGTCCGTGGCTTTCGAAACGATCGATAATTTTGCCGATAACGCCTTTTTTAACGGCATCAGGCTTAATAATAGAAAGCGTTTGCTGCATATAATCTCCTTAAAGTGAAAGGCGGATTGTATCGAAAAATAGGTTAAAATTTATTTAAGGATTGAATGAATTAAAATTCCGCGCATTTGATCGCGGAATTTTATCTGCTAAGCAAATACCGGGGTATCTCCGCTGCGTAGATCCGCGCCTATACTATCCCTACTAGGTTGGCCCGCTACGATGTCGCTCCAGACGATACAGCCATCAGTCGGACAGGCACTAGCGCACGCAGGCTCGTCGTTGTAGCCTACACACTCGACGCATTTATCGGCATATACGTAGTAGCTATCCTCGCCGCTTGGATTATCGCTATCGTCCACGATCGCATTTACCGGGCACTCGTCGATGCATGAGCCGCAGCTAATGCAAATATCGGTAATTTTTACAGCCATTTTTTCTCCTTTATCAAAAAATGAAGTGCGATGATAACATACTAAATTTAAAAAATGATAAAATTTAATATTATCAAACAAATAAATTTTATTATATAAAAAATTTCATCAAATTTCAGCAAATCTAAAGTTTTAAAATGTATAATCGCCATCATAAATTTTATTAACAAGGAGAAACAAATGATAGTAACCAACAAAGCCGTTGATTTCACGGCAACTGCGGTTTTAGGCAACAACGAAATAGTTGAGGATTTCAACCTCTATAAAAATATCGGCGAAAAAGGCGCGGTCGTATTCTTTTATCCAAAAGATTTTACCTTCGTCTGCCCAAGCGAGATCATTGCATTCGATCACAGATATCAAGATTTCAAATCCAAGGGTATCGAAGTTATCGGCGTTAGCTGCGATAGCGAATTTACGCATCTTGCATGGAAAAATACTCCAGTAAATGCAGGCGGTATCGGCAAAGTGCAGTTCCCGCTAGTTTCGGATATCACAAAAGATATCGCACGCAGCTTCGACGTGCTGTTCGGCAATGCCGTAGCGCTTCGCGGCAGCTTCCTGCTTGACAAAGACGGCACCGTCCGCCACGCCGTCATCAACGACCTACCGCTTGGTCGCAATATCGACGAGATGCTAAGAATGGTCGATACGATGCTATTTACAAACGAGCACGGCGAGGTCTGCCCTGCAGGCTGGCACAAAGGCGACGCAGGAATGAAAGCAGACCCTAAAGGCGTCGCAGAGTATCTAGACAAAAACGCGAGCAAACTATAATTCGTGAAATTCTTCGCGCTGGCGTACAAATTCTAACCGCGTAAGGTTTAAATTTAGCCTTGCACGGGCTATTAAAGCTAGCAAAGCTTTCTAAATTCCGCTGCCAAAATTTTGAGTCGCGGCGGCGGAATCCCAAAAATCCCAAAAATCCCAAAAATCCCAAAAATCCCAAAAATCCCAAAA
>NZ_CALHHX010000102.1 GCF_938030685.1 uncultured Campylobacter sp. | reverse complement strand
GACGGGCTGGGCGTCGGACACACGCTGCTGTGCTGCGAAAGGGCGCGCTGATGGATGCGCGAAGCTTAAGCGCGCGGCTAAATAAGCCGATTAAAATTTTACTAGTGCTACTTGGAATCGGAATTTTGGCAAACGTGGCGGTGGAATTTTACGCGGAGAAAAAACGCAGCGAGCTAGAGCGAAATTTCTGCGAAAGCAAACAGGTGCGAGATGCGCTAGCGCGGATAAACGAGGGCGCGCCGCGCAGGATCGACGATGCTACAATTTTAAAAGGCGCCGCATGCGAAGAGGGTAGCTTCATATACGATTACGCGCTAAATAGTTCGCCAAATTTAGATCTTAGCACTCTGGATGCGGGCGATGCGGAAATTTTAAAAGAGATGCTGTTTGCTAAGGCGAAGGCCAGCTTTTGCAGCACGGAATTCTCGCAACGCCTGCGGGAGCTCGGCAAAACGATGGTGTTAAATTACGAGATAGAGGGCTTGCCGCCGATAAAAATCACGCTGGATAAAAGCAGTTGTGCGCGGTGAATTTTAAAACCCAAGCGAGGCATTTGATTAGCCGCGTTTTGTGTGGCGGCACATTGGCGGCTGACACATCTGCAAGTTTGTGAACAGGCTCATGCTTTGACGCAGAATTTATGTGAGCAGGTCGCGGATAAAATTTAGTAAGATTTCATCGCAGCAGGTGCAGCGTCACAATAAATCCCAAAATTCTGACTCAAAATCTACGATGCTGTTTCAAATAAGATTCCGTAACTTATAGAATTTCGCGTTAAAGCTTTACGCGGTGTTTGCGCTGCCGCATAGATATAATTCCACGTGAAATAGTGAAATTTTAATGAAAAACGCCGCTGGCAGAATTTGACGCAAAATTAGATCGTGGCTTAAAAAGGACTCGGTGCGTTTTAGCGCTTTGTGGCGACGAAATACACGCTGATCTGCGTCATACTATACGCGACGGCGCTGTAAAAGTTAAGCAGAAATTTTAGCATGTTGCTTTTGCACAGGCGAAATCAAAAGCGAAGCGGATAAATTTTAAGCGAATTCAGCGCGGGCGAGCAGGCAAAGGCTCACGCCGCGCTAAATTTTAAATCTCGCGCAAGCCCTACTTGCAGTCGCTAGGCTTAAATTCTACCCTTATAAATTCTTCGCCACTTTTTATCTTATAGCTCCATATCGCGCTGTTTATTAGCGGATGCATTACTTTCATCTGGTTGCAAAAAATTTGCTTATTTTGGCTATCTATGACATTTTGTATCACGGTTTTTTGATCATTTCCGACACTGTCAAATTTCATCCCCATGCCGTCATTTAGCTCGTAGTTGTAGATGAAGCTGCCATCTTTGCACTCAGCGCCCATTAACGTGGTAATCTCGTCGACTCGCATCGGCGCACTCTTATTGATACCTTCCACAGCCGCTTTGAGCTGGACATTATCGCAGCTTGGTGCCGCAGGCGAGATAAATCTTACAAGTAAGCGCGCATTTGAGTATTTTAAAGCCATGTTAATTATATCAATAAATAAAATTTAGGCGCAACGATCCGCAAGCGCGTGCCGCAAGATCGCCGCGACAAATTCTACCGCAAGACGGCGGGCAAAAATAATCGACCAGATGTCGCTTACCACGCACAAAGGCGCAAGCGCGATTAGTTATCGTTGATTACGTCCAAAAT
>NZ_CALHHX010000101.1 GCF_938030685.1 uncultured Campylobacter sp. | reverse complement strand
GCTTTCGGTGGAGCGAAAAAAAATGGTACAAAGATCAGCGCATAGCCCATAAGCCCGGCAGCGATATAAAGGTGCCGTGGGAGCTTGCGAGGCTTCAGCACTTGCCGCAGCTTGCTATTTTTGCGATGGCGGATCCAAGCCTAAAAGAGCAAAATTTAAAAGAATTTAAAAACCAAATTTTAGATTTTATCAGCAATAATCCGCCTAGAATGGGCGTAAATTGGACCTGCACGATGGACGTGGGCATCAGGGTCGCCAACATGCTGGCGGCTTACGATATGTTTTGCCAGATGGATGAGGGTGGAATTTTAGATCAAAATTTCAAGCAGACCTTTTCAAATAGCGCTTACGAGCATGCGCTTCATATCGTAAATAATCTAGAATATTCCCCGCAACTAACGTCAAATCATTATCTAAGCGACATCGCGGGCTTGCTGCAAGCTTGCGCGTATTTGGACGGCGGCGGCGAGATAGACGCGTGGCTAGCGTTTGCCGTGCAAGAGATAATCAGCGAAATGAAAAAGGAATTTTACGAAGACGGCGGAAATTTTGAGAGTTCTACGAGCTATCACCGCTTAAGCGGCGAGCTGATGGCGTATGCCGCGGCTCTGATATTGGGTTTAAAAAGCGAGAAAATTTCATCGCTAAAAAATTACGATGCAAAACTTTGGCGCAAAAAGCCGAAACTCTTGCCGCCTAAGGAGCAGGAATTTAAAATTTTAAACGGACAAATAGCGCTGCCGCAGTGGTTCGCAGACAGGTTGTATAAAATCGGCAGGTTTACCGTGGATATTACAAAAACAAACGGCAAAGTGCCGCAATTCGGCGATAACGACAGCGGCAGGTTTTTTAAATTTAGCCCAAACGGCGAGTTCTTGAGCAACGAACAAGCCGCGCGAAAATATCTAAATTTAAGCAGCTTTGAGGGCGGCGACGAGCCGTTTTGGGATGAGAATATCTTAAACCACTCCACGCTAATTAGCTGCATGGGCGGGATTTTTGACGATGAGATATTTAAAAACGATATGCGCTTTGAGAAGAGTTTTGTTCGCTCGCTCGCAGGGCATACGCTACAAGCAGGAAATAAAACATATAAAAGTCCGAGCGTCTCGGGTGCGAAATTCAGCGAACTGCCGCACCGAAAAAGCATGGAATTTAAAATTCCAAATTCGCAAGAGATCAAAAATATATTTTATCCGGACAGCGGAATTTTTATCTTTAAATCTAGCAAATTTTACCTCGCTATCTGCGCTACGCCGCTTGGGCAAAAGGGTCACGGCGGACACACGCACAATGATAAGTTGGGCTACGAGCTGTGGATAGATGGGCTGGATATAGCGAGAGATCCTGGCACCTATCTTTATACTCCAATCCCTGACATAAGAAATGAATTTAGAAGTGTCAAGGCACACAACGTGCCGATTATAGGCGATTTGGAACAAAATAGTTGGGGTGAGGGGGCGTTAGGACTATTTGGGATGTTTTTGGAATGCAGATGTGAAGTGGCGGATTTTGGAGAAAATTTTATAAACCTAGCCGCAGAATACAAAGACGTAAAAATTATTAGAAAATTTGAGATAAAAGAGGGCGGGCTGGAGATTATCGATATGGCAAATAGGGAATTTTATTATAGTAAATTTGAGTTATATTCGAATGGATATGGAAAGTTATCGAGAATTGGTGCATTCAATGAATAATAATATTATAGTGAATAATAATTTTAATTTATTAAGGTTGATAGCTGCATTTCAGGTTATGTTTGTTCATGCAAATGATTATTTGGTAAATAAAAGCGATTTATCCTGGTATGTAACTAAAATATTAAATTTTAGTGGTGTAACTGTATTTTTTCTGATTAGCGGTTTTTTAATAAGTATGTCTTATGCAAAAAATCAAAATTTAAAAACTTATATTAAAAATAGAATTTTAAGAATTTACCCAGGGCTTTATGTTAATATTTTTATAGGTATAGTAATTTTATATGTTTTTGTAGACTTAAATTTTGACTTTAATTTTTTTAAATGGCTTCTTACTCAAATTAGCTTTTTGCAGTTTTACAATCTTGAAGCTAGCAGGGCTTTTGGTACTGGCGAGATAAATGCGCCGCTTTGGACGATCTCGATTGAGCTAGTATTTTATGCTGTCTTGCCTATCATTTTTCTTATAGATAAAAAGATCAAGAGAATATTGCCTTGCATTTTCCTAATCTCAATAATATTTTTTATATATAATTCTAGTAGTGATAGAAATTTGTTTATTAATAAACTTATTAATGTATCTCTGGTGCCATACCTATTTGTATTTTTAATCGGCTTTTATTTCTATAGTTATTTTGATTTTTTCCATAAGTATTTAAAGGACAAATTCTTTATATATTTTGCTACTTATATTATAGGTAGAATTTGCTACTATTATTTTAATAATATCTTTTTAGATATATTAGTAAATTATTTTATATTTTCATTTTTAGTTTTTTCTTTTGCTTTTAGCTTCAAAGGTCTTGATAATTTTTTAAGAGGCAATGATTTCACTTACGGTATTTATATATACCATATGTTTTTTGTAAATATTTTTGTCCAAATAGGTGTGGGGGGCAGCATTTATGTAGTATATGTCGCTATTTTATCTATGTGCTGCGCTATAATCAGTTGGTTTTTTGTAGAGAAACCGTGTTTAAACTTAAAAAGTAAAAGCTTATATCGCAGCAGGATGAAAAATGCCTAAAAAAATACTATGGTGTGGAAATTCTTATTATGGATCTCCATTTAAAGTCGGCTGTAATTATTATAGTGAATTACTGGCTAAGGGGGGAAACAAAGTTTTATTTATCGCGCCGCCTGTTTCCCCCTTTCATAATAAGATCAACGAAGCCACCAGGCTGGCTCAGGCAAAGAAAGGCTTGCATGAAATTTTTGAAAACTATTTTATATATACCCCATTTGCGCTTATTCCGCCATTTAAAAAGCTGCCGTCCCAATTTTATTGGATTATAAAAATATGGTATATTTTTACCTTGCCAAATTTTAAAAATATGCTTAAAAATTATAATTTCTTAAACGTAGATATTTTGGTGATAGATAATTTCGTATTTCTACCTTTAATAAACATTATAAAATATAAGAAGTTGATTGTTAGGGTTACCGATAGGCTTGAAGGTTTTGGCGTAGGGGCAGCAGCTATCAAGGCAGAGGAGTATCTAATAAAAAAAGCAGATAAAGTGATATATACATCATCGAATCTTAAAAATTATATAGAAAAATTTAATAAAAATTGCTTCTATGTACCAAATGGAGTTGATTTTAATAAATTTCAAAAAAAATACGATAAGCCGGATTTTTTTTGCACGATTGCAAAACCAGTTGCCGTTTATGTAGGCGCTATAGAAAGCTGGTTTGACTTCGACCTACTAGATTATGTCGCCGACGAGCTAAAAGATGTGCATTTTTTAATAATTGGAGCTGTAAAATTTAAACCCGACAATTTTGATCAAATACAATCTAGAGAAAATATTACGTTTTACGGCAAGGTCAATAATGATTTGATTGCCTCTTTTTTGCAATTTTCAGACGTCGGTATAATCCCGTTTAGGTTAGATATGGATTTAGTTCATTCTATAAGTCCACTAAAACTATATGAATATATGGCTTGCGGGTTACCCGTTGTTTCTACAAAATGGACCGAGCTAGAGTCGATAAATAGTCCGGCTTTTTTAGCATCGAATTATCTCAATTTTAAAAAATATTTATTATGTACTTTAGAGAAATATCATAAGCCATATGAATTCATCGAGTTTGCAAAAAACAATGACTGGAGTAAAAAGATTGGGGATATATTATGAGCTTTTGTTATTCAATTTTTGTCTGTTGTTTATTTTTCATATTTCTTTATTTGTCTTATAAAAATAAGTATTTTTTTGTCTATATTTACTTTAATTTTATATTTTTTACTCATATTGTAGGAATTATATTAGCTGAATTTTGGGGGATCATCGAGATAGAGAATCTTAAAAATATCTATGAGTATGAATTTTTAAACGGAGCTAGCGTAGTATATCTGCTTTTTGCTATCTTGATCAATTTGGTATTTTTAACAACAATAAATAATTTCAAAACTCCACTATATAAATGTGAGCATCTAGTTAAAAAGTTATGTGTACCTAATATCAATTTTACCCTTGTTTATATATTTTTATTTCTTATACCAATGGTGGTTGCTTACTTATATATATATACATACGGTAATATTCCATTGCTTAATGGGGCAACGGATGCGGCTAGAGTGAAAGGCGATGGATTTGGTAATCTTTTTCATGTAATGATGACTATATTTTTCCCCATATTAGCTTCAATATTAATTTTGTTTGCCTTAATAAATAAGAAGTTTTGTTATGTGGGCCTCGTTTTTATTATGCTGATTATATATCCGATACTTATGGCACATAAATCTGCTATGATTGTGGTTTTATTTTATACTATAACTATGATTGTTTTATACTATGGATATAATAAAACTAAACTTGTCCTGTTAGTCCTCGCATTGCTTATTTTATTATTTTTTCTTGTATTGATGTTTTTTCACTTTTCAGAAAAATTTGGATTGTACGATATTGTTTTGAAATTTATATTTAGGCTGTTTGTGGGTCAAGGATCTAATTTTTACTTAATTTGGACAGATTTTATAAACGATAAATTACCATATATCTATAATTTATCTTTTTTAAATCAAGCTTTTTACTCTAGTTTTTTACAAGATTTATTTGGAGAATACATATATTATAAGAAATTTGAGTATGAAGTGACATTATATTATACTAGTGACTGGTTTGCTAATAGTTGGAATTTGGTTACGACCACTTTGGGGGAAGCTGTTTTTACTTTAGGTATAATCGGAATATTATTTATACTTATATTGATTGCTATATATATATGTCTGATAAATTTTCTGTTTAAAAAATTTATCAATAGTGGAAACATTGGCTATCTTGGGCCGGGTCTGTTATTGATAGCTTTTTTAAATAGCATATGGAATATGGGTGGGTACTATCAGCTTTTTTCTATTAATAATTTTATTTTATTTATTATTTTTTATTTCTTCTTCTTTTTAATAAATTTTTTGTTAAAGGCCAAAATTGTTATTAGTAATTGATTTTCGTATGCATAAGGCATCTGGTATAGGTACATATATTAAATCAATACTACCTTTTTTAGTGGAAAAATTTGAGGTTATTCTGCTTGGTAGTAGAGCTGAGATACAGGATTATGCGTGGAGCAAAGGCGTTAAAATTTTAGAATGTAAATCCAAAATTTATTCTATAAAAGAGCAGCTTGAGCTGCCTTTAAAAATTCCTAAATGCGATATCTTTTGGTCTCCGCATTACAATATTCCAATTCTACCAATAATGGCTAAATTTAGAGTAGTTACTATCCATGATGCATTTCATTTGGCTTTCTATGATACGCTAAATTTTATGCAGAAAATATATGCAAAAACGATTTTTAATCAAGCACTAAGTAGAAGCGATATAGTTCTTAGCGTTTCAGATTTTTCACGGAGTGAGATATTGAAATACGCTAAAACCGATAAAAATATTTTTGTTGCGCCAAACGCGATAGATGAGGGGCGCTTTAATCATCATTGCGATTCAAATGCCTTAGAAGCGGTGGCAAAGGACTATGGTCTTCCTGAGGATTTCATTTTGTTTGTAGGAAATGTCAAACCGCATAAGAATTTAAAGAATTTATTATTTGCATTAGAAAAGATGGATTTAAATTTAGTCATAGTAGGGAAAAAGGATGGCTTTATAACGGGCGATAGCATTATTTCTGAGATTATTCGGAGAAAAAATCTAAGTAATCGTATATTTTTTACGGGCTATGTTAAAGACGCAGATATCGCTGCTATCTATAATTTGGCGAAATTATTTGTGTTTCCGTCGTTATACGAGGGGTTTGGTATTCCGCCGCTTGAGGCGCAAGCGTGCGGTTGTCCGGTCGTTTGCTCAGATGCGGCAAGCCTACCTGAAGCTTTCGGAGACAGCGTCGTGTATTTTGATCCATACAGCGTGGAAGATATGAGGGATAAAATTCAAATGGTTTTGAATGACGAAAATTTACAAAACGAGCTTCGCGCTAAAGGTTTTGAAAATGTAAAAAGATTTAGCTGGGAGCGCTCGGCTAAGCAGATTATCGAAATAATGGAGAATTTGCAATGAAAAAAGCCCTTATTCACGACTGGTTTAGCACCTATGCGGGTGCGGAGAAATGCGTCGAGAGTTTTACCAATATTTGGGATGATTTTGAAATTTATAGCCTCATCGACTTTTTAAGTGACACCGACCGAGATAAAATTTTAAAAGGCAAGCACGCTCACACGAGCTTTATCCAGAAGCTGCCCTTTGCAAAGGACAAATACCGCAACTACCTGCCGCTATTTCCGCTTGCAATCGAGCAGTTTGATCTAAGTGGATATGACGTCGTGCTATCCAGCTCGCACGCCGTCGCGAAGGGTGTGCTGACGCACTCAAATCAACTTCATATCGCCTATGTACACACGCCGATCCGCTACGCGTGGGATCTGTATCATCAGTACTTGCGCGAAAGCGGGCTAGATCGCGGTCTAAAAGGCATGCTGGCGAAGTATTTTTTACATAAAATTCGACTTTGGGACGCGAGCACCGCAAACCGCGTGGATCACTACGTCGCAAACAGCCACTACATCGCGCGCCGTATCAAAAAAACATACGGCAAGCCCAGCGACGTCATCTATCCGCCCGTGGACGTGGATAAATTTACTCTGCGCGAAGCCAAAGAGGAGTTCTACCTCGCCGCCTCGCGCATGGTGCCGTATAAAAAGATTGATCTCATCGTAGAGGCATTTTCGCAGACGGATAAGAAGCTGCTCGTCATTGGCGACGGCCCCGATATGGCAAAAATCAAGTCAAAGGCGGGCAAAAATGTCGAGCTTTTGGGCTTTGCGAGCGATGAAACGATGGCGGATCTCATGGGGCGGGCAAAGGCGTTCGTTTTTGCCGCCGAGGAGGACTTCGGCATTACGCCGGTAGAAGCGCAAGCATGCGGCACGCCGGTGATCTGCTTTGGGCGCGGCGGCGCTCGCGAGACGGTGCTTGACGGCGAGAGCGGACTGTATTTTATGGAGCAAAACGCAAAGGAGCTGCTCGCCGCCGTAGCTAAATTTGAGCAAAATTATGATAAATTTGAGCCTGTAAAAATCAGAGAAAATTCTTTAAAATTTTCGCGCGCACGCTTTGAGGCCGAGATCAAAAGCTACGTCGAGAAAAAATATGAGGAATTTAAGGATGGCCTAAATGACTAATATAATCCTAAGTGGCGGCAGCGGCACGAGGCTGTGGCCCATCAGCCGCACGCTTATGCCGAAGCAGTTCGTGCGCCTCTTTGACGATCGCTCGCTTTTTATGATGAGCTATGAGCGAAACTCCCAGCTATGCGAGCGCACGCTCGTCGTCTCGAACGAGCAGCAGTATTTTTTGGCGCTCGATCAGCTTGAGGACCTAGGCGCGCGTGGCGTAAAATTTCTACTCGAGCCCGTCGGCAGAAATACGGCTCCTGCGATCGCGCTTGCGTGTTTGAGCTTAAAGGCCGAGGAGATCGTTTTCGTAACGCCGAGCGATCATCTAATTAGAAATGAGGCAGCGTATAAAAACAGCGTCTTGCGCGCACGCGAGCTTGCAAAACAGGGGTTTTTGGTAACGTTTGGTATAAAGCCCGCGGATGCAAATACGGGCTACGGCTATATCGAAGCAAGCGGCGAGGATGTGTTAAAATTTCACGAAAAGCCTGAGCTTGCGGCGGCGCAAAGCTACATAGCGGCGGGGAATTTTTACTGGAACAGCGGCATGTTTATGTTTAAAGCCGGCGTATTTTTGAGCGAACTAAAATCGCAAAGTCCTGAAATTTACGAAGCCTGCGTTCGTGCGTACGAAAATTCTAATGCGGAAAATCCGATTAGAATTAAACTAGGCGATATGCAAGAAATCCCCGCAGATAGTATCGATTACGCAGTTATGGAGCGCACGAGCCTTGCTAAGGTCGTGCCGGCAGACATCGGTTGGAGCGATCTGGGAAGCTTCGATAGTTTAGACGCCGAGCTGCCCAAAGACGCGAACGGCAACACCGCAAGCGAGCAAAATATCGCTCTAAATTCTAAAAACAATCTCATCATCGGCTCGGGCCGCACGATAGCCGCTATAGATATCGAGGATCTCGTTATCGTCGATACCAAAGACGCCCTGCTCGTATGTAAAAAAGGCTCTACCCAAAAGGTAAAGCAGGTGGTGGAGCGGCTAGGCGGTAGCGATCTAGCGCACGTGCACGTAACGACGCATCGCCCGTGGGGCAGCTACACGGTGCTCGAAGATGAGCGCGGCTACAAGATCAAGCGTATCGTCGTTAAGCCCGGCAAGCGGCTATCGCTGCAGAAGCACTACCATCGCAACGAGCATTGGATTGTCGTTAGCGGCACTGCGACCGTGACTGTGGGCGAGCGAAATTTCTTGCTGCGCGAGAACGAATCGACGTTCATTAGAATGGGCGAGGTTCACCGCCTCGCAAACGAGGGCAAAATCCCCGTCGTGCTAATCGAGGCTCAAGTCGGCAGCTACACCGGCGAGGATGATATCGTGCGCCTGCAAGATGATTTTAATAGGAGCTAGGATGAAAAAGCAACTCTGCGTTTTGATAATCTTGGCGGTCGATATTTTCGGCATCTGGCTTTGCTTCGGACTTGCCGTGGTGCTTAAAAATCTGCTCTACGGCGATAGCGTGCTGCTGGATATCGGCAGGTATCAGGGTTTCGCGCCATCCTACGTCATAATGATATTTTTGTTTTTCTATCAGGGAATCTATTCGAGGCGATATGATTTTTGGCATGAGAGTAGAATTTTAGTGAGAAGCTGCTTTTTTGGGCTTTTACTCAGTCTTGCGTTGCTTGCTTTAATCAAAGTCAATTACGAATTTTCGCGCGCCAGCTTTATTTTGAGCTTTGCCTTTATGGCGGTGGTTTTGCCGCTTTTTAAGCTCATAACGAAAAGGGAGCTTTTTAAATTTGGATTATGGCGAAAGAGGGCGAAAATTTTAGGCGAGGGCGAGGAGTTTGAAAGCGCCGTCTTAGAAAGCGCGTATTTAGGATATGTTAGAGCTCTTGGCAGCGATTACGACGTGTTATTTATCGGCGGAAGCAGGCTTGGGGCGAAAGCCTTGAACGAGCTTATCGAGCATAATATCAGAAAAAACAAAGAAATTTTATTCACCCCCGTGCTGCGCTCATACGATTTTACGCAGGCAGATATTTACAGCGTTTTTTCTTCGCGCACCAGCCTCTTTGCGATACGAAATTCTCTGAAAAGCCCTTTAAATTTAGCTCTTAAACGCGGGCTTGATTTGGCGCTAATTTTCTTAGCGCTTCCTTTGCTGGTGCCGATTTTTGGCGTAATTGCGCTGATGATGAAGCTAAAAGAGCCCACGGGGCGCATATTTTTTTCGCATCAAAGGATGGGATTTGGCGGTAAGCCGTTTGGTTGCCTGAAATTTCGCTCGATGAAAGAAAACGGTGATGAAATCTTAGCTCAGTATCTAAAGCAAAATCCGCAAGAGGTGGAGTATTTTGAAAAATATCATAAATACGAGCACGATCCGCGCATCACGAAGCTGGGCGATTTTTTGCGCAAAAGCTCGCTCGATGAGCTTCCGCAGCTGATCAACGTCCTAAAGGGCGAAATGAGCATCGTAGGCCCTCGCCCGTGCGCGCAATACGAGCGCAAGGATATGGGTGAATATGCAGATCTAATTCTGGCCGTCAAGCCCGGTATTACTGGGCTTTGGCAGGTGAGCGGGCGTAGCGACGTGGATTTTGCGACCAGGGCCGGTATGGATACGTGGTATATGAAAAACTGGTCGATCTGGAACGATATCGTGATAATCATAAAAACCTTTAAGGTGGTCCTTGTTCGCGAGGGTGCAATTTAAATTTTAAATTTGGAGAAGAAATATGCAACAGAATTATTGTGAAGATGATGAGATTGATTTGCTAGATTTGGCAAAAAAGATATGGAAATATAAAAAGCAAATTTGTATAGTAACTTGCGGATTTATTGCGATTGGGTTTTTGTATATTCTATTTGCTACTCCATGGTATAAAGCAACGGCGATGGTAGAAACCGCCTATTATAATAATGAAACTGGTATGCCACAGTATATAACCGAAAGATCCGTTCGGATGCATGAGCTTAGAGTAAAATATATTGATGGACTAAAGGATATTAAGGACAAGAACGTAACGGTTGATAGTATCGTCGCTGATAAAGATAGCGCCAATATATTTATTATAACGGTGTTTGCCAAATCAAACGAATTACTAAAAAAACAGATAGATGAGATGGTGGCAGATTTAAGCAAAGAAGATGCTATAGTTTTAGATGAATATAAAAAGGCTGTACGCGAACAATCGGTAAGTATTGATTCGCAGATAAGTTATTTAAAAAATGATAAAATTCGTAATTTAAAAGAACGCATAGAATATTTAAAAGGTGTTCAGATAGCCAAAATAGACGATCAAATAGATATGCTGAACAAGAGAGAAAAGCTTAGCGATGCTGGCGAATTAAAACTGATGGAGTTAATGAATATAAAAGATAAAATTTTAAACGACAATATACCTAAAATAAGTGACGAAATTAGTGCTATAACTCTAGTACAAATTCCTGATTTAATGAAGAAAAAGAGCATTATAGAAAGTAGGCTTTCTGATTTTAATTTTAAAACTTCTCATATAATTTCTAATATAGTTTTATCTGATCGCCCAGCAAAGCCTAAAAAACTAATCATTTTAGCAATATCTGCAATAATAGGACTTATGCTTTCTACCTTTGTAGTATTGGTTTATGATAAATTTAAAATCTGCAATTCCGAAAATAGATAAATTTTAAATAATTTATTTCTATATTGGGGTGTTACGGTTGAATGTAAAGGCTGCTTTGATAAAACTCCCTACTGCGGCGCTTTATATTAAAGATCATATTGCGCTAACCTTTAGCATTGCGCTAAATCAGCAATGCGATTTTACTAAAGAGTAAGGATGACAATTTAGCTATTGTGGCATCAAAGCTAGAAGTTGCTTTTTGGATATGACTATTGAATTTTATCCATACATCGAATTCTATCGCTTGGATACATTACCGAAAAAGTCATTTATTACTATCGAGTAGCCCCAATTTGCATTTACAAAAGCATCGTGATTATAAATTTGGGTGTATTAATTAAAAATCGCCGATTAAAATTCTATAATTGTATGTAAAAAAGTATTGGTGTCCCGTGTAGGATTCGAACCTACGGCCGCCTGATTAAGAGTCAGATGCTC
>NZ_CALHHX010000100.1 GCF_938030685.1 uncultured Campylobacter sp. | reverse complement strand
AGGCGGAATTTAAGAGTGCGGATAGCGCGGCGATAAAATTTAAAGCGAGCCAGGCGAGTAAATTTAAAGCGAGCGCGGCGGATAAGAGCTTGGATGCGGGCGAGCGGGAAGAATTTGATATTAAAGCCGCCCAGGGCGCGCTTAGCAAAATTTTTAACGAGATAGAGCATCAAAGCTCGTTTTGGCACGCAACCCCTTTTGCGCTGCTGTTTTTGGCGCGTATCTTTACGCAGGCGCGCGCTACAGCGGGTAAAAACGCGAATAAAAATAATCAAAACGCTACAGCGGACATAAACGGAAAAAACGAAAACTGCGAAAACGCAAAAGGCGAAAACGAAGCGGCAGGCATTATCGCGGCTCGGCTCGGCGGATTTTTTGCGTTTATGATTGAGATTTGCGATGATGCCGATAAGATCTCGCACGCAGCGCCGCTGGCGAGCTTTTCGGATATGCTTGCGGAAAAATATCTGTGGCCGCAGAGCGATGAGAATGACGAGGAGCGCTGGGAGGAGTACTTTTACGAGGATGAGCTATTTTACAGCCTCTATTTTTATTCGCGGGCGGTTTTGGACGCGACGGGAGTGGACTTTGCGCAGTTTAAGTCTAAGCCGGGTGGCGTTTAAGGCTGCGCCATCTCGCCTTTTGATTCTAATTTTAGCGAGACGAGGTGCGTTTTGGCGGCGCTTTATTTAAATTTAGACTTCAAAAAATTTTAAAATTCTTTAAAAATTTACGGCAGACGGAATTTGCAGACCGTCTGTTTAAATTTAAAATTCGCTCGATTTTTGATCGGCGGTATGGTTAAGGTGCGGGTACTGCTTTTAAATTTAGATCGCCGCGAAGCTTCAAACCCGCTTGCGGCGCGGCTTTTTATGTGGTTTTAAAAAGATACCAATTCGGCGCAATTTTTTCTATCATTATAAACTCGCTAGGGCTCATTTGCGGCAGATCCGCCTCATCTTGCACCCGCAAAAAGCCCACGGAGTTATCGGTGACCCCGCCGATGAGCAGCATAAATCTTTTGCCGCTCGTCTCGGCGTGAGAGAGATGCAGGCTTTTGATCTCTGCTTTAGCGCGCTCGGACTCACCGCTAGCGTAAAGCTCGTAAATTTTTTCAAATGCCGCTAGGTTTTGTTTGCCGAACCCCACAAGCTCTTTATCGGGCGCCAAGATTAGCTTTAAATTTACGATATCTGCATCAGTTCTTTGCTCAAACTCCCGTTTTTGCGCCTCGCTAAATTTTTCATATTCGCTTACGATAGCCTCAATAATGGCGGTTTGCGCTAAAACTCGCACGGCGTAGATCCCGTCCTCCTTAGTATAGACGTAAAGATCGAAGTGCTTCTCTTTAGAGCCCAAAAATACGTGAAAAATCTCGCTAAATTCGTCGCTGCGTCCAAGCGGAGCAACCGTGATTTCGCTATAGTTATCCGCCGCGTAGAATTTACGCTTTAAATAGCTTCTCATCTCGCCTTTAAAATAAAGATTTTTATCGAAGTTTGTGTCGCTAAACAGCGAGCGGACGAGCTCCTCATTGGGGCTGGCGTTTAGGCTTAACGCGCAGCTTGCGCAAAGTATTAGAGGAGCAAAAATTTTTGAAAATCCTGCCGTTTTAAAAAATCTGAATAAGCTCAAAATTTAGCCTTTTGAAATTTTATAAATTTA
>NZ_CALHHX010000099.1 GCF_938030685.1 uncultured Campylobacter sp. | reverse complement strand
TGGAGCGCGCCAAGATCCGCGTGATAAACGCCGAGGATGAGTTTTTAAGCTCCATAAAGCTTAGCTGTATCAAGCTCTTTCCTTCGCGCGACATAACGGATCTGAAGGTGCTACTGCGCGATCATCAGCCGTTTATGAGCTTTAATCTTAAAGAGCTCGGACGCTTCGAGGTTTACGGGCTCGGAAGACACATCGCGATCGATGCGTCGCTAGCGATACTAGCCGCGGCGTGCGAGACGGGGTTAGAACAGATCCGTAAAAATTTACTAAATTATAAGGGGATCAAAAAGCGCTTCGACATCCTGTGCGCCACCCCGAGCTTCGTTCTCATCGACGACTACGGCCACCACCCTACCGAGATCAGAGTGACGCTGCAAAGCGCGCGCGAATACGCCACTCTGCTAGGTCTTAGCAAGATCACGGCGATCTTTCAGCCGCACCGCTTCAGCAGGCTTAAGGCGAATTTAAACGCTTTCAAAGAGTGCTTTGCGGGCGTAGAGGAGTTAGTCGTACTGCCCGTTTACGCCGCGGGCGAGCCAAGCAACGGCATTGATCTGAAAGAGGAGTTTAAGGGGCTTGGCGCGCTATTTACCGAACGGGTCTTTAGAAACGGCGAGAAGATAGAATTTAGCGATATTTTCGGCGTCCGCCACATCATAAACGACGGGCTGGTGATCGGATTTGGCGCAGGCGACATCACCTATCAACTGCGCGGAGAATTTTAGACTTGAAAACTCTCACCGAATTTACGAGCCAAACTCCGCTGCGGGCGGGCAAGGATAGAATTTGAGATTTTTAATATTTATTTTCGCATTTTTATTTATCGCGGCGATCTTTTTCGTGCGGGACGAAATTTTAAGCAAAAGGGCTAAAATCATCGCCACGGCGCTGATCGTTCTGCTGTGCGCAGGGGCGTATCTTTACGAAAGCGCGAGCGAGCGCTCCGCCAAGCTTGAGGAGGAGATGGTTTTTAAATTTAACGCGGGCGCCAGATTAAGATGCGGCGGCGCGATAAATTTCGCTTCTGAAACGCGCGGCGCAGATGCGAAAAATTTGGGCTCGCAAGTCGATGAAGTAAATTTAAATGCGCAGGACAAGGTCACTTCTGCCGCACAAAGCTCAACCGCACAAACGAACGAGCAGGCTTCCGCTGAGCAAAACTATCCCCCGCAAACTAGCGACGCTGTTTCGGGCAGGCAAAATTCTGCACAAAGCCCTACTTCGAAAAATTCTAAGCAGCAAGGCGATACGCAGAGCCTCGCGCCGCAAAATTCCGCGAGCCAAGAAGGTATGCGAAGCTCTGCCTCACAAAATTCAGCGCAACGAGGCAACACGCAAATCTCCGATCCCCAAGGCTCTGCGCAGAATTTTAACGCAGCCGAGCAAAATTCCATGCAAAGCTCCGCGCAGAATTCTAAAGCTGCGCAAAATTCCGCACCGCAAAACTTAAATTTGCAAGGCTCCGCGCAGATCGTGACGCGAGAGAGCTTCACCTACTCCTTTTCGCTGGGCGCTTTCATCGCCAAAAAAAGCGCAGGCTCGGAGTTTAAGGGCAAGACCTACAAGATCAAAGAGTGCGTTTATGATCAGTGACGAACTCTTTACGCGCCTCGATCTAGGCGAGTATCTAGCGAAATTTAAAAGCTTTTTGGCGCGCGAAAAGCCGCTGTTTTTAAGCGGCGATAGCAAGCTAAATTTTGAAAAAATTTCAGAGCTTACGAAATTTGATCTCGCGCAGTGCGAGAGCGTTGCAAACCTAGACGACGCGCTGATGCGTATCTCAAAGCACGGCGTGCTTCATATCAGCGAAATTTACGAATTTAGCAAGATCGTCCGATATTTTCTGTACCTCAAAAAGCAGCCCTTCGAAGGCAAACTCGCCGCTTGGCTTGCAAAGATTGAAATTCCTGCTCCTATCGCGCAATTAAAGGATT
>NZ_CALHHX010000098.1 GCF_938030685.1 uncultured Campylobacter sp. | reverse complement strand
GGCAATTGTAGCAAAATTTTGCTTGCGTGTTAATCAAAGATTTATCGTGAGGGTTTAGAATTTGGTAACTTCCAACAAAGGAGCGCACATGAAAAATTTAGTGATTTTGGCTCTTTTAGTGAGCCTCGCCGCGGCGAAAATCAACATAAACGAAGCTAGTCGCTACGAGCTGATGACGATCGGTGGGCTTGATGCGGGCAGGGCGGATATGCTTATGCAATACCGCCAAAAGCGCGAAATTTCAAGTGCAGATGAGCTAAAGGGCATCAACGGCTTTGCAAGTTACGATACCGCCAAACTGCAGAAGAGCTTTGAAATATCGCCTAGAGCTAACGTGCAGCAGCCGGTGCAGCCTGAGCGCGACATAGTCGTGGTCGAAAAGACCCGCACCCGCACGGTTTACGGAGGCTCCACTTATAGACGCGTGGAAAATTACGGAAACGGCATCACTATTACCGAAACCGGTACTTTTCCGCCTCCACCTCCACGAGGATATGATAGACGCGGCGGCATGCCGCCTCCTCCGCCACTCCCACCTCCTGGTGGTATGATGCCGCCGCCTCCCCCGCCTCCTGGTGGCATGATGCCTCCTCCGCCTCCGCCGCCGCATGGAGGGATAAAACCGCCTCCTCCGCCACCGCCTCCTCGCGATGATTATTCTCGCAGGAGAAGTTCTAGCAGTATGAGCGATAGCGATATCGGTGGCAGCTCGCGCCGTAACATGCCGGTGCCTATGCATATGGGAACGATCCGCTCGAAAAGATCCAGTAGCGTCACAAGCTTCGGCAATTGCGATCCGCAAAGCGGCGACTGCGTTAGCGTCGGCGTGCAATAGGGTTTTTAAAATTTAATTTTACGTGGGCGGAATTTTAGGATTTTAAATCGAGATTCCGCCCCCCCTTAAATTTACGGCTAAATTTTAAAATTTCGTAACGTAGAATTTAAAATTTACGCAGGTATCGCTCTGCGCTACGATAAAATTCCAAAAAATTTTGTAAATTTAATCTAAGCCTCGCGTGGTAAAATTTCAAGCTAAAATTTTACGTTAAAAATTCCGTGCCGCGTTTGGTCAAGATAAAATCTGTACTTTAAAATTTTAAATCCGAACATCCCGTCCGTTTTAAATTTATGGCTAAATTTTAAATTTGCCTTTTCTACTCTCGCTAAATTCCGAAATTTTGCCCCGTCTGCGCCGTTATTAAATTTAAAATTTTACTCGATCTACCGCCTCAAATTCGTAAAATTTATATACAAAATAATATAATCACAAAATTATTCCAACGAAACAGGATGGGCGTATGAAAGAAATTAGCGGATCGCAGATGATCGTGGAGGCGTTGCGGCAGGAGGGGGTCGAGGTGGTTTTCGGCTACCCGGGCGGCGCGGCGCTGAATATTTATGATGAAATTTACAAACAAAAATACTTCAGACACATTTTGGTGCGCCACGAGCAAGCCGCAGCGATGGCTGCGGACGGATACGCGCGCGCTAGCGGCAAGGTCGGCGTGGCCGTCGTCACGAGCGGGCCAGGCTTTACGAACGCGCTTACGGGGCTTGCTACGGCGTATAGCGATAGCATCCCGATCGTGCTTATCAGCGGGCAGGTGGCGACCTCGCTTATCGGCACCGATGCTTTTCAAGAGATCGATGCGATCGGAATTTCACGCCCATGCGTCAAGCACAACTATCTAATTAAAACGATAGAAGAGCTGCCTAGAATTTTAAAAGAGGCTTTTTACATCGCTCGCAGCGGCAGACCGGGGCCCGTGCATGTCGATGTGCCGAAGGACGTAACGGCGAAGCTGGGCGTTTTTGAATATCCTAGCGAAATCAAGATGCAGACTTACAAGCCGAATTATAAGGGCAATTCTAAACAGATCAAAAAAGCCGTCGAGTTAATCGCAAACTGCAAAAAGCCTATCCTCTACATCGGTGGCGGCGTCATCAGCGCGGGCGCAAGCGAGCTGGTGCGCGAGCTTAGCGAGTTTGCGCAGATTCCGGTCGTTGAAACCCTTATGGCGCTAGGAGCTATGCGAAGCGATGATAAAAACCGCCTCGGCATGGTCGGTATGCACGGCAGCTACGCCGCAAATATGGCGCTTAGCGAGTCGGATCTGATAATCTGCTTGGGCGCGAGATTTGACGATCGCGTCACGGGCAAACTTAGCGAATTCGGCAAAAACGCAAAGATCATCCACGTCGATATCGATCCTAGCTCGATTTCAAAGATCATAAACGCGGATTATCCGATCGTGGGCGATGTGAAATCGGTGCTAGAGGAGATGCTGCCTCGCATTAAAAACGAGGTTAGTCCTCAAAATTTCGAGCAGTGGCGCGAGCTCATCCGTAAATACGATGAAATTCACCCGCTTAAATTTAACGACAGCGATGAAATTTTAAAGCCGCAGTGGGTTATCCAAAGTACCGCAAAAATCGCGGGCGAGGACGCTATCATCGCTACGGACGTGGGGCAGCATCAGATGTGGGTCGCGCAGTTTTATCCGTTTTGCAAGCCGCGCACGCTGCTAAGTAGCGGCGGGCAGGGCACGATGGGATACGGCCTGCCCGCGGCATTGGGCGCGAAGGCCTATGCGGGAGATAGACCGGTTATAAATTTCAGCGGCGACGGCTCGATTTTGATGAATATCCAAGAGCTGATGACTGCGAGCGCGAGCGGTCTAAACGTCGTAAATATCGTATTAAACAACAATTTCTTAGGCATGGTGCGGCAGTGGCAGAGCTTATTTTACGGGCAGCGTTTCTCATCGACCGATCTTAGCTCGCAGCCCGATTTTGTGAAAATTGCGGAGGGCTTCGGCGGCGTAGGCTTTAGCGTTAGCACTAAAGCGGAATTTGAAGACGCGCTGAAGCAGGCTCTTGCGAGCAAGAAAGTAAGCGTCATCGAGGCTAAGATCGATCGCTTCGAAAACGTCTGGCCGATGGTGCCCGCAGGCGGCGCGCTTTATAATATGATTTTTGAGCAGGAGTCGTAAGGATGAATAGCATAAGAAGAGTAATATCGGTCGTCGTTACCGATGAGCACGGCGTTTTGTCGCGGATCTCGGGGCTTTTTGCGGGGCGCGGCTATAATATCGACAGCCTTACCGTTGCACCGATCCCAAATACCGGCCTATCGCGCCTTAGCATCGTCACTTCGGGCGATGAGCGCGTCATAGAGCAGATCACTAAGCAGCTTCATAAGCTGATCCCCGTCTACAAGGTCATCGATGATGCAAAATTTGTCGAAAAGGAGATGGTTTTGGTAAAGATCGCGCTGGGCGAAAATTTAGCGGGGCTCGATGCGGTTTTAAAAGCCTACAACGGCAGCATCGCAAACAGCGACGACAGCAAGATCGTCATCATGGCGTGCGACGACGCAGACCGCATCGACGGCTTTTTAAAGACGATAAAAAAATACAATCCGATCGACATCGTCCGAGGCGGTAGCGTCGCGCTGGATATGTAAGCGGCGATAAAATTTAATCAAAGGAGCGCAAATGAAATTATCCAAAATTGCCGAAATTTTAAATATAGAGCTTAACGGAGCGGACGCGGAGATCACCGCGATAAATTCGCTTCAAAACGCAAGGCAAAGCGAGCTGAGCTACTGCGACAGCGACAAAAACGAGAAATTTTTATCCGCCACCAAAGCGGCCGCCGTATTGGTAAAGTGCGGCACTGCGGTTCCAAACGGCGTGCGAGCGCTGGAGTGCGAAAATCCGCACCTAGCCTTTGCGGTCTTAAGCGCGCATTTTGCTAAGCCGCTCATTCGCAGCGGCGTGCCCGCAAAGATCGCCGCTAGCGCGCAGATCGGGCAGAACGTGCATATCGGCGCAAATTCCACGATCGGCGAGGATTGCGTCATCTTAAGCGGTGCGTATATCGGCGATGACGTGCATATCGGAAGCGGCTGCGTGATCCACGCAAACGCCGTCATCTATAATGACGCGATCATCGGCGAGCGCTGCATAATCCACGCAAACGCCGTCATCGGAAGCGACGGCTTCGGCTACGCGCACACCAAAACGGGCGAGCACGTTAAAATTTATCACAACGGTAACGTCGTGCTGCAAGACGAGGTCGAGATCGGCGCGTGCACGACGATCGACCGCGCGGTGTTTGGCTCTACGATCGTTAAGCGGGGTAGCAAGATCGACAATCTCGTTCAGATCGGGCACAACTGCGAGCTTGGGCAAAACTGCCTCATCGTCTCTCAGGTGGGGCTTGCGGGCTCGACGACGCTTGGATGCAACGTCGTGATGGGCGGACAGAGCGGCAGCGGCGGGCACGTAAGCGTGGGCGATTTCGCTCAGATCGCGGCGCGCGGCGGCATAAGCAAGGATCTGGCGGGCGGCAAAAACTACGCGGGGCAGCCTATAATGGAGCTTAGCGAGTGGTTCAAGCTTCAGGCTAAGATCGTTAGATTTTTTAGAGATAAAAAGCACTAGCCGTTTTGCCTTGGTTGATTAGATCGATTGGCTTGATTTGATCGTTTTGATCGTTCGCTCTGATCAACTCCTCTAGCTAGCTTAATCTAAGCAGGCTCGCGTCGTTTCAGTGAAGTTTGAAATCGCCAGGCAGTTGGCGATTGTGGAGTGGTTTGCGTTGCGTTCGGTTTTTGCATAGTTAGCAAACCGCTGCGGCGGTAAATTTTGCCCTTTTATCGACAGAATTTCGCCCGCGCCGTTTTTTGTCGTGCGCTTGCTTTGTGGGCGCGGTAGAATTTGATCTACTCGTTTTGAAATACGTTTGCTCGCAGTCATGGCGCCCGAGCTTTACGAGCGCTTTAAATCAGCGCAAATTTAATTAAAGGAAAAACGATGATAGAGATGTTTTTATGCTCCTATTTTGCGGGCGCGGCGACGCTTTTTGAGGACTATGCGAGGCAAAATATCCGCGCTAAAGAGGTGCTTTTTATCCCGACTGCGGCAAACGTAGAGGAGTACCGAGACTACGTGGACGAGGCGAAAGAGGCGTTTGTCAAAATGGGCTTTGAGGTTCAAATTTTGGATATTTCTAAGGTGAGCGAGGCCGAAGCGAAGGCAAAGATCGGCGCGGCGCAGGTGCTTTACGTAAGTGGCGGCAACACATTTTATCTTTTGCGCGAACTTAAAAAGAAAGGTCTTGCAGGTCTGATCGCCGAGCGCGTCCGAAGCGGCGAGCTCATCTACGTGGGCGAGTCGGCGGGCGCTATGATCACAGCTCCCAGCGTGGAGTACGCGGGCGTGATGGACGATGCGGGCGACTACGGAGCGGCGGCGCAAACAGGGCTTGATCTGGTTAAATTTTACCCGGTGCCGCACTGCGGCGAGGAGCCGTTCGTGCAAAGCGCGGCTGAAATTTTAAAAGCTTACGGCGGCAAGCTAAATTTAGTACCGATAAATAACGCCGAAGCGATCGCGGTGCACGGCGATAAATTTGAAATTTTAGGGCGCTAAACTGCAGCGTGAAAGTAAAATTTAGTAATTAAACGCTTCGTAAAATTTACGCTTACATTTGCGCATAGGGCTGCGAGGTGGAATTTGAACTTAGGCGCGGTGAGTCGCTAACGAATGAATTTAATCAAAGGATTAAAATGAAAATACTACTTATCAACGGCGGAGCGCCGTTTAACGGCAAAGGCGGCAAGCTAAACAAAACTTTGCACGAGCTAGCCAAAAAAACACTACAAGCCCTAGGGCACGAAACGCGCGAAACTACGATACATGAGGGCTACGACTTAGAGGGCGAGGTGGAGAAATTTCTATGGATGGACGCCGTGATCTGGCAGATGCCCGCGTGGTGGATGGGCGAGCCCTGGGTCGTTAAAAAATATATCGACGAGGTGTTTATGAGCGGCATGGGCAAGATAGTGGCAAACGACGGACGGCACAGCGCGAGTCCAAACGACGGATACGGCACCGGCGGACTGATAAAGGGCAAATCGCATATGCTAAGCGTTACGTGGAATGCGCCGCTTCAGGCGTTTGACAAGCCGGGTGATTTTTTCGAGGGCGTGGGCGTGGACGGCGTTTATTTGCATTTTCATAAGATAAATGAGTTTTTAGGCACGAAAAGGCTACCTACGTTTATGTGCAACGACGTCATTAAAAATCCCGATGTAGAGCGCTTTATGAGGGATTACGAAGCACATCTAAAAAGGGTTTTCGGCTAGCCTTAACGGACTCAAACGAGTTTATCTGCTCGTAGTACAGCGCCAGATGAGCTAAAGCGGATTTATAAGATCGCTTCTTAAAGTCGGATATTACAACGCTTGTGAAATTTTAAAATAATGCCAAGCAGTACTTGTTCGAGTGTGGCTTGCGACGCGCGAAGTTTTCGTAAATCACGAGATTCGAGCTTTGCTCGGCTGATTGACGCTGCGTGATGTGCGGGAGGTGTGAATTTTCAAGTCTTGCGGCGCGCGATTTATGCGGTTACTATATAAAATTTCATACGGCTGTCGCAGCTTTTAAGTCTGTGCGAAATAAAACTTGCGAAACGACGTGGCATTTTGCGATCGTTTTAAATTTTGCAAATGCGCTGTATTTTAGCTCGGCGCGAGATAAAATTTTACGCGGCGCACTTTTATGTGATGTACGCGTCTGGCTTGCCGTTGCTCGTTAGTGCCATGTCAGCGAGTGCCTAAGCATGGATGAGTGCGATGGCTGGCTAGTGTAACTATTAGCGTGCCGTTCAGTGCTGCTAGTGGCTTTAAGAGGCGCGATGTGTGTTTACGGGGGGAAGAGATGCTAAAAATTGATATGCTTAAATTCTTTCGCTTGGGCGAGTTTGCAGGCGTAAGAAGCGGCTTGAGCTGCGCGCAGATCGCCTCGATGTTTGGCCCCGCAGACACGAGCTTTAAGAGCACTGGAGCTGAAATTTTAAGATACGGCGCCTTTGAGTTTCACTTTTTTCGGAGCGAAATTTTTATGATTTTTTCGGATCATTTCAGAAGTGAGCCTTTGGATTTCGGCGGCGCAAGGGCGGGGCAAATCGAAATAGAGCCTTGGATATTATCGGGCTGCTCTGCCCTATCGATCTTGCGGCCGTAAAAAGCGCTTTAAATCGTGAGCGGATTGAGTATTGCGAGCGCGCAACGGATGAGGGTTTGGAGTTAAACTTAAACAGCGGCGTTACGCTTGCATTTGAAAGCTTGAGCGGGTTGGGCGAGCCCCGCGGCTACGAGCTTGCCGTATTTTGGATGAAATTTTAGCGAAATTTAAAAAGAGAAATATTTTCTTTCACGCGCTTTTTAAATTTACTCTTCGTCGAATGAAAATGAATGAAAATCCAAGCTAAATTTTGGTAGAAGCGGCGCCTTGTATCGCTCACGGCACTGGAAAAAACCGAGCCGTATTAGTTGCAGAAGTGCGGATTTAAAGATCGCGAAAGTTTGGAGCGACGCAGCTCTGCTTTTATACTGCTACGGCGCGCCAGGATGAAGCGCCGAAATAAAATTTAAACAAAAGAGATTTGATACTTTTTGATACAAAATACGATGAAAAAAAGATCGCTAGCTTTAATCAGATGAATACGCTTTTAAGATGCGTGCTGCTGTTTTTTATCCTTGGTGCGAGTGCGGCGCTGTATACGTCCTACACGGCCGTGCTGCCGTCTAGCCCTGAGGATTTGCAGACCATAGAGGGGCGCGTCATATATGTGCAAACGAATAAGAGCAGAGGGACTAGTTATTATAAGTTAAATTTGGTGGATGGCGCGCTTAAACAGAGGCGTTTTTATTTAGATGTTTATAGTACCGAGATAGATGGATACAAGGCTGCGATATACGACAAAGAGGTAAAAATTTGGTACCAAAGGATCGGGGGTGATACCGACCTTGCACGGCAGATCGCCCTTAAAGACGGGCAAATGGTTCTAAAATACGATTATACTTTTGCAACCAGGTTTTATTACGATAACATATCCGATTCCTATAGAATCACATATTTGAAATGGAGCGGCGGTGCGCTTGCGCTTTTGATCGTTCAGATCGTTTTGATTCGGATAGCGAGGAGAAAATACCGCGTCAAATAGGGCTACTACGAAAAACCTACGAATAAAATTTAAATCGGTCGTTGCCAAATAAATTTAGGCAAAATTTTAACCCGGTAAAATTTCGGATCGGCTTTTGCGCGCTGATTAAATTTACGCGTCCGCTGCGCCGCGAAATTTAAATCTTAAATTTAAAGAGCGAAATCTGAAAAGTGAAATCGCGGTTTAAATTTTACTTTTTAAAATCGTTTTGAAAAAGGGCGGGTAGAGACCAGAGTTTTATCACGGAATTTTGTTTTTGGCAACTCCTGCGGGGAGCGACAGAAGCGCATACTCTTTATTTTTTACTTGCGTGGTCTTAAGCGTAAAATTTAAATTTTATCGTTGTGCCTTGAGCAGTATATCTACGCGATAACATAGTAAATTTATAAAATTTTATCCTCCGTCTGAGTTCAAAAACCTGTTTTCGTTGCGGCTAGCGCGGTAAATTTATAAAATTTCACGCTGTGCAGCGCAAGAAAAATCGGTCTGCAAATTTCTCAAATAGGTGGCAAAATTTAGCCCAAATTTAGGGCTAATTTTTCACACGCTTCTTAATTTTCCTCGGCTAATTTTTTCTCTATAAATTTTAAAATTTCATCCGCGCTTACGCTCTGCCGCTTTAGACCTGCGCGGGTGATGAACTCTACGCTTCCCTCTGCTAAGGCTTTTCCCACGAGCACCGCATACGGAAAGCCCATCAGCTCGAAGTCGTTCATCTTCACGCCGAAGCGCTCTGCGCGATCGTCGAGCAGTACGCGAACGCCCAATGCGCGGCACTGCTCGTATAGTTGCGAGGCAAATTCTACCGCCGCTGCATCTTTGTGATTTGAGATGATGATCTCAAGCTCGAAAGGCGCCAGCTCGCGCGGCCACACGCAGCCTCTCTCGTCGTGGCTGCTTTCGATCGCCACGGCGATAAGGCGGCTTGCGCCGATGCCGTAGCAGCCCATAAAAAACGGCTGAGCCTTGCCGTTTGCGTCCAAAAATCGCGCCCCCATCGGCTCGGAATATCGCGTGCCGAGCTGAAAGATGTGACCCACCTCGATGCCTTTTGTGACGCCAAGCTCGCCGCCGCAGCACGGACACGCATCGCCTTCGCTCACGGCGGCGAGATCCGCAAAGCGCGATTCGTTAAAATTTATCACGCTAGCGCCCACGTAGTGGTAATCCGGCTCGTTCGCGCCCGCGATCATCTCGCGCGCTCCTTTTAGCTCGGCGTCGATGTAAAATTTAGCTCCCTCGCCGAGTCCGAAAGGTCCGCAAAAGCCCGCCGTAAAGCCCGCTCGTGCGATCTCCTCCTCGCTGGCATCGACTAGCTCTAGCGCGCCTGCGGCATTTTGCGCCTTGGTCTCTTGCAGCTCGTCGCAGCCGCGGATAAAAAACGCTACGATCTCGCTGCGATCCTCGTATAGCGCTTTTTTGATCACCGCCTTGATGGTGTAGAATTTATCCACTTTGAAAAATTCCGCGACCGCGTCGATCGTTTTCATCGCAGGGGTTTTAAATTTCATCATACCGTCGGTTTCGGGTGCTGCGGCGTTCGTAGTTTTTGGCGCGCGGCGCGCAGCCTCGATATTTGCGGCATACTCGCAGCGTTTGCACACGATTATATCGTCCTCGCCGTTATCCGCTAGTACCATAAACTCCTTGCTGCCGCTGCCGCCGATCGCGCCGCTATCCGCATCGACCGCGCGGAAATTTAACCCTAGTCGCATAAAGATCCGCGAGTACGCCTGCCTCATCACCTCAAACTCGCGCTTCATATCCGCGGCGTCTGCATGAAAGCTATAGCCATCTTTCATTATAAATTCGCGTCCGCGCAGTAGCCCGAAGCGAGGGCGCGCCTCGTCGCGGAATTTCGTATTGATCTGATAGATATTTAGCGGCAGCTGCTTGTAGCTCGTGATCTTATCCGCTACCATCAAAACCGCCGCTTCCTCGTTGGTAGGGCTTAGCACGAAGTCGTTATCCTTGCGGTCTTTGAAGCGCAACAGCTCCTTGCCGTATTTGGCGTAGCGGCCGCTTTTTTTCCACGCATCCGCAGACGTCACGACGCTAAAAGAGACCTCCTGCGCGCCCGCAGCGTCCATCTCCTGCCTGATGACGGCGTAGATCCGCTCCAGAACTATCTTTCCTAGCGGCAAAAAATTATAAAGCCCGCTGCCCAGCTGCTCGATAAATCCCGCGCGGATCAAAAGCGCGTGGCTAGGTAATACGGCGTCTCTAGGAGCCTCTTTTAGGCTCGGAGCGAAAAGCTTGCTAAATTTCATTCTGTCTGTCCTTTTTCTCGTTTTCTTGATTTAAAAATTTTTCGTAGTTTTCTTGCAGTTCAAAAATTTCGACCAGCACGTTTACCGTGCCGTCAGCATCGTCCGCTTCGCCGAGGTTTTTTAAATTTACCGTCGGAGCGTGCAGAAACGCTTTAAAAACCTGATGGATCAGTTTGCGCGCCTCCTCCGCATCGCTGTGTTTTAGATAGCCCTTTTTAAGCGCCTTGGCTAGCTCTAGCTCGGCTACTTGTTTCGCGCTTTGACGCAAAGCCTTGATGATCGGCGTGGATGCCGCCGCTCTGAGCCATTTGAAAAACTCGTTCGTGCATTTTGCTACGATCGAGTAAGCGATCTGCGCCTGCTCCTCGCGAAGCAGCAAATTTTTCTTTACGATCTCCTCCAGATCATCGACGCTGTAAAC
>NZ_CALHHX010000097.1 GCF_938030685.1 uncultured Campylobacter sp. | reverse complement strand
CTTAAAGACGAGCCTAAACATCGCCAAGCGCTGGGGCGAGCTGAAGTAACTCCGCTAAATTTAAAGCGCAGAGAAATTTTGCCCTGGATGATTAGTAAAAATTTCAGCGCGATTTAGGTATATTGTGAAAAATTTAAGGTAAAAGATGAAATTTAACGATATTGATTTATCAAACTGGCACGAAAGCGATGTGTGGACGGATGATTTGTGGCTAATCCAAAGCCGCGAAAAAAGCGGAAAACACGAAAATATCTATCATGGAAATTTCGTGCCGCAAGTAGCGTATCAGTTGATTTCTCGTTATACTAAAAAAGGCGAAACGGTTCTGGATCCGTTTTGCGGTAGTGGAACAAGTCTTTTTGAATGCGAAAAGTTAGGACGAAAATTCATCGGACTTGATATAAATGAGCAAATTTTAAACTATGTAAAGGCTAAAATGAGCGGTAGTTCGCAAGATTTTTTTGCTTTAAATTTATGCGACAATGCCAGCACCTCAGCTAAAATCTGCATACAAAATTCGCTTGATTTCTTAGGGCAAAAGCAAGTAGCATTCGCGATTTTTCATCCGCCGTATCATGATATTGTCAGATTTACCCAAAATTCGGTGGACTTATCAAACTGCAAAAGCATAGATGAGTTTTTGATTGGATTTAGGAAAAGTTGCGAAAATTCTTTAAATTTTCTACCTAAAGATAGATACTTTGCTGTTGTTATAGGCGATATTTACAAAAATAGCGAGGTTGTACCACTATCGTTTTTATGTCTTGATATGATAAAAAGAAATTTTAAAACTAGACTAAAAGGTGTAATCGTAAAAAATATCGAGGGTAATCGCGGAAAACTCGGAGCAGGCGGAATTTGGCGGTATCGTGCATTAAAAAATGACTATTATATTTTTAAGCATGAGTATATTTTGATTTTTAAAAAGGAGTTTTGATGAGTAAAACTACTAAAACAGAGCTTTTCTTAGAACTTGCAAGACCAAATAAAAATGGTGTTTCTAGATGGGTGAGCGTAGGCGAGTTCATAGGAATTTATAAAGAATTGCAGCTTGGAAATGGCGGTAGCTGGTGTAGGGCGAATTCAACATTAGCTAAAAATTATATCGTTGAATTTGATAAAAGTCGAACAAGAGGTAACTCAATTGATGCTATCAGATTAAATGGGCTAAATTTAGCCCAAAATTTTAATCAAAATATTAGGCAAGATATAAAGAATTTTTACAAGACAAGAAATTGCGTGATGCTAGGTATAAACGGCACTAGCGAAAATACAAAAATAGAGATAGACCACAAAGACGGCAGAAAAAACGATTGGCGAGTAAGCGATACCGCTACGCAAAGATTAGATGATTTTCAGCCACTTTGTAAAGCTGCAAATGATATAAAGCGTCAAATTTGTAAAAAGTGTAAAGAAACAAATAAACGTTGGAGAGCTAAAAATTTGCTTGGTAATCCTTATGACTTTTATGCGGGAAGTGAAGATTATACGGATGATCTAGGTTGTGTAGGCTGTTATCAGTATGATCCAGTGGCATATCGTAAAGAATGCGTGAAAAAAATCGCAGATGAAGCAGCCAGGCATACTAGTGAGTTTATTTTTGCCAAGCTATATCAAGACGAGCAATGAACTATATTGGCTCAAAATTTTCATTGCTCGGTTTTTTGGATGAGAGTATAAGCTCGGTCGTGGGTGGCGATTTATCGAATTTAACGTTTTGCGATATGTTCGCGGGTACGGGCGTAGTCGGTGCATATTTTAAAAATTGTGTTAAAAAGTTAATCGCAAACGATATAGAGCCTTATAGCTACGCTTTAAATAACCACTATATAAAAAATGACTTAGATGAAAACAACTTAGAAAATTTAGTGAATAAATACGCTAATTTACCACCTAAAAAAGGTAAAATTTTTGAATTTTATGCACCTGGCGGCGGCAATGGACGACAATATTTTAGTGATGAAAACGCATGCAGAATCGATGCAATTAGACAAGGAATTTCAGAGCTTAAGCCTGACTCAAATGAGTATTTCGCTATGATTGCGAGCCTGCTTGAAAGCGCCGATATGGTGGCGAATACGGCGTCCGTTTACGGTGCATTTTTAAAAATTTTTAAAAAAACGGCCATAAAACCTCTAAATTTTAGTTTGGCAAAATTTACGCCACCATTGCGGCAAAATGAAGTGTATATGGCAGATGCAAATAAACTAATCGAGAAAATTTCTGGTGATATTTTATATCTTGACCCGCCGTATAATCATCGCGAATACGGAGCAAATTACCATTTGCTAAATACGATTACGCTATACGATGACTTTACGCCGCGCGGTAAAACGGGACTAAGAGAGTATCAAAAATCACTTTGGTGCAAAAAGCGAACGGCGATTATGGTATTTGAGGATTTGATCAAAAAAGCAAATTTTAAATATATTTTTTTAAGCTACAACAATGAAGGTCTTATGAGCGATGTGCAGATTCGAGAAATTTTAAGCAGATATGGCAGATATGATTTAGTAAAGAGGCAGTACCAAAGGTTTCGTGCCGATAAGGAGCAAAACCGCAATCATAAGGCAAACTCTACTCTAGAATATCTGCACATTTTAGAGAAATTTTAAAATTTTAGGACGACAGGGTTTTATAAGTTCGGTAAATTTTAATAGTAGAATTCTGCCTCCAAGGGGAATTTGTATGAAATTTTACTTACTCTAAAATTTTAAAGACTAGGCAAAGTTAAAAAATTTTTATGTTTTTATAAAAATTTAGCGAGCTTTATAAATTATAATTTCCATTCACGATAGGTGAAAAGCCTAGAATTTTACTTGCCGCAAGCTCAAAATCGAAATTTTAAAATTACAAGCTTACGGTTTTGGGCTTATAAATCCAAAAAATCCTTACTGAGTAAAATTCTAGACAAAGAATATCAAGCTCGCGCTAGCGCAAATTTTTCAAGTTTACGTAAATTTTGCGCCGCCTATTTTTTAGATTTTTCTAGCGCGGCGGCAAGGTCTGCTATGAGATCGTCCGCGTTTTCGATGCCTATGGCTAGGCGCAGCAAATTTTGACTGATGCCGATGCGCTCTTGCAGCTCGCGCGGATAGCTCTCGTGCGTCATCGACGCGGGGTGGCAGATCAGGCTTTCTACGCCGCCCAGGCTCACGGCTAGATCAAATAGCTCAAGGCTGCGCGCAAAGGTTTTATAGTCGTATTGCGGCTTAAGCACCAGTGAGATGACCGCTCCGATACCGCTAGCTTGGCGATTTTGTATCTCTTTTTCGTTAGCCGAATGCGAGCCCGCGAAATTTACCGCCTCTACCGCAGGATTGCTGCGTAAAAATTCTATTATCTTTAGCGTATTTTCGCTCTGGCGGTCGAAGCGCACGCTTAGCGTTTTAAGTCCGCGTATTAGCGAATACGCGTCGGTAGGCGATAGCGTCGCGCCCAGAGTGTTTTTCATAAACTGAATTCTTGCGGCAAGCTCATCGTCGTTCGTCGTAACGATGCCTGCGATTAGATCGGCATGCCCGCCTATGTATTTGGTCGCGCTATAAACTACGACGTCTGCGCCGTGCTCTAGCGGGCGCTGATAATACGGGGTTAAAAAGGTATTATCCATCACTACAAGCGCGCCGTTTTTGTGCGCGAGCTCGCTGATGCGCTCAATGTCGGTTACGCGCAAAAGCGGATTTGATGGTGTTTCGATGAAGACCATTTTAACGTCGCTTGGAATTTCGGTGATCAAATTTAGATCATCCACCAAGTCATAATTGATCCCTTGATTTTTAAAAATCCCACTTACGTAGCGATAGGTGCCGCCGTAGACGTTATTATTTAGCAGCACGCGATCGCCGCTTTTAAGCAGCGCAAACGCAGCGCTCGTAGCCGCCATGCCTGAAGCTAGCGCGAAGGCGTATTTGCTGCCTTCGAATTTTGCAAAAAGCTCTTCAAAGGCGTTGCGCGTAGGATTTGCGCCGCGCGAATAGGCGTATTTGCCGAAATCATCCAGGCTTTCTTGCACGAAGGTGCTGGCTAGATATATCGGCGGAATCACCGCGTTGTAGGGGTTGGACTTGGCCTCTATGCCCTTTACGATTAGGGTGTCTATTTTCATATTTTCTCCTTGAAATTTAATGGATTAAAAGCTCATCGCTCCGATAAATTTAGCTATGCGCTCGTCGTTGCTGCCAAAGAATTCCTCTGCGTCGCCGTCGAATGCGATAACTCCGCCGTCTAGGAATAAAATTCTATCTGCGATCTTACGCGCAAAGCCCATATTGTGTGTAACGATGATGAGCGAGCGATCCTCTGCGGCAAGCTCGGCGATAGTCTTTAGCACCTGCGCCTCAAGTTCGGGATCAAGCGCGCTCGTAGGCTCGTCCAGCAGCAAAAACTCAGGCTGCATAGCAAGTGCTCGCGCGATCGCCACGCGCTGGCTCTGACCGCCGGAGAGGCGAGCTGGATACGCGCCAGCTTTATCCGCCATGCCGACCTTTTTTAGCAGCGCCATTGCATTTGCCTCGGCAAGCTCGCGTGGCTGCTTTAGCACGTGTACGGGTGCTTCGATGACGTTTTGCAAGACGTTGAGGTGTGGAAAGAGATTGAAGCTTTGAAAAACCATGCCCGTATGCGCGCGGAACGGATGATACTCGCTTGTTTTATGCGGAGCGTCGAAATTTATCTTAAACTCGCCCAGCTGTAGCTCGCCGCCGCTTGGAATTTCGAGCAGATTTATGCAGCGCAACATCGTGGATTTGCCAGAGCCAGAGCTTCCTAAAATCACCGTCGTTTGCCCGTCGCGAAATTCTAAGCTTAGCCCGTTTAGCACGACGTGATCGCTGAAGCGCTTAGTTAAGTTCGTAAATTTTATCATCACACGAACCTTGAAAATCGTCGCTCTAGCTTGGATTGTAAGAACGTAAGAAGGGTGCAAACTGCTAGATAAAATAGCGCCGCCAGCACGTATAACGTAAGCGGATCGAATGCCCGTGCGGCGATACGTTGAGCGACCATAAACATGTCGACCATCGTAATCGAGGCTACGAGAGAGGTGTCTTTAAGCGTAGAGATAAATATATTTGATAGTGGCGGCAGCGATATGCGCGCTGCTTGCGGAGCGATGATGCGGCGCAGAATTTGAGCGTAGCCCATGCCTAGCGAGGTAGCCGCTTCCCATTGCCCCTTTGGCACCGATAGGATCGCAGCTCGCACCGCCTCTGAAGCGTAAGCGCCGATATTTAGGCTAAAGGTAATGATCGCAGCAGCCCAAACATCAAGCGCGATCCCGATGATTGGAAGCCCGAAATAGACGATAAAAAGCTGCACTAAAAGCGGAGTGCCGCGAAAAATCCAAATATAAATTTCACTTAGCTGCTTTAAAATTTTAAAATTTGCGATGCGTGCGACCGCCGTCAGTACCGCAAGCACAAGCCCGAATAGAAATGAGATTATCGTAAGCGGGATCGTAACTTGCAGCAGAGCTAGCGCCATCGGCTCTAGCGAGCTGCTAACAAGCTCTAGAATTCTGCTTGTTTCGTTCATTCACTCACATCTTTGCCGAAATATTTAAGCGAAATTTCTTTTAGCTTGCCTTCGGCTTTGAGTTCGTTTAAGGCTTTACTGATTTGATCTGCGAGCTCTTTATTGCCCTTTTGAACTATTGCAGCGCTATAATCGACGTCTTTTAGCTTTGCAGCGATTTTAATCGGAGCGTCCGGGCGCTGCTTTAAAAAGTCGTAAAATACGGTATTATCGCGCACGACGGTATCTACGCGGCGAGCGATCAGCAGCTCCATACTTTTCGCAAAACTATCGACGGTTACGTTTTGTGCGCCGTATTTTTTAGCGACTTGCGCCCAGTTGCTGGTAGCGGAGTCTGCATTTTTCTTGCCTTTTAAATCCTCGAAGCTTTTAATGTCGTTGTTATCTTTATGCACGATGATAGCTCCGTAAACGACGGTGTAGGGCACTGAATATTCATATTTTTTCTTGCGCTCGTCAGTGATGCTTACTTGATTAAACACAGCGTCTGCTTTGCCTGCATCAAATGCTGCAAGCATCGCATCCCAAGGCGCAGTTAGAAATTCTATTTTTAGACCAAGCTTTTCGGCGACTGCGCGCGCGACATCTACGTCGTATCCTACGAGCTCATTTTTGTCGTTATAATACGAAAATGGCGAAAAAGTACCTTCCGTAGCTACTTTAAGCGTGCCTTCGCGTAGCGTTTTAGAGTTTGCGCCGCATATTAAAAGCGCGCATGCAAGCAAAGTTTTTATTAAATTTTTCATAATTCCTCCAAAATTTTATGAGCGAAATTTAAAATACAAAATTCCGCCCAACCAAGTTTAAAATTCCACGCTTCAACTAAGCGGTCGTAGAATTTATTCCGTAATGTCTTTGCCAAAATATTTAAGTGAAATTTCTTTCAGCACGCCTTTTTGCTTTAGCGATTTTAGCGCGGAATTTATCTGCGCCGTCAGCTCATCATCCTTTTTAAGCAGCACGGCGGAATAGATCGGCTCATTGCCTTGAGCTGCGATCTTTAGCGGGGCGTTCGGGCGCTGCTTCATATAGTCAAAAAATGTGATGTTATCGTTGATCGTAGCGTCTGCACGACGAGCTATGATGAGCTCCACGCCCTTGCTAAATCCGTCTGCTGTGACGATCTCAGCGCCATAGCTGCGTGCCATGTCAGCCCAGTTACTGGTAGCGGAGTGGACGCTTTTTTTGCCTTTAAGATCCGCAAAACTCTTAATCTCCTCGTTATCAGCTCGCACTACTAGCGCAGCATAAGCCACGGTATAAGGCTCGCTGAAATTATATTTTTTCTTACGCTCCTGCGTGATGCTTACTTGATTCATCGCTATGTCCGCTTTGCCTGCGTCAAATGCCGCGAGCATCGCATCCCACGGCGCGGTTAAAAATTCCGCCTTTAGCCCTAGCTCTTTTGCTAGTGCGCGAGCGATATCGACATCAAAGCCGGTAAGATTATTTTTCTCGTCATAGAAAGAATACGGCGAGTAAGTCCCCTCCGTGGCTATTACGAGCGTGCCCTCTTTAAGCGTCTTAGCGCTTAGGGTGGCGGTGATCAGCGCTGTTGCGAGCAGGGCTTTAAATATTTTCATTGAATCTCCTTGAAATTTAGCTATCGCTCGCGCTGCGAGCAGATGCGCGATTATATCGTGCGGAATATATAATTTTTATTAAAATTTTAAATTTTAGTAAGACGTGATACAAAATTTCGCCTGTATGACAAAGCTTTAGCGTCATATATTTTTAAAATTCTGACAGAGGTGATTTATAAAATTTCAAGTTTATTAGGTAAAAGTATCACAGAAGGAATTCAGCCTGCGATATAAAATAAAATTTGCAAGTATTTCGAGGCGATTTTTTGAGTTAGAAGCTAAAATTTTGCGCAAGCTAGACTTCTGCTTGCAGTTGCGAGCGCAAGAGAAGCAAAATTTCTCTCAAAAGCGCTCGCAAGATGATCCTTTTGAAAAAGACGAGCCGCTAGCGAATTTGCCCGCCTCCGCGGACGACGTATTTATAGGTCGTGAGCTCTCTCACCCCCATCGGCCCTCTGGCGTGCAGCTTTTGCGTGCTGATGCCGATCTCGCCGCCGAATCCAAACTCGCTGCCGTCGCTAAAGCGCGTCGAGGCGTTGGCGTAGACGACCGCGCTGCCGACTTCGTTTAAAAACCGCTCGATGTTTGCGTAGTTTTCACTCAAAATCGCATCCGAATGCCCGCTGGAATGCGCGTTTATAAAGCCAATCGCCTCGCTTACGTCCCGCACGGCGCGTACGGCCAAAACGAGATCCAAAAACTCGGCGCCAAAGTCGCTCTCGCCTGCAAGTTTGACGTTTTTAGTGCCTCGCAGCTCCGACTCGCACGCGCCCAGAAGCTCCGAGCTCACGCGAAACTCGACCTCCGGCATCTCGCGCACAAGCCCCGGTAAAATTTCGCCTACCACGCGCTCATGCAAAAGCACGCACTCTACGGCGTTGCAGACGCTTGGGCGCTGGGTTTTGGCGTTTTTGATTATCTTTGCAGCCTCGCTTAAATTTGCGCTCTCATCGACGAAGATGTGGCACACCCCCGCGCCCGTCATGATGATCGGCACGGTCGCGTTTTGCGCAATAAAATCTTTTAAGCTCTTGCCGCCTCGCGGTATCAAAACGTCGATATACTCACTCATTTTCGCCATTTGCGCCACTACTTCGCGCTCGGCGCTCTCCACGAGCTGCACCGCGCCTGCTGGTAAGCCAAATTTCGCCCCGGCTTCGTTAAATAAATTTACTAAAAAGATATTCGAATTTAGCGCGCTAGCGCTGCCTCGCAGGATCGCCGCGTTGCCGCTTTTTAGCGTCAGAGCCGCTGCGTCGATGCTGACGTTTGGGCGGCTCTCGTAGATGATACCGAGCACCCCCAGCGGCACGCGCACGCGGCTGATTTGCATGCCGTTTGGATGGCTCC
>NZ_CALHHX010000096.1 GCF_938030685.1 uncultured Campylobacter sp. | reverse complement strand
GCTGCGACCCGTAAAGATGCCCGTATCGACCATAAAGGTGCCGTTGCTTGATACGTGCCCCTCGCCTCTTGCCTTTTCAAGCTCAAAAAGCTCGTCGTAGCTTAGGTTGTGATTGATTTTTTTGATATTTTTAAGACCTAGTTTATCCAGATCGTTCGGAGTTGTCATTTTGCGTCCTTTTTAAATTAAATTTTGATAAAAGATTGCGCTATTATAGCTTAAAATTTAGGTGAGCTCGCTTAAGCACCGAGGATTGTCGCCATGAAATTTAGGCGGAAGCGCCCGCCTAAATTTTAGAGCTTATCTTAAAATCGCGAGCACCTGATCGGCATCGACCGTATCGCCTTGAGCGACTAAAATTTTATCGATTACACCGTCACGTGGGCTTTCGATATTTATCTCCATCTTCATCGCTTCAAGCACGATGACATTCTGCCCCGCCTTAACAGCGTCGCCTTCCTTTATTAAAATTTTAAATACGTTGCTAGGAAGCGTCGCTTTTATATCGTTATCGTCCGTACCACTTCGCGCGTTAGCAGTGGGCTGCTCGCCGGCGGAGCTTTGCGGCTGCGGCTTTGCGGGCGCTGAGGTATCGAAGCTGACGTCGTATCGATCGCCGTTTACGAGCACATTTTGCCCCGCAAATTCTACGCTGTAAATTTTGCCGTTAATTTTAACGTCAAATTTGCCGTTTTTAGAAATACTGCTTTGATGGCTTGCAGCGGGCGCTACGTCCTCTTTTTTGCGGCTCATCACCTTGCCCTCGCCTTTTAAAAACGCGATGCCTTTTTCTTTGCACGCAAGCGCGATGAATATGTTCTCCTCGCTAGGCTCGATGCCCTGCTCGCGCAGAATTTTCTGCGCATACGCGACGCTCTTGCTCTCGTCGGCATCGGCGATATCTACGGCATGCTTGGTCGTAGGCTCTAAGCCCAGCTGCTCCACCGCCATTTTAATCACGCCCTCGTCGGGTTTAACGGGCGTTTTGCCAAAATAGCCTAGCACCATCTTGCCGTAGCCCTCGGCGATCTTTTTCCATGGACCGAACATTACGTTGTTAAACGCCTGCTGGAAATAAAACTGGCTAACCGGCGTCACGCTCGTGCCGAAACCGCCCTTTTCGACGACTTCGCGCATAGCCTTGATGACGGCTGGAAATTTATCTAAAATTTTATTATCGCGCATCATCTGAGTGTTTGCTGTAAGCGCGCCTCCCGGCATCGGCGAAAACGGAATGAGCGGGCTTACCTGCGTGGCCTCTGGCGGCATAAAATAATCCTTCAAGCACTCGCCCAAAACCTCTTCGTATTTTAAAATTTTCTCTGCATCTAGCCCCAGGTCGAAATTTTGCCCCTTCGTCGCGTGCAGCAGCGTAAGAATGTCCGGCTGGCTCGTGCCGCCGCTTACGGGATGCGCGGCAAGATCGATGCCGTCTACGCCCGCAACGAGCGCAGCCTGATAGCATGCGACGCTAACACCCGCCGTCTCGTGTGTGTGCAGGCGAATATGCACTCCGTCGCCTAAAATTTTACGCGCGCGCTTGATCGTCTCATAGACCTTCTGCGGGCTACTGGTGCCGCTTGCGTCTTTGAAACAGACGCTGTCGAACGGAATCTGCGCGTCTAAAATTTGACGCAAAATTCTCTCATAAAACGCCGCATCGTGCGCGCCGCTGCATCCCGGCGGCAGATCCATCATCGTAACCACGACTTCGTGTTTAAGACCGTGGCGATGTATGCACTCGCCGCTAAATTTTAAATTTTCCACGTCGTTTAGCGCGTCGAAATTTCTAATCGTCGTCGTGCCGTGCTTGGCAAAAAGCTTGGCGTGCAGATCGATGATCTCGCGGCTGCCGGTATCAAGCGTGACGGTATTTACGCCGCGGCTAAGGGTCTGCAGGTTCGCCTCAGGTCCCACGATGCTTCTAAATTTATCCATCATCTCAAAGGCATCTTCGTTTAGGTAAAAATACAGGCTCTGAAACCGCGCGCCGCCGCCAAACTCGAAGTGCGTGATGCCGGCGTCTTTGGCCGCGCTAACGGCGGGCAGGAAGTCCTCCATCGCCACGCGCGCGCCGAAAACTGACTGAAATCCGTCGCGAAAGGTCGTATCCATAACGTCGATAAGCTTTTTAGCCATTTTTAGCTCCTAGGTTAAATTTAGCGTGAATTTTAATATTTCTAGCCTAAAAAAGCTTTTAAACCAAAAACCCCCGGAAAGATTGCGAGTGTTAATAGCACTAGAATTTGCAATAAAATAAAAGGCAGTACGCCCTTGTAAATGTCCGTGGTGTGGATTTGCGGCGGCGTTACGCCCTTTAAGAAAAATATCGAAAATCCAAATGGCGGCGTCATAAACGACGTTTGTAAATTTACAGCGATTAAGATCGCAAACCACACGGGATTGATATGCAAAGACTCTACTATCGGCAAAAGTATCGGTAAAATGATATATGAAATTTCGACATAATCGAGAAAAAATCCAAGCACTATGATAACTACCATCGTAAGTGCAATAAATCCCCACGCTTGACCAGGCAGATTTTCCATAAAATTTTTTACGACCTCATCTCCGCCCGTGTAAGAAAAAATCATCGAAAATGCCGTGGCGCCCATCAAAATCATAAAAACCATGCCCGAAATTTTAGCGGTATTTTTTAACGCGTCATAGATCAGTCTAAACGAAAATGTGCGGTATAAAACAGCTAGCGCTATCGCACCCAAGCAGCCTACCGACGAGCTCTCCGTAGGCGTAGCGATGCCCGCAAAAATAGATCCCAAGACGAGCAAAATCAGCACGAGCACCGGCACGACGTTTTTAAGCGCTATAAAAATTTGCTTTGATTTGCTAAGTCCCTCTAGCGGCGGAACAGGCGGCGCATAATCTTTGCAAATATATGAAATAATCGCAATATAAATCACGTAAAAACCCACTAGCACGAGCCCAGGAATAACTGCTGCAGAGAAAAGATCGCCCACCGAAACAGAAAGTATATCGCCTAAAATAATCAGCACGATAGAAGGCGGGATAATCTGCCCAAGCGTACCCGCAGCAGCGATGGTGCCGGTAGCTAGAGGCTTATCGTAGCCGTATTTCATCATCACGGGCAGGCTGATGACGCCCATAGCGATAACAGTCGCGCCCACGATGCCCGTCGTAGCTGCAAGTAACGCGCCCACCAAAACGGTGCTGATCGCCACGCCGCCTCGTACGCCGCCGAATAAAAATGCCATCGACTCTAATAAACGCTCCGCAAGGCGAGTCTTTTGCAAAATCATACCCATCAAAATAAAAAGCGGCACCGAGATTAACAGTTGATTTTCCATAATCGAGTAAATTCTATTAGGCATTAGTGAGAAAAACTGCCTGCTCATATCCTCGAAAGCTTCGGTTAAAATTTCAAAGCCCTGCGCATAATCCCACGCCTCACTAAGTCCGTAGATAAAGCCGAAAATCACCGCCACAGCGCCGAATGTAAACGCAACGGGAAAACCGAGTAGCAGCATAAAAAGCGCTGCCGCAAACATCACTATGCCTATCATAGCTCGCCACCTTTTATCTTACCGTGGCAAAATTCCGCCCAAGCGCGAAAAGCGTAAAATTTATAGAATTTTAAATTTAAGCTCATTCTGCCCTCACACACTCTGTGCGCCCGAAGAATTCCCACTAAGAAATTCCGAGCCTTTGTTTTCCCTAACATCAAGCAGGGCATTAATATTTTTAATCAAAAATCCAAATGCGTAGATAAATAAAAACGCATAGCTAAGCGTGATTGCGGACTTGATGATCCAAAGATGCTGCATGCCGCCGGGATTGGCGCTGGCCTCGTGGCTCGTATAAGCCTCGCTCACGTAATCGATCGAAAAGAATGCCACAAGCGCCACGAAAGGCAAAATGAAAAATATCGTGCCTAAGATATTTATGAGCGCTTTTGCAGTGGAGCTAAATTTTTCGTAAAAAATATCCACGCGAACGTGGGCATTTTCTTTGAGCGCGTAGGTCACACCGAATAAAAACATCGCCGAATATAGCCACCACGTAAGTTCTTGCATAGCGACGGAATTTGCGGCAGGAAAAAGATAACGCGCCACAACATTGTAAAAAACGACTATAACTAAAAGCGCCAAAAATACGATACTTAATACGCCTAAGATGTTTGCGAACACATCAAAAGCTCTTTCTAATCTGCGTAAAAAACCCTTCAAAATTTTACCCTTTGCTTGAAATTTTTGCTATGAAAGCTGGGATTTTAGCAAAAATATCTGCAATTTATTATAAAATTATGCGCGGAAAGGATTTTTATGATTTTAAAATTTCAAAACAGATACTCTAAAAGATTTCTCGCCTTTTGCGCTATTTGGGCGCTTTTTTGGCTAGCATTTTCATATTTTTTCTTGCAAAAATTCCTTTTTATCTATCCGGAAAGCTTTAGCATTCACGTGAGATTCGCACTTTGCGCCATAGCGCTAGGAGCGGCGATTTTAGCAGTTTGCGGCAAGAGCGTTTACGGCGCGGTTTGCGGATATGCGGTATGGTTTTACGGCGCGGCGCTAGGATTTGTCTCATCGCTAAATTTAGCTAAAATTCACACGGTACTGCGAGGGAGCGGAGATATGAGCGGGATGAGCGGCTGCAGTGGAGCGGTGAGATTTTTAAATTTTGATCTAAGCGTAGTGTCAATTTTTAAGCCGTTTAACAGCTGCGCATTCGACATACCGGCAGTACCAACTGATGTAACGCTAGAGGGGCTGCAAGCTAAGCTAACGGCGCTTTATAGCGGAGGCTGGTATCTGTTTCCAGCAAGTAAAAGCGTGGATCTGGCGCAATTTTGGAGCTTTATCTTTATATTTTTCGCAATTGTTTGGATGATTGGAATTTTTCTTGGATTTATAAATAAAAAGGCGCAGAGATAGTCCCTGCACCAAAGAAGCTACTGAACAATTACTAATGCATCTGAACTATAAAGGTTGCTTATAGTTTTTAGATTTGCCGAATCCCAAACTGTAGCGCACAAACCATTGTATCCTTTTTTTAAGGTAATTTGCGATGCATTGTTATATTTATAAGTAGCACAAACGGAGCCTTTGGCTTTAATAGGAATTGCTACATTTGTCATGCTAGGAATATCTGAACTATACTGACCTTGTGAAGTATAGTAGCCTATTATATCGCTTAAAGATGTAACGATGTTTTGAGATGCTCTAACGACTTCTGCATCGTCGCGTGTAGCTGCTAGTCTTGGAATGGCAATTGCCGCCAAAACACCTAAAATCACGATCACGAAAATTAATTCGATCATAGTAAAGCCCTTCATGTTTTTATCCTTTGATAAAAAATTTTGGACTTATATTATAGAGCGTTTACTATAAATTTAACTTAAAAATTCTTTGCAAATTCTAACATTTTGGATAAATTTTTCATAGCATTCGCGCCGACCGCTAAATAATGGTTATTTATCAGGCTTTTTCCGTTATAAAGAGGCGCCTTCATCGTCTTTAGATCTATCACCGCTCCGCCGCTTTGATGCAGTAAAAAATCTCCCGCGGCGATGTCCCAAAGCGAGCAGTCGCTAAATCTCGCATACGCACTGGCGCCCCCCTCAGCTAAGATGCAAAATTTTATCGCAGAGCCTTTGCGCACTAGCTGCATCCCAAATTTTTGCGCAAATTGCGGATATTTTTCGGATTTGCTATGATGGCCGTGTATGAAAATTTGCGGCGCGCTAGTGGGGCAAGGGAGTAGTACGCCGTTTTTATAAACTCCGCCGCCGTTTGAGCTATATATATCGCCGCTTATTGGTATGCTGATCACCGCTAAAATTGGGCGCCCACGCTCGATCAGCGCGATGCAGACGCAAAATTCGCCGTTGCGCGCGATAAACTCCTTCGTGCCGTCCAGCGGATCTATCAGCCAAAATCTCTCCTCGCTCATACGCCGCTTGCTATCCAGCACGCACTCTTCCGAGCAGATCGCGATGCCGCTAGGCTCCAGGGTGCTCATTATCGCATCGTTTGCCGCAAGATCGGCATTCGTAAGCGGAGATCTGTCCGCTTTGACAAAGATATCGAATTTATCGTAATTTTGCATTATTGCGACATTCGCCTTTTTTGCGGCGTCCTCGGCAAGCGCCAAAAGCTCATCCAAGCCCACTTTCGCTCCTTAAATTTAACGGCAATTCTATCAAATTTAAAATTCCAAATCTATAAATTTACGCAAGTAAAAACGAGCGAAATTCCAAAACTCTTTAGAATTTTAATATTCTTTTTTATATAATTGCTAAAATTTTTTAAAGGATCAACATGACCCCAGTCGTATTAGATAGCGTTAAACACGCGGATTTACAGTATCACGCGGATGCATTCCCTACCGCGCCTTTCGTGCCTGTAATCGCGCCGGAGATTCCGTTTTGCGCGGACAACCTTGTTATAGTATTTACTATCGAAAAAGAGCCCAAAATGGTAGCGCTGCTAGGGCGCACCAAAAACGTTCTAATCGATAAGGATTATAAAGGAACGGTGCCTTCCTCGGTGCAGAATTATCCGTTTTTCTTAGCCCAGATCGGCGAGCAGACTGCGATCTGCTTCGACAAAGACGCGCAGCAGATCAAAGGCGACGGCGAGGCGCTTTTTAAAGACGGCAAACCGACGTCGTTTTTACAAAATTTAAAAGAGGTAATGAAAAATTACGCCGATTTAGATATGCGCACGCGCGTTGCGGCGGCGGAATTTCAAAAGGCGGGGATTTTAGAGGCCAAAGAGCTCGGCATCAATTCTAGCGGCAAGGAATCGTCTCTGCTGAACGGATTTTCGGTCGTAAATCGCGAAAAACTTTTGAAGCTAAGCGATAAAAAACTTGCGGATTTTGCGCGCCGCGGATATCTGGAGCTAGCGTATTTCCACTTAAAAAGCCTTGCAAATTTTCAGCGCCTAGGCGATAAGATCATGCAGCTCGATCCGCCGATCGCGCCGAAAGAAGCGAAAAAATAGACGTTTTCGCCTCCTAAGTAGCTCATAATTTTTAGGATTTAATATCGCGGATTTGTAAATTTGCAAAACTTACGATCGTTTCGGGGCTTGAAGTTGCCATAACCGCATGCGAGCTTGAAGCCCTAGGAGGCTTTATTCGCGGCTAAACTAAATACACCGCAAATTTAGTCCTAAAATTTTAGCATAGGGTTTTATAACAAAAATTTTGCAACAACACAGTACGCAAGATTCCACGCTGAAAATTTCAAGCGAGAAATTTTACTATAAAATTATATTAAATTTAAAATTTAATTTAAGTAGATCAATTTATAAAATTTTATCCACACTGCCTAAAACTTTAGTTTTAAATTTAGCTCAAGCTCCTACCTTGCGCTAAAATTCCACCCGCGATTTATAGAAATTCCCGCGGCTCATAGATTTGCACGCCGTGCGCGTCGCTGCGAGCCGCATTGATCATCGCGCGGGCGATACTTGCGCCGCTAAGCGGTCTAAATTTGCCGAACACGCAGGCGGGCAGCAGTTTAAAAACCGCTGCCGCAAGCCGCTCTAGCAGGCGAGCATCAGGTTTCTCACCGAGGATTAGCGGCAGATGAGCGATCTGGAAGTCCTCAAAACCAAGCTCGCTTGCGCATCGCTCAACCTGCTCTTTGGCGCGCAGATAAAAGCTTAGCGAGCTCTCTTTCGCACTCGAAGATGATGCGAGTGCGAAGCGCCGCGCGCCCACTGACTGCTTGCCCCACTTTGCCGCCGCATAGATGTAGTCTACATCCACGCGTAAAAATGCCTCGCGCGAGTCCGCCTGCTTCATCGTCGTACCCAACGCGCAAAAAATTTCGTCAAATTTATGCAGCGCGATATCCTAAATGTCATCAAAATCAATGATCCGTATGCAAAGCTTAAAATGGCAAAAGTCCGTCTGGCGGTGCGCCCATGCCCCTACCTCATCATAACCCGGGCTCGCGCACCAGCTCCCTACCCACAACGCTAGTAGCGCCTAGCACAAGAGCCGATTTCCCCATTTTCACTCCTAAATTTCTTTAAATTTTAACGCACTTTACGGTCAAATTTAACTCCGGCGCTACGTTACTCAAATTTTACGCCTCGTCGCATGACGCATAAATTTAGCGTTTGCCCGCGTAATCAAATCGCGCAGCCCCCAAGCTAAACTCGAAGTTGTTTCGATCCACCGCGCCCACGCACGCGTCGCTGTTGTAAAGCGTAAGCAAGAATTCCGCCATCTCCTCGCTTGAGTGATAGCGCTTAAAAGCCGCATCGTAGTCGTAGCCCGCGTCATCCGTCGCCACGGGACCGAATTCCGTCCTAGTCGCGGCGGGCGCTAGAACTTTAGCCTGCATTTTGGCCTCTTTATCCTGCGCCAGCTCGTGGCTCAAACCCTCGGTGAAAGCGCTTACGAAAAATTTTGTAGCGCAATACGGCACAACGCCAGGCGCCAGAAAATAGCCGCCCACAGAGGAGATG
>NZ_CALHHX010000095.1 GCF_938030685.1 uncultured Campylobacter sp. | reverse complement strand
ATGGGCGAGCTATATGAATTTTTAGGGCTTAGTACCGGTGTGATCGTAGGCGGCGAATACGATGACGCCAAGCGCAAGGCTGCATACGCGTGCGACATAACTTATGGCACAAACAACGAGTTTGGCTTTGACTACCTGCGCGATAATATGAAATTTAGCGCGGATGAAAAGGTGCAGCGCGGGCATCATTTCGTAATCGTCGACGAGGTCGATAGTATTTTAATCGACGAAGCACGAACGCCGCTAATCATCTCAGGTCCTACGAACCGCACTCTAGATGGTTACATCAAGGCAAACGAAGTAGCTCGCCAAATGATCCGCGGCGCGGCGCCAGCCGATCCGAAAGGCAAGGCGACGGGTGATTTTACCGTAGATGAGAAAAACCGCGCCGTTTTGATCACGGAGGCAGGAATTTCAAAAGCCGAGAAGCTTTTTGGCGTCGATAATCTCTATAGTCTCGAAAATGCAGTGCTTAGCCACTACCTTGATCAAGCACTTAAGGCGAATTATCTATTTGAAAAGGATGTGCACTACGTCGTGCGCGATGGGCAGGTCATAATCGTGGATGAATTTACGGGTCGTCTTAGCGAGGGCCGCAGATTCAGCGAAGGCTTGCATCAGGCTCTTGAAGCTAAAGAGGGTGTGCAGATCCAAGAGGAGAGCCAAACTCTTGCCGACATTACCTTTCAAAACTACTTCCGCCTTTACGAAAAACTCGCTGGTATGACGGGTACGGCACAGACGGAAGCAACGGAATTTTCTCAAATTTACAAACTCGAAGTAGTCTCTATCCCTACGAACGTGCCGGTTATCAGAAAGGATCAAAACGATCTTATCTACAAGACCGAGCGCGAGAAATTTGACGCCGTCATAAACGAAATTAAACGGCTAAATTCCAAAGGTCAGCCCGTGCTCGTGGGCACGGCGTCGATTGAAAAGAGTGAGAAGCTGCACGAGCTTTTGGTTAAAGAAAACATCGCGCACTCCGTGCTAAATGCCAAAAATCACGAGCGTGAGGCGCAGATCATCAAAGACGCTGGCGTAAAGGGCGCGGTGACGATCGCTACGAATATGGCGGGACGCGGCGTGGATATCCGCATAGACGATGAAGTGCGCGCTTTGGGCGGGCTGTATATTTTAGGTACCGAGCGCCACGAAAGCCGCCGCATCGATAATCAGCTCCGCGGACGAAGCGGGCGACAGGGCGATCCGGGCGAGAGTAGGTTTTTCTTGAGCTTGGAGGATAATCTGCTTAGAATTTTTGGCAGCGACAAGATTAAAAATATCATGGATCGCTTGGGTTTGAAAGACGGCGAGCATATCGAATCAGGCATGGTTTCGCGCGCAGTAGAGAACGCGCAGAAAAAGGTCGAGAGCTTGCACTTTGAAGCGCGTAAAAATATCCTAGAATACGACGACGTCGCAAACGAGCAGCGCAAGACGATCTATAAATATCGCAACGAGCTTTTAGACCCCGACTACGATCTGAAAGATAAAATCATTCAAAACCGCGAGGAGTACATCTCTAGCGTGCTTGAGGAGCTTGAAATTTTCGACGGCGCAAATATCAAAGAGGTAGATAAATTCCCGATTGTCGCCAAAATCGCTCAAGAAACGGGCGAGGTGCTCGAAAACAGCGAGCTTGAGAAGGTCGATGATTTCAAAGAGCTGAAAGAAAAGATCATCGGCGCGCTTGCCGTTTCGTATGAAAACAAGATGGCGCCGATCGATCCGCAGCAGCGCAAAAGTATCGAAAAGATGCTTTATCTGCAGATCGTCGATCGCGACTGGCGTGAGCATCTGTATCAGATGGATATCCTAAAAGCGGGCATCGGACTTCGCGGCTACAACCACAAAGACCCGCTTACGGAGTATAAAAAGGAGAGCTACAATCTTTTTATGGAGCTTGTAATGCGCCTCAAATCCGATAGCATCCGCTTGCTGCATTCAATCCAGTTTAAATCTAGGGAGGAGATCGAAGCCGAGCAGCGTGCGATGCAGGAGCGCATGGAGAGCTCAAACGCCAAAGAACTCGCCGCCGCAAGCACGAATGAAGCGCAGCTAAAGGGCCCCGATGAGTTTGGCGACAAAAAGCCTAAGCGAAACGATCCTTGCCCTTGCGGCAGCGGCAAAAAATACAAAGACTGCCACGGCAAGGGCGGTCCGAAAAAAGGCGGCTTTGCAAGGTAGGCGCGGCGATCGGTCGTAAGTACGCACGATCGGTGATCTTGATTGCGAGCATTGCGCGATCGGCGCTTCTCGACCTTGCTTTTGTATTTAGTGGATTGGTGGTCGAGGGCGGAAAGCGCCATAAAATTTTAAAGAGACTTGATCGCGAGGCGGCACGAACGGTGCGCAAAGCTGCGCGATGGGGCGGAATTTTAGTTTTGAAATTTTAAAATTTCAAAGCGTATTTGGGGGTGCCTTTGGCTACTTGTTTTCGCAGCGCCGTTTCGGCGCGCCGTGCGGCAAAACGCGAACAGCGCGTGATACTTAAATTTAGTGCGCGGCTAGGATACTGCGCGGCATTTGAAATTTTAAATTTATGCGATTATGGGAGAACTTTTTAAGCGAAATCCGCTTTTTAAATTTTAAGAATTTCAAAATTCTAAAGAGTTTTAAATTTCTAAAAATTTTAAAATTTTGAGGCGTTCGAAATTTTAAACTTTAAAATTTAGGTTTAAAATTTCAAAGTTTTGGTAAAGAGGCCTGTTTGGTTTGCCGTGCCCGATATCTCTTGGAACAAATTTTATTGCGTATAAGAGATATTGGCGCGATTTTAAATTTTTAAAACTCGCTGCGGTTTGAAACCGGCTAGCAATCAAGCAAAGTGCAAGAAACAATAGAGTAGAATTCTATCCCGCTGGGAGTTAAGGCTCATCTTCTACTATCTTTAAATTTAACTTCAATTTTGTCCCGTTGGGATTTGAAACATTTCAAGAGTGTTTAAAATTATAGTTCACACCTAGGTAAAATTCTATTTAGTTAAAACTTAGTATTCCAAGGCGTGGAGCCTGTTTTTGGAATTTTAAAATTCCAAAAATACTTAAAATTTCACATAGAATTTAGCGCTAAATTTTATGTGAAATTTTACAAGGACGGCTTTTTGGTAAAGTATTTATTATTCAAATATCTCAGATTCGACCGCTCTCAGCCCTTCATTACGCTTTCGGCGCTGCTTGCGTTCTTGGGCGTCGGCGTAGGGCTTACGGTGCTCATTGTCGCGATGGCGATAATGAACGGCTTTGATAAGGAATTTGAGCGCAAGCTCTTTACGATGAACTACCCGATCACGATCCACAGCCACTTTCGCGGCGGCATTTCAAAAGACGACGTGGAGGGGCTGCGGGCGGACTTTCCCGATCTGATCTTTAGCCCTTACATCAGCTCGCAAGTCATCGCCAAAAGCGGCGAGAAGCTCGAGGGTGGGCTGATTTTCGGCGTAAATTTATACGACGAAAAGCGCATTAATTCCGTCGTCGCAGCAGGCGCCAAAGACGCCAATCTAACGAACTACGGCATCATGATAGGGCGCGGAATCAAAGATGAGTTTATGCTGGATACGGGCGAGAAGATCACGATGATATTTACGAAGAGCGATCCGGGCGGCTTTGCGCTGATCCCTAAGATGAAGCGCTTTGATGTGCGCGCGGATTTCAGCTCGGGGCTGATCGCCTACGACAAGGCGTATTATTACGCAGACGCAAGCGATCTAGCCAAAATTTTAGGCTACGACGAGGGGACTTTCGACGGCGTGCATGTTTTCTCAAACGATCCGTTTAAGGATCTGGAGCGTATCAAAAAAAGCCTTCCCGGCGGCGCTAATGCCGTGGGCTGGTGGCAGCAAAACGGCAATTTTTTCAGCGCCCTTGCGCTTGAAAAACGCGCGCTTTTCATCGTGCTGATGCTAATAATCCTGGTCGCGAGCCTAAATATCGTAAGTTCGCTTCTGATGACCGTGATGAACCGCCGCCAAGAGATCGCGCTTTTACTTAGCCTGGGCGCTAGCAAAAAGGAAGTTAAGAGGACCTTTTTTGCGCTCGGAGCCACGATCGGCGGCGGCGGCATCATATTCGGGCTCATTTTGGGTTTATTCGGCGTGTGGCTACTCGGAAGCTTCGACATCGTAAATCTGCCTGCCGACGTTTACGGAAGCTCGAAACTGCCGATGGAGCTCTCGCTAGGCGATTTGGCGATGATTTTAATCGGCGCAGTCGTTATAGTGGCGCTCTCGTCATGGTACCCGGCCAAAAAAGCCACGCAGATCGACGTGCTACAAACACTGCGCAACGAGTAAATTTAAACGCGGCGCTTTAAAAATTCGGCGAAATTTTAAAATTCCAAAGCGGCGCGGTTGCATTTAGCAGTGTATTTAGCGCGGCATTTCGGCGAGTATGTGACAGAGGCTGCGCAATCTTATACGGCGCGCGTCGCGTAAAATAGCACTAAATACGGTTTACGTCGTTAGAATTTTGATTCTTGCGCGATATTATAAGCTGCGCAAAGCCTAAATTTTGATAAATTTGCGTTGCTCGAATTAGTCAAAATTTTAAATTTCAAAGGGGAGCAAATTTTTATGAGCACTTTTCTAAATTTTTTAAAATTTTGAAACCACTCAAAGATGAAATCATAAAAATTTTGAAAGGATTTATGGTGAAAAAGATCGCTTTATTTCTGTGTACGACGCTGTTTTTGTGCGGCTGCTCCAGGAGCGGACCGCAAGACTCCCCCGCCGAGCAAGATACGGCACCCGGCTACCATTATACAGGCTACTATTACGCATAATGCGTATATTGCGCAACGGGCGCGATACGGATCGTTTAACGGCGAGCAAATAACAAGGTCGTAGTTCTTGCTCAAACAAGGCTTCATTCCGCAATGCAAGCCTTAGCAGCGTTGCAGCCTGAATATAGCGGTGTCAAGGTGTCCATCCGTCTATAATGACGATAAAATTTAGGCTTATTTGAGTAGGCTTAAATTCAGGACGAAATTCTTTTTAAAATTCTTTCAAATTCCCATAAAATCCCGCTGAATAAATCTAAATTTTATAAATTTTAGGGTAACATTTGCCTTATTTTTCAAAAAGGCTTTAAATGACTTTAATCGACGGTAAAAGCATAAGCGCGAAGGTAAAAGATGAGATCAAATCGGCTGCTTCGGGTCTTGCTGCAAAAGGCGTGAAGCCCGCGCTGGCGGTGATTTTGGTAGGCGAGGACGCGGCGAGCAAGACCTATGTCACGAGCAAGGAGAAAGCCTGCGCCGCCTGCGGGATCCGCTCCGTAGCGCACCGCTTGAGCTCCGACGTGAGCGAGGCGGCGCTTTTAGAACTGATAGAAAATTTAAACGAGGACGAAAGCATCGACGGCATCTTGGTGCAGCTGCCGCTTCCGAAGCACATTGATACGAATAAAATTTTAGAAAAAATAAGCCCACAAAAGGACGTGGACGGATTTAGTGCGATAAACGTAGGCAAGCTTACTAGCGGGCTT
>NZ_CALHHX010000094.1 GCF_938030685.1 uncultured Campylobacter sp. | reverse complement strand
ATAGGCGAGAAATATATTAAATTTGATGATGCGGGTATTTTATGGGTATTGCCCGCAACTGTATTTTTAATAGCGGGTATTTGCTTCTTTTACCTCGCCTTCCGCTCTGAAAAGAACATAAAAAGATACCCGAAGTATATGTGGTGTAAGGACTGCTTTAAATTTTACATGTACGAGGATGTCAAAGATACGGATCAAATTTGCCCGGACTGCGGCAAAAAGCTTACGGAGTATAATGACGGCGACTACTGGAAAAGAAATGCCTCCGAGCAAAGCGCTAAAACTCCAAAGCCTAAAAAGCGTAAATTTAAAAAGCGATGAAATTTTGATTTGTTATACGAGGAATATATAAAAATGCTAAATAGAATTTTTGCATTAATCAGATTTTTTGCTTTTTTCGCATGGGGACTAGCGGCCGCTTTATTGGGAAAAGTCGATATAAAGCCTGGCTTTATGGCATCGGTAAAATTTGATAGCACGCATCTGCGTATCATCATAGAAATTTTATGCTTTGCGGCATGCGCTTTCTTTTTATATCTCGCATTTCACCCTGAAAAAAGCGTAAAGTATTATCCTAAATTTATGCGCTGCAAAGGGTGTTTTGAATTTTATAATTTTTCGGACGTTAAAGATAGGAGCGTTTGCCCTAAATGCGGAGGCGAGCTGCAAGATTATGCTGAGATAGAAAAGTGGAATCAAGCAGAAAAGAATAAAAAGCTTGAAAGATATTATAAATTTGAAAAAGAGTGGCTAAAGAGGGTGAGCCATGATAAAAAATAATTGATGCGCAAGCAAAATCAAAAAGTCTTAGGAATAAAAAATGAGCGCTAGGGTAGGTTTAATACTTTTTGGCGCATTTTAGACGGGTATGATTTTAGGGATTTGGCTAAATTTCAAAATTTCAGCTAGATTTGCTTCGCAAACTTGCCGCTTTAAGAAATAAAAACCGCCAAGGAGTCTAAATTTAAAACCGAAATTTTATCGCGCCCAGCAAAACGCTCGAAATTAAAATTTCATCCAATCTCCGCCTAAATTTTAAAAAATCTATCTTTAATCTTTGAAATTTATTATTATTTAATCAAGAGAAATTATAATATAGCATTTGCAAATCATTCGCAAATTATAATTTTAAATAGGGGAGAGTGATGTTTAAGAAATTTTATCTTTCAAATGCCGCGATCGCGCTGAGTTTGTGCGCTGCCTTACAACTAAACGGAGCCGAAAACAACGCTACGTCCAAAAATATCAACGCGTCCGGCGCGGGAGCGGTAAATTCCGCAGCTCCTAAAAACGCTTCCGGCGCGAACGCCACGAAGCTGGGCACCATCGTAGTTACCGCGACAGGCTTTGAGGATATGCTTAAAAACGAGGTTCGCAACGTCTCGGTCATCACCGCGGAGGATATGGAAAACCGCGGTTACCGCGATCTGCGCGAAATTTTAGAAAAGGCGCCGGGGGTTAG
>NZ_CALHHX010000093.1 GCF_938030685.1 uncultured Campylobacter sp. | reverse complement strand
CGAGGGAGCGAAGCTCCCCGTCGCAAGGACGAGCTGTGCTCGTCCGCGAAGTAAAACCGATAAAAGTGCAGGCGTTAGCCTGCCGTAACTTTAGGTGGGTCGAGGGAGCGAAGCTCCCCGTCGCAAGGACGAGCTGTGCTCGTCCGCGAAGTAAAACCGATAAAAGTGCAGGCGTTAGCCTGCCGTAACTTTAGGTGGGTCGAGGGAGCGAAGCTCCCCGTCGCAAGGACGAGCTGTGCTCGTCCGCGAAGTAAAGACTAGAATGGATACGTCAAGCAGCAGACGCGACCGACCTTTTCGTTGTAGCTGACGTCGAGCTTCAGATCGTATAGTTTGCTTAAAATTTCGCTCTTTATGATCTGCTCGGCTTTGCCGTAGGCGACCTCGCCGCCGCCTTTTACGAGCGCGACGTATCCGCCCAAAAGCAGCGCGAAGTCCGGATTGTGCGTGGCTAAAACGACGGTGTAGCCGTTTTTTAAAAGCTCCTTCGTGGCGCGGAGGAATTTGTATTGGTTGGCAAAATCCAGCGCCGAGGTGGGCTCGTCGAAGATCACGATCTTAGGCTCGCTGCAAAGGGCGCGCGCGATGGATGCCATCTGCCTCTGGCCGCCGCTTAGGCGCGTGATGATCTTGTCTTTTAGGTGCCAAATTTCAAGCATTTTCATGTAGCGCTGCGCAAGCCTGTAGTCGTTTTCGCTCGGCTGCGAAAAGATCCCGATATGCGCCGTGCGCCCCATCAAGACGTATTCGAAGACGCTGTAGTCGTACTCGCAGACCTCGCTTTGCGAGACGTAGCCGATGATCTCGGCGCGCCCTTTGGCGCTGAGGCTCGCCATATCCTTGCCGTCAATTGAAATTTTACCGCGCAGAGGCTCAAGCGTGCCGCTGATTAAATTTAAAAGCGTCGATTTGCCCGCGCCATTTTGCCCCAAAATCGTCAGCATCGCGCCCGCTTCGAGGTTGAAATTCACGTCGCGCAGCGTTAGAGGGGCGGATTTTACGTAGCCGAAGTCTAAGCTCTCAACCCTAACCATTTAGCTTCCTTTTGTTTTTAAGCAGGATGAATATAAAAAATAGCGTGCCGATAAAGCCCGTAAGCACCCCTAACGGGATCTCGCTTTGATTTATGCTGCGCGCTACGTCGTCTACGATGAGCACGAAGATCGCGCTTAAAAATATGCTCGCGGGGATCGCCTTGGTATTGCTTACGCCCACGATCATGCGCGTTAGATGCGGCATCAAAAGCCCCACCCACGCGACTATGCCGCTGATACACACGCTGCTTGCGGTTAGCAGCGTCGCGCAGACGATGATGATGCCCCGCTCCAGCACGACGTTTACGCCGAGCTTCGCCGCGGTCGCATCGCCCATGGATAGGACGTTTATTCGGTAGCTCATCAGCACCAAGATAGCGATACAAACCCCCATCACCGGCGCTATCATCGCTAGTACGCTAGGATCGACCTTCGCGAGGCTTCCTAGCTGCCAATACACGATATCCGCGAGCTTCGTCTCGGGATCGGCCATAAATTTTAAAAATCCGATCAGCGCGCCCATTAGACCGCTTACGATGATGCCCGCAAGCACGAGCATTATGGTGGCGCTCGAACGCAGCGCGCGCGTGATTAGAAGCGTAATGCAAACCGCCGCAAGCCCGAAAACGAAGGCGAAAAGCTGGATCAAAAGGATATTTAGATCAAGCAGGATCGCGATCGCCGCGCCCACGCAAGCTCCGGCGCTCACGCCCAAAAGATCGGGCGAGACGAGCTGGTTTTTAAAGACGCCCTGATACGCCGTGCCGCTGATGCCCAGCGCCGCGCCCACGAGCACTGCGGCGATGATGCGCGGCAGGCGCACATCCATAACGACGTTGTGGACGTTTTGCGCCACCTCGCCGCCGCTAAGCGCTTTTAAAACCTCGGTGATGCTTAGTCCGAAGCGCCCTATACAAAGCGATATCGCAATCGTCGCAATCGTCGCTAGTATCAGCAGCACGAGCATAAATTTAAAATTTTTCATACCTTCCCTTGCTTTAAATTTTATCTTTTGCATTAAATTTAATCTTTGAAATTTCGCCTCGTTGAAACACGCTTAAAATTTCGCTTTAAATTCTGCCTCCCGGCTCGTAGCGAAAGGCTTGCGGCAAAACTCCTTCGTGATAGCTCCAAGATCAATACTTCAGAAAAGATCCGGATGAAAATTTTAGCCGCCTGCAAGATTTGTAGTGACGCCCTCGCGCCCGTGCGGTCTCAGCCGAAAATGTTTGCAGACGCAGCATAGACGCGCTTTTGTCGCACCGCCTCAAGCTGCGAAACGCAGGACTTGACGGCAGTGCCTCCGCCTCGCACGACATCTTCTACCGATGATGACGCAAAGACTGCAGCGGCTTTGATTTATGCATCTAAATCCTTAAACAAATATGGCATTTTAGCACATATCATATTAAATTTTTATGATTTCAACTTTCATACATGCGGGCGAGATCTAATGGCGTGCAGCTCCGTGCAATAAGGCTTTTAGCAAAATTTAACTCGCGGATTTCAGATTACGCCTACGAAATTTACGCCAAGATGGAATTTTATAATTTCATCCTTTCGCGAAAGATGCGCTTAAGCTCGATGGCGGAATTTGCCCGGCTAAATTCCGCCGATTTAGCAGCAGACACAGCGCGCGGCGAAATTTTACGTAGGATTTGAAGATTTGATTTAGAATTCCACGAACGGATGCGGCGCGAAAATTTTATCTTTATTTAACCTCGGTTTTGCTAGCCACTTAGTTGTAGAATTTTGCTAGCCGTTTAGCTGTGGGATTTTATTTGCCCGCAAGAGGTTAAATTTTATCATGAAATTTCGCATCGCATTTTAAGCGATGCGAAATGAATCCATCCGTCGCTACTGCCAGCCTAGAGCTTTGCGCTTTAGGCGCATATCGCTTACCATTTTTAGCGCAAGCGCGACCGGATCAGTATCTACGTGCATCACAGAGCCAAGTGCCCGCCTAGTGCCCTCTTTGAAAAAGTGTATGACATTTGCGGAGCCGTGGATTTGATACTCGACGCAGTGATATGAGTCGATGCCCATTAGGCGGAATCCGAGCGAGGCATCGACGCCCTTTTCGTTCGCCCACTCGGGAGAAGTGAAGGCAAGCGGCAGCTCGTAGAGATTTTTACCTAGCACCCCTGCGATACCTGCGAAAATTCCGCTAGAGCGGGTGTTATCGATGCACTCACCCACGTGCCATACCGGCGGAAGCTCATCTTTTTCTAAAAACGCCCGCAGCGACGCGCCTGCTTTTTTATACGCGCTTTTTTGGCAAAAGCCCAGCTTCATTAGCGGGAACGACGCGCAGCCGTTGGTTAGGATTAGGACGTTATTTTCGATTAGGGTTTGTGCGACATCTATAATAGCGCGCTCATAAGGCACTTTAGGATTGGTGCAGCCGACCATATTTACGATGCCTAAAATTTCACCGCTTTTTAGCGCGTGCGCTAATGGCTCCATGCCGCCGTAGTGTTTATGGACGAATTCTACCGAAAAGCCCACTTCGGCCTCGACTTCATACGGCGGAATATATACCGGCAGTCCCTTGCGCTTTTCGTGAGATTGCAATGCGCGGTCTAGAATTTTACGCGCCAAATTCCTAGTCTCGGCGATATTGCTATGGTGATGATCGTAGCCGATATGCTCGGCTCCGGGAAGCCTAGCTGATGAGCTCGTGGTAACGACCTTGGTCTGGAAGCAGTTAGCCACGTCCATGATCGCAGGATAGACATCTTGGACATCGGCGACCCACAGATCAAGCGCTCCCGTGCCTATGACGAGTTCGGCAGTTACGGCGTTTGAGAGCGGTACGACGCCCCAGTTGCGATACATCGCCGATAGCCCAGAACAGCACACGCCGTAAAATGCGATCCCCTGCGCGCCTATTGCGCGAGCCTTGTCTTGGTACTCTTTAGAATTTCCGATCTCCACTATTAGGCTTACTAATGTCGGCAGATGTCCGTGCACGGCGATATTGACCCAGCCTTTTTTAAGCGCGCCCATATTGCTTTTGGAAGTTACGCGATCTCCTACGCCAAATAGTGCATCCGTAGCGATATTTGCAGCTACTACGCCGGTGAAGGTAAAAGCAAGCCCGCAGCGCAAAAGATGCTGCATCACGCTGCGCCAGTCTCCATCCGTGCCTACACCTGTTCGGTGATATGCCTCAAAGACTTCGTTATACGCACTAATCGGCAAGATATCTAGCTTCCGCCATACTTCTTGACGCTCCTTGGGCGCGAGCGCAGTGATAGTTTTATACTCGCCGCTACTTTGCGAAAGATCTGTCAAAAGCGTATCGGCAAGCTCGATCGCTACCTCTTTTAATTCTCTGCCTTCAGTTGGAATTCCAAAGGCTTTGGCGGTATTGATGATTTTGTATTCGCCTATTATGGGCAGATCTAGCTTGCCTTGCGCCGCCCATTTTAGCGACAGCAGAAGCTCTCTGGCGTGCGCGCCGTGTTGAGCTACGCCTGCAGCTACTTGGCGCAGTAGGTTGCGCGATACGATGAGATCGGCGTCCGCACCGCAAGTACCACGATCGGCCTTTTTAGTAATTTTGCAAGGTCCCATATTGCAGATCTTACAGCATACCCCGCTAAGTCCATAACTACACATAGGCATCTGTTTGTCGAAACGATCAAACGCCGTATCTACGCCGATCTGCTCCATCCTAAGCATCATTTCACGCACGGCGGGATCAGGGGTTTTCTCAAGTACTTCTTGCTTTGTAGGGAAGGTCTTTTTGTATTCAAGCAGCGCCTTCATATAATCCGCCGTAAATTCCGCCTCGTGAAAATGCTCGAAAAGATTGCCATGCGCGTCTTTATGTGTTTGCGGACTAGCCTCTGCAGGCACTAAAACTTTTGGGATGCCATGTTCGTCAAATCCGATAATCGCGCGGTGAGAGTGGGGTTTGTGATCATGGCAATGTCTGTCGTGCTCATGCGAGCTGATGGAGGAATCCTCGTCGTGCTCATGCGAAGACGCCGCAGAATTTGCTCCATATTCATGCAAATAAGCTGCGAGGTTTTCTTCTTGATTGTGTGAGTGGGTCGCAAGATCTTCGTCGTGTAGATGCGAGTGAATTGTGGAGCTATCGCTATGCTCGTGCGAGTAAGAGATGTGATCGTCGCTACTTGGACTCTTCGCAGGATTTGAGACGAAATTTATCAAAGAATCAGCCATGGAATTTGTCGTAGAGCCTATCGCGGAATTTTGGGCGTTGCTTGCGCCTTGAGCGCTTGAGTACGCCGCAAAGTTCGTACTTGAAGCAGAGCTTGCGCTATCATCGTAGCCAGACGCGGAATTTCTGGCTTCGCAATCGCACTCGTCGCAGGAATTCCCACCTGCGGCGCGATTTTTAGAAATTTTGTCACGAGTATGCGAGGCGGAAGTCGTAGAATTTGCGGCGGAATTTTGAGCGCTATTTGTGCTTTTATCAAAAACGGACGCGGCGGAGCTTTTGAGCGCGTCTGCGGCAAAATTTTCCCCCTTATTCGCAGCGGAATTTTCATCCGTCGCAGCCTTTTTGCGTGGGCCTTTTTGTTTTGCGATTTTGTCGTTTACCATGATCGTCTCCTTAAAATTTATTTTAAAAATAAGCGAGAATGTAGAGCTCAATAAATATACTGAAAAACTACATTATCTAATTCTTATAGATAAAATTTAACGTGATTGTATTTTTTAATTGCTTTAAATTCCCTTAATAGCGCACTAAAATAAAAGATAAAATTTTATGAATAAAATATACTAAAATAGCTGGATTTAAATTTTGCCAAGCGGCTCGATCATCTTAGATAATCGATCAGCTTGGCGGAGATTTCTCGAAACTGCAAAATTTTATGCCCCTTTTTCTCGCGCATGAAGTCCTGCGCGTCGCGCAATCTCGCAAACGTGATAAGATCGTCGCCTCTGGCGCTTTGCAGCACGCTGCCGAATACATAAAACGCGTCCTGTGCCCGCAAAATTTCGCCGCTTGCGTAATCGGTGACGTAAAGTTCCGCACCGCCGAAATTCGCATCAGTGGAATTTGCCTCGCCTAAATTGCCGCTAGCTTGATTTTTGCTCTCAGAATTCGCTCCAGCGGAAGTTCCGCTAAAATTTGCGCTCGAGCTCCCACTTTCAAAAAAATATGCAAACATCACCTTGGGTGAGGCAAACGCGAGCGCACTGCCGTCTTTGAGCCTTGCATAGGCGCGAAATTCCGGGTGCGCGCTAGTATCGATGCCGTATTTGGCGCAGGTGAGATTTACGTCTTTAAGCCACGCAAGATCGCGCGCAGGTTTGGAATTTTGCGCCGAGCCGGAGCCTGTACTATCTGACGCGCTTAAATTCTGCGCCAAGCCGGAGCTTTGAGCCGCGGAATTTTGCATCTCCGCTGCACCGCAAAGCGCTATAAATGCCGCTAAAATGAGTGGAAATTTCACGCCAAATCCTTCGATCTAAAGATAAAATAGCCCAAAATCAGGCTTGCCGCGCCCAGAGCGATCGGATAGAGCAGCGAAAAGGCGATGAAAAGTCCGCGCCCGAAGTGATCTAGGATAAAATACGCCGTCGTGCCGATGACCGCAAGATCGGGATCAAACAGGCTGATAGCGGCGATGCGGAAGTCCTCCATCGGGTTTGCTAGGGCGATCGCAAAGATCAGATTTTCGTTCACGCCCGTTTTTGCGAGCAGTCCGATCAGCACGAGATCCAAAAACGCAAGGCAGAAAAGCCAGACGAAAAATGCGAGCCCAAGCCCCATCTCTTGGCTTTTTGAGACTGCGCAGATCAAAAATGCGATCCCTAAAAACGCCGCGCACAAGCTAAAAAGTAGCCCCGTATAAAGCAGGCAGATCGCCCACGGAATGCCCGTTCCCTTGATCGCGCCCCAAACGATCGCCAAAAGCAGCGACAAAAATATCGGCACGAACACTCCAAACAGCCTTCCTAGCGCCTTGCCGTAGTAATACTGCGCCTGCGAGATCGGGAAGCTTAGCAGGTATTCTAAGATGTTTAGGTCGCGATCGGCTAGGATCGCCTTGCTGGTGGTGACGAGCACGAAGACGGGCAGGATGATGATGCAGATCTGAATAAACAGCAGCAGCAGTCGCGAAAGCCCGCTGAAACCGAGCACGCGCGAGTCGGTCACCCCCGTGATAAAAAACGCCGCCACGAGCCCGCTAAAGATCAGCAGATAGAGCAAAAACCAGCGCGAACGGAAGGATTCTTTGATATCCAAAGCGGCGATGGTGAGTAAATTTTTCATTCTTTTCCTTTATTGCGCCTCGGTGCGCTTTTAATTTTAGATGCTCGCGCGGCTTAAATGCGCGTTTTTAAGCTCGGCTCCGTTTCGCGGCGCGGATTTTGCAGACTTAAATTTCGCTTGCCGAGCGTTTAAATGGGCGGCAAAATTTTATCCACAGCGTACGACTGCGCCTCGCGCACAAATTTTAAATTTACAGCTCGCTTGCGGCTCCCGTAAACAGCTCGTCTTTTGCCGCCTACCATCCGTCATTCCGCCGCAGTTTTAAAATTTAGCCGTTTAACGGGCTGCTTAAATTTCAATTCCGCAAAATTTCAAAGCCGGGCGTATTCCGTGGCATAAAATTTTAAAATTCTAAAAATCTTAAGGCGGCGAATTCTACGCCGGATAAATTTTAAATTTACGGCGAAATTTTAAATTAGCGCGCTTGCGTAAATTTTAATTCGGCAGAGCGAATTTTGCGCCGCGCGTTAAATTTAGCCGCGTCGCGAGATGAAATTTTGCAGCCGTCTTTTAAGCCTGGCTTTGACTCGCGCCGAAGTCGCGAAGTAAAATTTTATCTCAGCTATGGCGGTGCGGGCGGCGCGCTGAAATTTCACGCTTTAAATTTAGCGCAAATCCTAGCCGCTCAAAATTTCGCCTTGGCTAAAACATCCTTAATGCGCGTGCCCCGAATGCATATCGTGCGGCTCGCCTTGAGAGTGCGCCGTGCTGCCCGCATCGCCGCCCATGCCATGATCTGAGCCGTGAGTATGCCCCATACCGCTCATGCCGTGCTCTGCGGAGTGAGGGTCTTTCATGCCGCCCATATCGCCATGGCCGTGCATGCTTTCCATATCGCCGTGCGCATCGCGACCCATATCGCCCATTCCCATGCCGTGCGAGCCGCCGCCTGCTTTAAGCGCCGCGACTACCTGATCGAAGCTGAAGTCTTGCTTGCCCTCTTGCTTATTTTTAAACGCGCCCCAGCCGAACGACATAGGGGTTTTAAAGCCCTTGTAAAAATGCGCCGTGCGTGCGTCGATAAACTCGCCGTTGCCGCTAGCGTCATTGATGTAAATTTTGGCGTCCTTCAGCCAGTTTAGTTTATCGTTGGTAACCATAAAATCCACTAAGCAGCCGATGTCGTCAAAGTAGTGGTTTTTACCGTCCACGCGCACATCGACGCTGAAGCGGTTGTCGCTGATCGCCATCTGGCAGTGCTCGCATACGTCTCTGTCGTAATGGACGTTACCGTAGTCTTTCTCGTCGCCGCAGCCTAAAAACGTAAGCGCCGCAAGCGCACAAAGCATAATTTTAAACATTTTTGTCATCTACGATCCTCCCTAGATCCATACAAATCATTCTTTTTACCAGTCCTCCCACTTCCTCGAGCCTGTGCGAGATAAAGATCAAGCTTCTGTCTTTTGCGTGGTTATGCAAAAGCGTCTTAAAACGCTCGCGCGCGCTCGGATCGAGATTAGCTGTCGGCTCGTCGAAAATCATCGCCTTGCTGGCTCTGCCGAAGGCTAACGCGATTAAAAATTTCTGCTTCATACCGCCGGATAACTTGTGAAAGGGCTTGTTTAAATTTGAACTCAGATCAAGCTCCATTTCACCGCAAAATTTTACTATATCCGCTCTGCTTGCGTCCGCCGTGCGCTCGGCGAAGTAGATGAGCTCATTTAGGCTCAGCTTAAGCGGCGGCGGGGTTTGCGGCACGAAGCTGATACCGCGTAGCGCGCGGCTGCGCTGCTTAAACGAATCAAATCCGTCGATAGCTACGCTGCCGCTTGTGGGTATATATTCGCCCAAAATCGTCCGCATCAGCGAGCTTTTGCCCGCGCCGTTTTGCCCGACGAAAAGCACTTGCTCGCCGCCTGCGATATTTAGATCGATATCTTTTAAAACGAATTGATCTCCGAATTTCTTGCTTACGTTTTTAATCTCTATCATAGGCTTCCTTAGATCATATCTTTTAGCTTATTGCCGATACCGAGTGCGTCTTGGTGACACACGTCGATACAGCGTCCGCACAGCGTGCAGTCGATCCCTTTTAGCATAAATTTGCTCTTATCGCCCAGGTTTTCGGATGCCTTTTTTTTAGTGATATCCAGTACGTGCGAGACGAAGCAGACGTCTTGGCAAACGCCGCAGTGATCGCACCTACTCTTATCCCAAGTAATCTTGCTAAGGCTTGCTTTAGCCGCAAGCGAATAGGTACTGCCTAGCGGGCATAGGTGCGTGCACCACACCCGCCTGCTAAAAAATACTTCGAGCAAAAACACAAAAATTATCCAAAGCCCCGCCAGCGAGAAGCCGTAGATGATGAGGCGCGATAAAATTCCAACTACGTTAAAAATTTCAAAAACGAGTAGATCCGTAATCGCACTTAGCAGCAAAAACACCACCCAGATCGCATACCGCATACCGCGAGGCAGGGCGCGCTCCTTGATGACATGCTTAGCGATTAGCGTATTATGCAGCTTCTCGCCGATCTCGCTAAGCGCTCCGTAAGGGCAGATCCACGAGCAAAACGCCTTACCGCCCGCGATGAAATAAAACAGCAAAATGGTGCCCGAGCCGATGAGTAGATTTATCGGCAGATCTTTGTGCGCGGCGATCACCTCAAGAGTCGCGAAAGGATCTGCTAGGTGAAAGCCAAGTATCCGCGAGCCGCTGATGTCGCCCTCTAAAATTTGAATATCCGCACGAAAGGAAAGCACGAAAAGCAGATGCACCAAAAATACCGTGGCGTAGCGCAGCGCCCGAATACTGGGGCGCAGTTTGCCGCTTCTGTTTTTAAGCGCGAAGGTCGAGAAAAAGCTCGTATTTTTGATCGTGCATCGCGAATTATATTTATCCAAGACTTACTCTTTAAATTTTGAAATTTCATCCGCGAGCTTATCTAGGTTCTCGTCGCTTACGTTAGTTAAAAGTCCGCTCATCAGGCTGTTTTTGATCTTACCCGCTTTATAATCTTTGAGGCTTG
>NZ_CALHHX010000092.1 GCF_938030685.1 uncultured Campylobacter sp. | reverse complement strand
GCAAATTTTAAAATTTGCGCGGAAGCAAAGAGCAAACGAGACAAAAGAGGCTAAATTTGATCATCTCTCGCTGGGCGCTTTTACAACCTTTGCGCTATTCGCCGCCTGCTTAAATTTTATCATTTCCCGCCTAGCGGCCAGTAAACGATCGGTTTGGCTCCGAGCATTGCTTCGCCGTGATACATTCCTAGCTTATCTTTCGTCCATGCAAAGCCCGTATGCCCGTGCTTGTCGATAAAGATGCTGCCGCTGCCGCCGAGTCCTTTGCCTATCCCGGTATTACGCGGGTGCTTTTGCAAGATATTGCGGCAGGCTACGCTTAAATCAATGCTGCGGCTGTCCGTGTTTAGCCCGGATCACGAGTATCTTGCCGCAATCTCCTTTTGCCCTAAAATTTGCATGATCTCCTCTAAGCTTAAAATTTTGCCGTGCGAGTCAAAGCCTACGTTTAGTATGCGCCCCTCTAGGCTGGAAGCGCGGTCGTGCAAGTGTCCGTGAAGCATAAAAGAGCCTTTCGAGGCGTGGTTGTGTTCCTCTACGGGATAGTGAAACATACAGATGCTCACACCCGCTTTGCCGTCCTTCATCGCGCCCGCGCCGCCGTCAAAATTTAGCTCCTTGTAGTGCAAGATATCGCTAAAAATAGGATTTCCGTCGTCTTTTAGCTCGCGTAGCAGCGCTTCTTTGTTCCTACTAATGAGCGTATCGTGGTTGCCTAAAATCAGCACATGCGAGCCGTTTAGCCTACGCGCGACGCTTTTTAGATCCTTTAATTTATTACAAAATGCAAAATCGCCCAGATCATAAACCGTATCCTCAGGCCCCACTACGGCATTCCAGAGCTCTATTAGCTTTTCATTCATCTCGCTTACGTCGTTAAAAGCCCTAAATTTAGGGCAGTATTTCATAATATTGGCGTGATAAAAATGCAAATCGGAGGTAAAAAATATCATCATTTTCCTTTAAATTTTAATCGCCGCATCGAATTACGCTTTACGTGTAAATTTACGCGGCGCCAAATATTCGCACGGTAATCGTTAAACTTTTTCTAAAAATTCTTTTATAAAGCCTAGCTTGCCCTGCTCGTCAAGGGATCTGAATTCTCGCTCGTTTACTTTGATGTGATCGATCAAGGGATGGAATTCCTCATCAAGCTTGGTTTTATCCAGTTTGCCGGAAAGCGCCTCGTTTTTACTGCGAGCGAAAAATTTGTTCACGAGATAATAAGGCGTTTTCATCTTAAAGCAAAAATCGTTTTGGCTCGGGATATACACCATAAAGCCCTCGAATTTCGCCTCTTTGACTATATTTTTAAGCTCCGCAAAGCTCGTTTTTAGATACTGCTCGCCCTCTTTATAAAAAGGTCTTTTTAGCGCTCCGGCAGTGCTTGCGGCGATTTTATCCAGCTCAAATTCGCTTGCTTGCGCGCCGGTTTTAACGTCGATAAGCCCGATAAAAGTCTCGCCTAGCTCCTCTTCTACGATGTGCGGGTCACTCTCGTCGGTGATCTCAAATAAAAAAGTTTTATTTGGATAGCGTTTGAAAATTTCTTCAAATTTACAGCAGTGCTCGCGCGCCATCTGCGCAAATCTACTATCGGTCGATCCCGTCGTGGAGTAGATGACGCGGCGGTTAAAGCTCGCGCCGCTTTCGCCGATATCTACGTAGGTGCAGCACCCCAAAAAGCCGTTTACCTTTCGCACGGCAAGCACGGGCGTATCGTCTGTGATATCGATAGGATAAAGGCTTTTGCGCGAGGTAAATTCCGAGTAGTTATAGACCTTTTTAAACGGACGCACGATGATATTTAGATCATCGTCCATTATGAGCCCGCGCATCTCAAGCAGCGCTTTATCCCAATCGGCTTTGAAAAAGACGCGTTTTGAGTATTTATAGGTGCGAAGCTCGGGATAAAGCTCGCTTTGACGCGCACTCCAGAGCCTTTTATCCTGCGTGGCGGCGATATATTTTTTCGTTACGTAGGTATTTTGCGCCGCATCAAAGGGCAGATCGCGCCTATTTAGAGCCGCCGCGTCTTTGATCTTTTGCGCTACGCTTTCGCTCATAGGATTGACGGGCGGGATCAAAATTTCGCCCTCAATTTTATTGTTTGCGACCTTGATAAACATCGCTATTACCGTATCTTCATCGACGCCGTGCTCGGAGGCGAAGAAATTTTGCATTCTAAAGCATTCGAAAATAAATCCATTCTGGGCGGCTTGCTCTTTTAGGCTTAACAGCTCTTTGGTGCGCGCGCTCACGTTGCTAAGCACGATAAGAACGTCTTTATCTTTGTTTTCTAGGGCAAATTTATACGCCTGTTTTATCTCGCGTGCGACCTTGCGCTTCGCATCCTCCAAAAGCTTCGGCGACCAAGTATAAACCCCCGCCTCATCGGTTAGAAACATATCGTTTTCCAAATGATAAATTTGCGCCTGCGGATATTCGTTTTTAAATTCTTTGATTTTCTCTTTTGCGAAAGTCGTTTTACCAGAGCCCGCATGTCCGCGAACGACTATAAATTTTCTCATTTTACCGCCTTGATTTTATGTGGCGATATTCTACCTGAAATTTAAGCGCCTTGGTATCAAAAAATATGGATTTCGGTAAAATTTAAGGCTCAACGGAAATTAATACTCCTTAAAGAGAGCCAATTTTAAAAAAGTAGAAAATTTGCGCTTTGCCGAGGTGCTGAAAGTAAAATTTAACCGAATTTGCCTCGCCGAAGCGCTTGATCGACGAAGGCGCTAAATTTGATAAACGTGCAATAAAAAGCGTATTTATCCTCGCTATTTGATTTAAATTTAGCCCCGCAAAGGGGCTAAATTTACGTTTATTTCTCGCCTAGCGGCCAGTAGACGATCGGCTTGTCTCCAAGCCTTGCTTCGCCGTGATACATGCCGAGCTTATCTTTCGTCCACGCAAAGCCCGTGTGTCCGTGCTTGTCGATCGAGATGATGCCGCCGCTACCGCCTAGAGCTTTGACCTGAGCTACTGCCTCTTCGGCGGCCTTTTGCACGTCGGAAGTTTTGTATTTATAAAGAGCCGAGACCTCGTGCGCGGCATTTACGCGCATGTAGATGTCGCCCGTGCCGGTGCAAGAAACTGCCACCGAGTCGTTATCTGCGTAGGTTCCAGAGCCGATTATCGGGCTATCGCCGATGCGGCCGGTCATTTTATTGGTCATGCCGCCCGTGCTAGTCGCTGCGGCTAGGTTGCCGTTTTTATCCAGCGCGATCGCGCCCACGGTGCCAAGATATGGGCGCTCATGTAAATTTAGCGACGTCTTTTTCGCCTTTTCGCTATCAAGTAGCAGCTTTTGCTTCTCTTTGGCTTTTTGCAGCGCATCGTATCTAAACTGCGTGAAAAAATACTTCTGATCGACCATCTCTAGGCCGTTTTCTTTAGCGAGCTTGTCGGCTCCCTCGCCCGCAACAAGCGTATGCCACGTCTTATCCATCACGAGCCTGGCGCCTAGGATAGGGTTTTTGATATGCCTCGCCATCGCGACTGCGCCCGCTTTTTTGGTCGAGCCGTCCATGATCGAGGCATCAAGCTCGTTAAATCCGTCGGCTGTAAATACCGCGCCCTTGCCCGCGTTGAAATTCGGATCGTCCTCAAGCACCATTATTGCCGCCGTAACGGCATCCATCGCGCTGCCGCCTTTCTCAAGCACGGCTTGACCCGCCAAAAGCGCCTTTTTCATCGGCTCCTCGCGGATTTTAAATTCCTCTTTGGTTAGATCAAGCCCGCTGGTGCCGCCGTGAATGACGATAACCGGGAAAAATTTCTCCTGCGCATTTAGCGTCGAAAGCCCGAGCAGGGCCAAACTCGCCGCCATAAAAACGGCTTTTGAGAGTGAAAAGTGCTTCATATCTCATCCTTTCGAAAAAATTGCAGAATTTCTAAGAAATGATATAACTTTGCGCTTTTCGTTTTGCTTAATCAAATGCGAATTTGGTTGGATCTAAATCTAATGCTTTGAGCTTAAAATTAAGCTTTCGCCGTCAAATTTAACGCGACTTAATTTGTGGCACAATCTGATGGATCGATTTAAATTTTATAAATTTGAGTTTGAGCGTTGGCAAAATTTAATTACTGCAGCTCAATAAATTTCAACCGTGCGCCATAAAATTTTAGCGCGCGGCCGTATTTTAAACGGCGCTACGCAAGCAAGCTCAAGCACGCACCCGCCGGCAAAGCAGGCTTTAAATCAAAACGCCTCAAGCTCGCCGTGCGCAATCATTTAGTGTTGCGTCGGAACCGACGCCAGTATGTTTTGACGGCTCAATCGCAGCTTTTTTCTCCGCGACAAAGGCGCGTCAGGTCGTATTTTAGCAGCACCAAGCCAAGGCCTAGCAAGAAAAGGTCTTTAAAGATAAAGCCGTCGATCTTACCTAGCTGCGGCAGTAGGCTGAGCGTGCTCAGCGCCATGACGATCACGATGAAATCGCCCACGATGCCCGTCTTCAGCTTGAAAAAGCCCGCGATGAGCGAGAGATAGCCCACGGTCTCCACCACGCCCAAAAAATAGCTCGCGCCGGCGTCCCCGAGCGCTGACGGCAAAAACGAAAGCCACGTCTGCGAAAAGAGCGGCTTTAAAGCCTCCACCTCGAACTCAAACCACTTGTAGTTGCCCATCACGGCAAGCACGATGATAACGGAAAGTCTGGCGAATATAATATCCGCGTCGCCTGCGACAAATTTTTTTACAATCTCCCTCATACGGCTCCTTTGTAAATTTTGTAGCGGTATGATAGCGAGCTTGCGTGTAGGCTACGTGAAGAGGCGAAATTTCAAATTCCGCGGCTCCGCAAAATTTGAAATTCCATGCCGCGCGCCGTAAAATTTTAGCGTGTGCATCGTATGATTTAACGTGCACGCCGTAAAATTTTAACGTGCATACAAAATTTTAAAATTCGCGCCCAAATTTAAGCTATAATCGCTTCAAATTTTAAGGAGCCGCAAATGCTAAAATCATATCCTCTTACGATGCAGGGCGTGGAGTTTCGCGGACACGGCGTGACGGCAAGGGCGGGCACCTATACGCCGTAGACGCAGCAAGCGGCGAAGTGATCTTTAAGCTTGACACTGGCGGCACCGAGCGTTTCGCGTGGTTTGAGGATAAAATTTTACTCGCAGATCGCCGCGGCAAGCCGGTTTTGATTAGCGCGGACGACGGCTCGATCTTAAAAGAGGTGGAATTCGGCGAGTTTCAATTCGGCTCGGATCAGATCATGCTCGCTAGCGGCGGGCGCCTCTACGCCGTGGCAAACGACGGAGCCGCGATGCACGCCGTCTGCGCTGATTTATGAAATTTAATCGCAAGGCTCGGGGTGCCGCCCGCTTTGGCTATGAAATTTACCTAGTTCGGCGGGGCGCGGTCATGACCCAAAAGCGTCCGATTTCAAATCACCGCAGCCCCGCTCGCTAAATGAAATTTATTCGCCCGGCGCGTCGTTTCGAACTGAAACCCAAACCCCTCGCCTTAAAATTTAAAGCGGTCGCGGTAAATTTCAAGGCGCGAAGTGGTGCGAGCTGCCGCGAAATTCCATCGAGCTTTGCGGAGTGCGCGGGCAAACCTCGGCGATGATATTGATCGCGACGCCCGCCTTAGCGGCAATTGCGTAGATTTTGGGCAAAAACTTCGGCGCGAAGCTAAACAAAATCTCGTACTCCTCGCCGCTTTGCAACGCAGCCTCGCTAGGGCGGGCGATCCAGCGCGCACCCACGCCGCTAGCCTCGAGCAGTCGGGGCAAATCCTGCGCGAGCCCATCGCTAATGTCCATCGCCGCGCTGATGAACTTCGCCGCCTTGTAAAAAAACTTGTCGCGCAAGACGGGCCTGACGAAGCGCGAATTCTTTGAAATTTTTGCGCGTAGATCCTCGCGCAATCGATATGAGCCACTACCCGGCACAGGATTTTCGCCTGCAGAGCTTTTCGACGTAGAATTTTCGCATGCGAGGCTTTGCGCCGTAGGGCTCTTGCGATCCTCTCCGCTTCGTGACACGGAATTTTGCGCCGAAATTTTAGCATCCAAGCTCTGCGGCTTGACGTACGCAGGTGAAATTTTATCGTCCAGACTTTGCGGCTCAAGGTCCAAAATTTGTATTGCCGAAGTTTTGGCGTCCAGACTCTGTAGCTCGGCGCGAGCAGGCGAAATTTTATCGCCCGAGCTTCGTACCTCATCGCTTGGGCCTTGCAGCGACGAAATTTTATCGTTTCGGTTTTGCGTCTGCGAGCTAGCGGGTAAAATTTCATCTCTTAAAAGCACCGCCAGATCGCGCCCGACGCTACCCAGCTCGCCAGTATGCGCGATGAGATCGCCTACGCGCGCGCCGCTGCGAAACACGGGGCGCTTGCACTTGCCGATCAGGCTCACGCTAAGCGCGATGCGATCCGAGCCGATCGTGTCGCCGCCGATGATCCGTATGCCCCACTC
>NZ_CALHHX010000091.1 GCF_938030685.1 uncultured Campylobacter sp. | reverse complement strand
CAAACGCTAAACTTATACTTCGCATCGCGCGCGGTCGCGAGCCACGAGATGAAGCCCGCATCGTCTTTAAGGCGGCGCGTCGCCATACCGCCGGGCACAAAAACCGCATCAAAGCCGCCTAGATCCGTCGTGATCTCGCCCACGTCAATCGTCAGGCCGCCGCTATCCCAAACCTGCCACTCACGCGAGCAAAACCTCATCTCAAGCTGCGGGCGGGCGGCTTTGAGCCTTAGCATACAATCGTAAAATCCCACAAAATCGAGGTTCGTCTGTCCGCTAAACAGCACAAGCGCTAGGTTTTTCATAATCCGTCCTTTAAATTTATCGCTCGCCTATGAGCTTTCGGTTTGCCGCCGCTACAATTCTCGGCGCCGCAAGTCGTAAAATACGCGGCGGCTAAATTTTGATACCGCAGGCTGCCAAAAACCCGCTCAAGCGAATTTTAAATTTTACCCGCATTAAAAACTTGCAGAATTTTACCGCCCGCGAATGAAATTTCAGAAGCGGTTTAAATTTTGTGCGCTTTTATTCCGCTTTATTCAAATTAGAAAAAGCTCGCAAGCCCGCATAGTGCAGCCTTTTTGAAATATTCTCAAATTCTAAATTCCAAATCCCCTCGTCGTATTTCCATTCAAACGGCGTTTTGTAATTCGTCCAAATTTCATACGCGCGTTCGTTTAGCCGCTCAATCAACGCAGAAATCCCTAAATCGCCGCCCGCTATCTCCATCATCAAATGCCAGTTATCCAAATCGGCGGGGTCATCGGTGTGGATGGATTTTTCGCGCGGTAGATAATACACAAAATCGCCCGTATCGAAAGGAAAGAGGGTATGGCACAGCGCAATGCCGTAAATTTTTTGGGCAAATACGGTCGGAAGCTGCTCGTTCGAATAGCCAAAAGTTGAAACATATAAAAAGCTACGCAAAATGCTCGCTAAATTTCTACAAACGGGCGCAAAGGCGTATCTGCATGCCCGCTGCGTTAAGGCGCCGTTTCGAATAAAACTTATGGCGCTATCGATCT
>NZ_CALHHX010000090.1 GCF_938030685.1 uncultured Campylobacter sp. | reverse complement strand
GGCGCGCGGATCAAGATGACGCCGAACGCCTATATAAAAAGCGACGCCGCAAGCGATGAGCTAAGCTCAAAGAGCGCGGATTCAAATTTAAAAAGCAGTGCCGCGGAAAGCTCTAAAAAAGAGGGTGTCGCTAGCGATAAAATTCTATTTTCAAAGGGCGCGGGCTTAAGCGGCGAAATTTCAGCCGAGCGGCAAGACGTGGGGCGGGCAAGCTTAAAGGAAAGATCCGCCACGGACGCCGAAAATTCTAAAGAAAATTCTGCTACGGACGCTCAAAATTCCGCGCCCGATTCACAGCGAAATTCCAAAGAAAGCTCCGTCTCTCAAAGCGCCGAAGATTCCGCCGCTCAAAGTAAAAATTTTAAAGATAATTCGGTTGCGCCGCACGTCGAGAATTCCACAGGCGGTCTTGCTGCGGACGACGATTCTGCGGAAAATTCTAAAGAAAATTCCGCGACGCAAGATGAGGGGAATTCTGCGACGCGAGGTAAAAAATCTAAAGTAAATTCTAAAAAGAATTCCGCCGCGGACGCTGAGAATTCTACGCAAAGCTCCGCGCCGGATTCCTCAGCGCAGGGGGAGGAGCAATGATACAAACGCTTGCATTTTATTTTTTCAGTGCGGTTTGCCTGGCGCTTTTCGGCATCAGCGTTTTTAGCAAAAACGTCCTTTATGCCCTTAGCGCGCTGGCCGGCGGCATGGTATTTATGAGCGGATTTTTCTTCTTGCTGGATGCGGAGTTTTTGGGCGTAGTGCAGATCATAGTCTACACTGGCGCCGTGATCGTGCTTTACGGCTTCGCGCTGATGTTTTTGGGCGCGGATAAAAACGTAAGCGAGCCGAAAAAGGGGGCAAGGCTATTTTTCGCGCTTAGCGGCGTGATCGCATTTTTGCTCGTGATTATCGTGCTTGGCGCGGTGGTTGCGAACAACGTAGAAACGCTTAAAATTTTAAACACCGACGACACCGAGGCACTTGGGATGATTATCTTTACGAAATATCTGGCGATTTTCGAGCTTGCAGCCGTGATGCTGCTCGTGGCGATGATCTGCGCTATCGTGCTCGCGCATAAGCAGATGGACGCGAGCCTGAGCTATGAAGAGAGCGAGGGATAAAATGGGTCTAAATCACTATCTGATCGTCGCTGCGATGATGTTTGGGCTCGGGCTTGCGGGTATGATGAAGCGAAGAAATTTGATAATGCTCTTTTTTTCGAGCGAAATTTTATTAAACGCCGCAAATTTAGCCCTCGTCGCCGTGGCAAAATTTTACGACAACATCAACGGCGAAATTTTTGCGCTTTTCATCGTCGCGATCGCCGCGAGCGAGATGGCCGTGGGGTTAGGGCTGCTCATCTTGTGGTATAAGAAAACGGGCAGCATCGAACTTGACAGCTTCGTAAATTTTAAAAATCCTTCTAAGGACGGGCCGGATGCTTGATACCGTTTTTGTATGGCTCTTAATCGCCCTTTTCGCACCGCTTGCCTCGGCGATCTTCGCAGGCGTTTTCATTCGCGCCAAAGACAAGATGTTTATAGGCGTAGTCTGCTCGGCGCTGGTGATTTTAAGTACTATCGCGTCGCTTGCTTTGATGGAGCTCGTCTCTGACAACCGCCTAATCAGCGTAAGCTTAGCCGATTTCATAAGCACGGGATTTTTGGACGCAAAATTTAGCTTTCTCATAGATAGCGTAAGTGCGGTGATGATGGTGGTCGTAGGCATCGTATCCAGCGTAGTGCACGTGTATTCGATCTACTATATGTGGGATGATGAAAACTTCGCTAAATTTTTCAGCTTCCTGGGACTTTTCGTTTTTTCGATGCTGGTTTTGGTAACGAGCGATAATTTTTTAGGACTTTTCATCGGCTGGGAGGGGGTCGGACTCTGCTCGTGGCTGCTGATCGGCTTTTGGTATGATAGGAGCAATTACAGCTGGTGCGCCAACGAAGCTTTCATAATGAACCGCATCGCAGACCTTGGGATGTTGCTTGGAATTTTTCTGATCTATTTAAATTTCGGCTCGTTGCGCTACGAGGTGGTATTTGCGAACGCAGCGAGCTTGGAGCCTGAAATTTTAACCCTAATCGCAGCGCTTTTATTTATCGGCGCGATGGGCAAAAGCGCGCAGTTTCCATTCCATACCTGGCTGGCAGACGCGATGGCGGGTCCGACGCCCGTATCCGCGCTCATTCACGCAGCGACGATGGTTACGGCGGGCGTTTATCTGGTAATCCGCGCAAACACGATTTTCGCGCTCGCGCCCGAAGTAAGCGGTTTTATCGTCTGCCTAGGCGCTTTTGTGGCGGTCTTTGCAGCGTCGATGGCGCTGGTTCATAACGATCTTAAAAAAATCATCGCCTACTCCACGCTCTCGCAGCTTGGCTATATGTTCGTAGCCGCGGGGCTCGGGGCGTATTGGATCGCACTATTTCATCTGGCGACGCATGCGTTTTTCAAAGCGCTTCTATTTTTGGGCGCGGGCAACGTAATGCACGCGATGAAGGACGATCTAAATATCCAAAATATGGGCGGATTATATAAGTTTATGCGGCCTACGGCGATTTTAATGTGCATAGGCTCGCTTGCGCTTTGCGGATTTTATCCGTTCGCGGGCTTTTTCTCAAAAGATAAAATTTTGGAAGCGGCGTGGAGCGCGGACGCGTATTTTATCTGGGCGCTGCTGTTTGCGGGCGCTGCGATGACGACGTTTTACAGCGTGCGTCTGATAATGCTCGTGTTTTTCGGCAAGCAAAAATTTACCCACCATCCGCACGAGGCGAAAGGCTTTGCCCTCATCGCGATGGGCGTATTAGCTGTGCCTGCGGTGATCGCGGGCTTTTTTGAGCACGATTTTGCGGAGTTCGTGCTTAGCATACTACCGGGCTTTAAAGCTTCGATCCCGCACGGCGTGGAGGTAATTTTGATCGCCATAACGCTAGCGATGATAAGCGCGGTGGCGATCGGCACGATTTGGACATACGGCAAGGGCAAATTTAGCCAAAATTTAAAGAACTGCAAATTTTATAAAATTTTGATCGCTCAGTATTTTATCCCGCAAATTTATGAGCGCGTGATCGTGCGCGGATACGCCAAGCTTAGCGAGATCTGTGCTAAATGCGACGGCGCGATCATAGACGCCAGCGTCGATCTGATCGCTCGCGTGGCGGTAAAAAGCGGCGAAGGTGCGGATCGTGCGAGCAATAGCGGAGATTTGAGCGCAAATTTAAGGTGGATGGTTTTGGGATCTTTCATTTTGCTGATTTTGGCGTTTGCGCTGTGAGGTGGGCATGGAATACTTTTTAAGTTTGGTTATATTTTTTCCGGCGGTAGCTGCGGTTTTAGGCTTTTTGATCGACGAAGCGAGCATCAAGACCTACGCCGTTACGATGAGCTTTATAGAGTTCGTGCTTTCGCTAGTTTTGTGGATACTCTATGAGCCGGTGGACGGCATCGCGTTTAGCGTGCTGCACCCTTTCATAAGCGAATACGGCATCAACTACTTCATCGGCGTGGACGGAATTTCGCTGTTTTTAGTGATCCTAAGCACGCTGGTTACCTTTTTAGCGCTGCTTAGTCTAAGCATTAAAGAGCGCGCCAAAAATTTAATCATCTGCATTCTATTTTTAGAAATGACGATGGTGGGCGTTTTTGTGGCGCTGGATGCTATTTTGTTTTACATATTTTGGGAGCTTTCGCTTATTCCGATGCTCTATATCATCGGCGCGTGGGGCAGCGGCAAGAGAATTTACGCCGCGGTGAAATTTTTCATCTACACTTTCCTGGGTTCGATGTTTCTACTTGTAGGACTCGTGGCGATGAGCTATTTCTATCACGAGGCTACGGGCGAGTACAGCTTTAATATCCTAGACTGGCAGAGCCTATCGCTGCCGCTTAGCACGCAAATTCCTCTGTTTTTGGCATTTTCGATCGCCTTTGCGATCAAGACCCCTTGCTTTCCTTTTCATACCTGGCTGCCGTATGCGCACGGGCAGGCCCCTACGATAGGCTCGGTTCTGCTTGCCGCGGTGCTTCTTAAGATGGGCACCTACGGCTTCGTGCGATTTTCGCTGCCGCTGTTTCCGGATGCGAGCGTCTATTTTAGCGGGATGATGTGCGCCGTAGCGATCGTTATGATCATCTATGCAAGCTTCATCGCCTTTGCGCAGAAGGATATCAAACAGGTTATCGCGTATAGCTCGATCGCGCATATGGGCGTCATAATGCTTGGAATTTTTTCAATAAGCCGCGAAGGAATGAGCGGCGCGGTATTTTTGATGATAAGCCACGGTATCGTAAGCGGCGGGCTCTTTATGCTCGTAGGCTTTTTATACGACCGCAGGCATACGAAGCTTTTTAGCGAATTCGGCGGGCTTGCGCGGGTGATGCCGCTTTATGCGTTTTGCTTTTGCGTCGTGCTGTTGGGCTCGATAGGCCTTCCTCTTACGATCGGTTTCGTGGGAGAATTCTTAGGCCTTGTTGGGATTTTTAAAATAAGCTTTAGCTATGCGCTTTTGGGTGGACTCGGCATCATAATGGGCGCGATCTATTCGATGAATCTTTATAAAAAGACCTTCTTCGGCGCGCTCGTGCATGAGGAAAATAAAAAGCTAAGCGATCTAAACAGAACCGAGCTTTGCTCTATCATCCCTATCTGCGTGCTGGTGGTAGCGCTGGGCGTCGCGCCGAATCTGATGCTAAAAAGCATCGAGCCCAGCGTGACGCAAAGCCTTGAGTTGATGTTTAACAAAGCCTCTCAAACCGCGACTCGCGCCTATATGGAAAAAGCAAATTTTAAGGTAAGAAGCGATGCAAAATAATCTTTTAAATTTAGCCTCGATCGCGCCTATGGCGATACTCGGAGGATTTGCCCTGCTGATGCTCGCGGTTTCGCTTTTTGCGCGCACGCTATCGTATAAATTTTACGCCGTCATCACGATACTAGCTCTTGCGCTCGGCTTCGGGCTTGTTTTCGGATACAACAGCGGCATACGCGGGCTTTTCGACGTGATGCTGGTGGACGGAATCGCGACGCTATCGATGCTTATCATGCTCGCAGGCTCGATATTTTTCATCTTTCTGTCTTTGGGCGCAAGAAGCGCGCACGAGTACCACACGGCGGAGTTTTTCGTGCTGTTTTTATTCGTGCTCGTGGGCTATGAGTTTATGGTCGCGAGCGAAAGCTTAATGATGATCCTCGTTGGGCTTGAGACGGGCTCGCTGGCGCTTTATACGCTAATCGCGCTGCATAATCGCGCCAGATCGGTCGAAGCGGCGCTAAAATACTTCATAATGGGCGCGCTGGGGTCAGGCTTTTTCGCATTCGGCGCGGCGATGTTTTTTCTATCGACCGGCTCTATGGAAATTTCAAATATCGCGCAGATCGCTAAGAGTTCAAATTTACAAACCAACGTCCTGCTTTTCACCGCTTGCTCATTTATGATCGTCTCGATAGGTTTTAAGCTCTCGCTGATCCCGTTTCACACCTGGACGCCCGACGTTTACGAGGGCGCGAGCTCCGCTATGGCGGGCTTTTTGTCCGTCGTCCCAAAAATCGCGGGCTTTGTCGTGGCGATCAGGCTGTTTGAAGCGCTACAAAGCATCGGCGTGCAGTGGCTAAACATCGTGCTCTACGCCGTAGCGGTGCTTACGATGAGCTTAGCGAACCTCATGGCGCTCGTGCAGCGCGACGTCAAGCGGATGCTTGCTTTCAGCTCCGTTTCGCACGCTGGCTTCGTGCTCTGCGCGATCGTGATCGGCTCGACGCAGGCAAATGCCGCACTTTTTACCTACTGGATACTATACGCCGCGGCCAATCTCGGCGCGTTTGCGTTCATCTGGTGCGTGCGGCAAAGGCGCGCGCGCTCGTTAAATTTAAAATTTAAAACCCAAAGCCCCGCTTTAAATTTAAATGCAAACGGCGAGAGCTCTATCTCAAACGCAAAGCCCACTTTTTCGCAAAATCACGAGCCGAACCTTGTCGGCGAGTTAAATTTAGGCGCGAGCGGGCAAAATTCAGCCTGCGGCGAGTGGAGCGTTAAAGCGAGCGAGCAAAATTCCAAAGAAAGCGGGTCAAATTTGAAAGCGACTAAGCCCGGCGCGGAAGCGAGCCTTTTCGGCACTAAAACTTGCGAGCCCGGTGCCGAAACTTTCGAGCAAAGCTCTAAATTTACAGCTCGCTTCGAGCATCCGTTTGAGAAATTTGACGGGCTGATCCGCACCCATCCGCTTTTTGCGCTATGCGCGGCGATCTTCATGCTCTCGCTTGCGGGCATTCCGCCGTTTAGCGTGTTTTGGGGCAAGATGTATCTGCTAAGCGCGGCGGTCAATTCGGGCTACTTCGCCCTCGCCGTCATCATGGTGGTAAATAGCGCGCTCGCGCTGTATTACTACCTGCGTCTCATCGTGCGTATGTTTTTGCATGAACCGCGAGAGGACGCGGAGCTTGACGGCTCGCTGGGAACGGTCTCGGTGCAGATAGAATTTGCCGTCGTGCTAGCTAGCGTGGCGTGCGTGCTGGCGCCATTTTTGGTGAAATTCCTAACCGGCGCGGTAAATAATTTCGTCTTCTTAAGCGGGTATTGAGCTTAAATTTTAATCGTGAGCCCCGCCGCGCTTTGTTAGCAAAGAAGAGATACGTTTTTGGGCGAGCTAGGCGGCTACGGCTTTGCGCTGCTTGATGTGCGCGATTTGAGTGAGTTTTTAAAGGAGCGAAAATGCAGAGCAAAAAA
>NZ_CALHHX010000089.1 GCF_938030685.1 uncultured Campylobacter sp. | reverse complement strand
TGACCAGCTACGGCATAAACGCCTGTCCGCCGCTGTTAGTCGGCGTGGGCGTGGGCACCTCGATCGACGTGGCGTCGCTACTATCTAAAAAAGCGCTGATGAGGCCGCTAGGCTCGCGCAATCCAAACGACCGAGCCGCGCTAACCGAAAAGCTGCTCGAAGAGGGCATCAATAAAATAGGCCTGGGCCCGCAAGGCATGAGCGGCGCAAGCTCGGTCATGGGCGTGCATATCGAAAACTGCGCCCGCCACCCAAGCGTCATCGCCGTTGCAGTAAACGTAGGCTGCTGGTCGCACCGCAAAGGCCATATCGTCTGGGACGAGCAGCTAAGCTTTGCCGTAAAATCGCACAAGGAGTTCGCGCTATGAGTAAGAAAATTTTAACCACGCCGATCAGCGCCGAGGATCTAGCGGATATCAAGATCGGCGACGTGATATACCTCAGCGGGCACATCGTCACCTGCCGCGACGTGCCGCACAGACGCGTCGTGCAGGAGGGTCGCGAGCTGCCGCTAGATATCAGAGGCGGCGCGATCCTGCACGCGGGGCCGATTATCAGAAAAACGGGTGATAAAAGCTTTGAGATGGTCTCGGTCGGGCCGACGACTAGCATGCGGATGGAGAAATTCGAGCGCGAGTTTATCGCCAAAACCGGCGTGCGCCTGATAGTGGGCAAAGGCGGCATGGGCGAGGGTACTATGAGCGGCTGCAAGGAGTTTGGCGCGATACACTGCGTATTTCCGGCGGGCTGCGCGGTGGTCGCCGCGACGCAGGTTGAGCAGATCGAGAGCGCGGACTGGACGGAGCTTGGGATGCCTGAGACGCTGTGGAAGTGCCGCGTGAAGGAGTTTGGTCCGCTCATCGTCTCGATCGACGCGCACGGAAACAATCTTTTCGAGCAAAACAAGGTCAAATTTAACGAGAAAAAGGACGCGGCGCTAGCTGAAATTTTACCGCAGGTAGGGTTTATAAAGTAGTTAAAATTTGGTGGCCCCCGCTTTAAATTCTACGTCTTAAATTCTTACGCACTGTCGCTAAATTTTAAAATTTAGCGCTCTAGCGAGGGGCAAATTTTAAGAGCTTTGGGTGGATAGCGCGGATGATCAATAAAGCAGGCAGCGGGGCTAGGCGCGAGATTAAATTTTATCTGCAAATTTAGCTGGTCGCGAGGGATAAATTTTAAAAATTTAGACCCATAGAACTGCCGTTTTAAAGCGCCGACTAAAAGCGCACGCTAATCTCGCCGAAGCTCTTTCGTAAATTTAGCCTACGCGCTATTTTTCTGTGCGAATTTTACGCTTGCGTAGAGGTGGCTTGCAAGCCCTAGCGTGCCCAGTATCGCGCCCGCTTCTCCTATGTGCCAAAGCCCGAATCTCGTTGCGATCTGATGCCCCAAAAGAGCTCCGCCGCCGATGCCTACGTTGTAAATCGCCGAGTAAATCGATATCGCGACGTCGGTAGCGTCGGGAGCCAGCGCCAAAACCCTAATCTGCAAACAAAGCCCAAAGCCAAAAATTCCCACTCCCCAGACGAAAGCCGCGAGCAGCAGCGCCGCGTCATTTGTGACAAAAGCTTTTAACGTCAGCACCGAAGCTAGGATAAAGAGAATCGCGCAGATCAAAAATGCGTTTGGAAAATGGCGATAAAGCTTCGAAAAAAGCACGCTAGCAAGAATGCCAGAAGCACCGAACGCAAGCAGGACGTAGGTTACGAAGTGATCGCCTGCGGGGTTAAATTTCGCCACGAATGGCTCGACGTAGCTGTAGGTCGTAAAATGCGCGCCTACGATCAAAAACGTCAGCAGATACAAAGCAAGCAGCATCGGGCGCCTTGCTAGCATAGGCAGGCTCGCAAGAGAACCTGCGCGCCTGCTTGGCAAAAACGGTAAAATTTTCCAAAGAAACAGCGCCTCCGCCGCCGCAAGCGCGCTGATCGCGAAAAACGTAATCCTCCAGCCAAAAAGCTCGCCGATCACGCGCCCCAAAGGAAGTCCCAAAACCATCGCAAGCGAAGTGCCCAAAGCCAGCATGCCGATAGCCTGAGAGCCTTTATTTATCGGCGCTACGCGCACGACGAGCGATGAGGTGATCGACCAAAAGATCGCGTGCGAAATCGCGATGCCCAGTCGCGCGATTACCAAAACGGCAAAATTCCACGCAATGGCCGCCAGGACGTGGCTTAGCGTAAACAGTACAAAAAGCCGCAAAAGCAGCCTCTTGCGCTCGAGCTTTGAGGTTAGCAGCATCAACGGCAGCGAAAGGATACTCACCGCCCACGCGTAGATCGTGATGATTAGGCCCGTACTCGTAACATCCATCTCAAAATCCGCCGCAATGTCGCTTAGCAGTGCCACGGGGATAAATTCCGTCGTGTTAAAAATAAAGGCGGCAAACGCTAACGCGACAACTCTCGTATAAGCGATTTTATGGACATTCATCGGTTTTCTCTTTCCAGCTTTTAAATTTAAACTTTAAATTTAGCGCATTTAGCGGTTTTTAGCTTTCCGAGTTCTGCTCGGAATTTTAAAATTTTAAATTCCGTGCCGTATATACGTGCCGCGTTTCGTGCCAAATCTAAGCGGAGGATTATAGCTAAATTTATCCTCCTCGCAGCTTGCGGAAATAGAATTTACGCTCAAAACGCAAAGTTGCATGGGGTAAAATTCACGTAGCGATCGACCAGTGAAAATTTAAAATGAAATTTGCGCTGCGCTCGTTAGGAGGCAATAAAATTTATTGTATTTGGCAGAATGCGTTGAAATTTTATATACCGCGATGTTGCAAGTTATAAATAAAAATTCGCTACGTTGAGCTTGGATGCGTATGGCGGTTAAAACTTTGTAGTGGCTAAATTTATTATCCAGTCTTGTTGCGATATGAGGTTTTTTCATCTTGTGGCAAGTGCATTTTTAAATTTCTTAATTTTCGCGCATTCCCGTCATTTGATATTTAGGTTAGAATTTCGAGTCAGGTGGCTAAATTTGCATTAATCTCTACCCGCTGCTTGCAATCTGCGCTTAAAGTATGCAAAATTTATTTTCAAAGCGGTGAAAGAGCCCGTCTCAAATCGCCCGCAATGCTCGTCTAAAACTGCCAGCAGATCGCGCTTGTAGCCCGCCGCTGTGATAAAGCTTTAGAATTTTATTCGGTTTGCGAAGCATTTAAATTTTTAAGCAATAAATATGTAAAATTAGCGAAATTTGATAATTCCAAAGGAACTAAAAATGGCAAAAGTTATGAAAACGATGGACGGAAACGAGGCGGCGGCTTACGTCTCATACGCCTTTACCGAGGTCGCGGGCATCTATCCGATCACGCCTAGCTCGCCGATGGCGGATTACACCGATATCTGGGCGTCGCAGGGCAAAAAAAACCTCTTTGGCATGCCCGTTAAGGTAGTCGAGATGCAAAGCGAAGGCGGCGCGGCGGGCACCGTGCACGGCTCACTCCAAGCAGGCGCGCTTACGACGACGTATACCGCATCGCAGGGGCTTTTGCTAAAAATTCCAAATATGTATAAGATCGCGGGTCAGATGCTTCCGGGCGTCATTCACGTCGCGGCGCGCGCGCTTGCGGCGCAGGCGCTCTCCATTTTCGGCGATCATCAAGACGTCTACGCCTGTCGCCAAAGCGGCTTTGCGATGCTTGCAAGCGACAGCGTGCAGGAGGTGATGGATCTGGGCGGTATCGCGCATCTTGCGGCGATTAAGGGGCGAGTGCCGTTTTTGCACTTTTTCGACGGATTTCGCACGAGCCATGAAATTCAAAAGATCGAGGTGATGGACTATGCCGAGTTTGATCGCTTGCTGGATCGCGAGGCCGTGCGTAAATTTAGAGAGGGCGCGCTAAGCTCCGAGCATCCTAAAACTCGTGGCACGGCGCAAAACGACGATGTGTATTTTCAGACGCGCGAGCTAGTCAATAAATTTTACGATGCGCTTCCGGACATCGTCGCGGAGTATATGAGCGAAATTTCAAAGATCACGGGGCGATCTTACGCGCCTTTCGTCTATTACGGCGCAAGTGAGCCGCAGCGCGTGATCGTCGCGATGGGCTCGGTCAATCAAGCCCTTGAAGAGGTGGTCGATCATCTAAATGCTAAGGGCGAGAAGGTAGGCGTGCTAAAAGTGCATCTCTATAGGCCTTTTAGCCTCAAATATCTTTTTGCCGCGATGCCTAAAAGCGTGCGCAAAATCGCCGTGCTCGACCGCACGAAGGAGCCGGGCAGCCTCGGCGAGCCGCTGTATCTGGATATAAAAGCCGCTTTTTACGGGCGCGCGGACGCTCCGCTCATCGTGGGCGGTCGCTATGGCCTAAGCTCCAAAGACGTTGATCCCGCGCAGCTAATCGCCGTGTATGAAAATTTAAATGCAAACGAGCCTAAAAACGGCTTTACGATCGGCATCAACGACGACGTGACGCATCTATCGCTACCCGTGGGAGATAAAATTTCGCTCGGCTATGAGGATGAGATAGAGTGCTTGTTTTATGGCTTGGGCGCGGACGGCACCGTGGGCGCGAATAAAAATTCCGTCAAAATCATCGGCGATAAAACCGATCTTTATGCGCAGGCGTATTTTGCCTACGACAGCAAAAAATCGGGCGGCTACACGCGCTCGCACCTGCGCTTCGGCAAAAGGCCGATCCGCTCGACCTATCTCGTCTCAAATCCGCATTTCGTCGCCTGCTCGGTCGCCGCGTATCTAGACATCTACGATGTCATCGGGGGCATCCGCGAAGGCGGCACCTTCCTTTTAAATTCCATCTGGGATGCCGAGCAGACGGCGGTAAAGCTTCCAAACAAGGTCAAAAAAATTCTAGCCCAAAGACGGGTAAAATTTTACATTCTAAACGCCACCAAACTAGCGCACGATATAGGGCTTGGAGGCCGCACCAATACGATCATGCAATCGGCGTTTTTCAAGCTTAGCGGCATCATCCCGTTTGAGCAGGCGCAAAGCTATATGAAGGAATACGCCAAGAAAACCTACGCCAAAAAAGGCGAGGCGGTCGTGGCGATGAACTGCGACGCGATCGATAGGGGCGCGGACGCTTTGGTGCAGGTAGCGATTGATCCTGCGTGGGTAAATTTAAAAGATGACGCAGCGGATACGAACGATAAATACAAAGGCGACGAATTTATAGAAAAGATCGTAAAGCCAATGAACGCAGCGCGCGGCGATAGCTTGCCGGTGTCGGCGTTTTTAGGGCACGAGGATGGCGGCTTTGACGCGGGCACGACGCGATTTGAAAAGCGCGGCGTAGGCGTCACGGTGCCTAAATGGATCGAGCAAAACTGCATCCAGTGCAACCAGTGCGCCTTCGTCTGCCCACACGCCGTAATCAGGGCGTTTTTGCTAGACGAAAAGGACGAAGCCGCTGCGCCTTTAAATTTAAAAGATCACCTGCTAGAAGCCAAGGGCAAGGAGCTAAAGGGGCTAAAATATAAGATCCAGGTAAGCCCGCTAGATTGCACGGGCTGCGCGCTTTGCGCCGAAAACTGCCCGAGCAAGGAAAAATCGCTCGTCATGGTGCCGCTTGAAGAAGAACTCGCAAAAGGCGAGCAAGAAAGCGCGGACTTTTTATTCGAGCACGTAAGATACAAAGACGATTTGATGGACAGATCAAGTGTCAAGGGCGTGGGCTTTGCGCGCCCGTATTTTGAATTTCACGGCGCATGCCCGGGATGCGGCGAGACGCCGTACATCACGCTGATCACGCGACTTTTCGGCGATCATATGATCGTAGCCAACGCCACGGGCTGTAGCTCGATCTACGGCGGATCGGCGCCTTCGATGCCGTACCGCAAGGATGAGAACGGCCGCGGCGTCGCGTGGGCGAACTCGCTTTTTGAAGATAACGCCGAGTTTGGGCTGGGAATGAAGATCGCAAGCGAGACGCTGCGCCATAAGATCGAGGATCTGATGCTAGGCTCGCTCTCAAGCGTGCCAAACGCGCTAAAGGCGCTCTATCACGACTGGATCGAAAACAGAAACGATACGCTAAAATCCGCTCAGATCAGAGATAGGCTGGTGTCGTTGCTAGAACAAAATTTGGACGCGCCCGGGGTTCGTGAAATTTTAGAACTGAAGCAGTATCTAAACAAAAAATCTCAGTGGATCATCGGCGGCGACGGCTGGGCCTATGACATCGGCTACGGCGGACTTGATCACGTGCTGGCTACCGGCGAAGACGTAAACGTGCTGGTGCTAGATACGGAGGTTTACTCAAACACGGGCGGACAGAGCTCCAAGGCTAGCCGCCGCGGCTCGATCGCGCAGTTTACTGCAGGCGGCAAGCGCGTTCAGAAAAAAGACCTAGGCCAAATCGCAATGACCTACGGCAACATCTTCGTCGCGCAGGTAAATTCCAACGCAAACCAAGCCGCGACGCTAAAGGCGATCATGGCGGCGGAGGCTTACCCGGGACCTAGTCTCATCATCGCGTATTCGCCGTGTATCGCGCACGGCATCAAAGGTGGCATGGGCAGCTCCGGCGATCAAGCCGAACTTGCGAGCAAATGCGGCTATTGGCCAACCTATACCTTCGATCCGCGACTCGCGGCGGAGGGCAAAAATCCGCTTAAAATTTCATCCAAAGAGCCGGATTGGAGCCTTTATGAGGAATTTTTGCTAAACGAAGTGCGCTACAACGCGCTTAAAAAGATCGATCCCGAGCACGCGGGTAAGCTTTATGAAGCAAATAAAGCCGACGCGATGAGACGCTACCGCCAGCTCAAACGGCTTGCGAATGCCGATTTCGGCGATGAGGTTATCTCTGCGGGCGTCGCGAGCGAGAATGCTTAAGCTTTGCGGCTATTTGTTGAAATTCCGGCTCTGCAAATTTTGCAATCCGGAATTTTATTAAATTTCGCGGGACTGCATAAAATTCCGTATAAATTTTAAAAGGAAAATCCATGAAAAAAATTGGACTAATCGGCGGCATGAGTTACGAATCTACGATTACCTATTATGATGGGATCAATCGCAAAATTAACGAGCGTCTAGGCGGGCTAAGTAGCGGCGAAATCCTGCTAAGTAGCTTAAATTTCGACGAGATCGAGCGGTGCCAAAGAGATAATGAGTGGGGCAGGGCAGGTGAAATTTTAGCTCGTCACGCGCAGGTTTTGCAAGGCGGCGGAGCGGATTATATTTTTCTTTGCACCAACACAATGCATAAGTGCTACGAGGCGATAAATGCCGCCATCTCCGTGCCATTCGTACATATTGCAGACGCTACGCTAAATGAGCTACGAAAGCATGGCGTGCAAAAAGTAGGGTTGCTCGGCACGATCTACACGATGACGCAGGATTTTTACAAGCGGCGCTTAATAGAGGGTGGCATGGAGGTGCTCGTGCCAAATGCGGACGAAATGGAAGCGGTAAACGAAGTAATTTTTAATGAGCTTTGCTTTGGTAAAATTTTACCACATTCCAAGAAGAAATTTTTGCAGATCATTGAAGGACTTAGGGCTCGCGGTGCGCAGGGCGTGATACTGGGCTGCACGGAGATCGGGCTGCTCGTATCGCAAGCAGATACCGCCGCGTGGCTATTTGATACTACGCAGATCCACATCGATGCGGCAGTAAGTCTAGCTTTAAGCGAGTAAATACAAATATAAGCCGGCAAAATTCCAGCTTATAATTTCAAATTTTTATATACATTATCAGTTAAATTTAATCTTTCTCTGTTATAATAACAACTATCAATCATAAAAGGGGATGAAATGAACGTTTTAGTTATAGGAGCAGATGAGATTACACCCATTAAGGCGGTTTTAAAAGACCTTGGCGCGAGCAACATCGAGCACTGGGATGCACGAAACGAAAATCGCGTAAATCGTAAGCCGATCCCGCAGGATACCGAGTGTGTCGTGATGCTTACGAGCTTTTTAAACCACAACACGATGAAAAAAATCAAAGGCGAAGTAAAAAAGCGCAAAATCCCGCTCGTATGCGCTAAAAGAAGCGTTAGCTGCGTATTTTGCGAATACTGTAAGGTTTTCAATTTAAATCAAGAATTCGGTTGCAAGCCTTGCGAAAATGATTAAAATTCCAAGGAATTTAAATAATGCCGGCAAGTCCAGGCAAGCGGTTAAAAGGTCGCGCACTACGCCGCAATCAAATGCTTACAAAGATGAAGCTGGCGAGCTAAATTTCAAGGATTTTTTAAATTCTAGCAAATTTAACGCTACTTGCTTTGCGCACGCCGAAAGCAAGAAATTTAGCGGCAAATCTAAAAAGTTTTCAAGCGGTAAATCGAGCGTGCTTAATCATAATGTCTCTAAGTCGTGCGCTGCAAAGAGCGCGCAAAAGGGCGGCGCGAATAAGAATTTTACAGCAAGAGCTTTTTACGACACTAGCTCCGCGCAAAAGAATTTTCTCTGCGCTAAGCGTTCGGACGAGAAATCAGCTTTGTTACGAGATATTGCCGCGCCAAAACGAGGTATCGCAGCACGCGAAAAACGCCAAAAAGCGGATCTGCGGCGCGATAATGAGCTTATTGATGATGAAATTTTAAATGCCGAAACTTTTAATAAAAAATTATTTGGTGGCGAGATTTTTGGCTTTGATGCGAACGGGTGCGAGATTGTGCCAGAGGCGCTGCGGGATTATAATGCGGCTTCGCGAGCGCGAGCGATGCTAGCTCTATATAATTTTAACGTTAATGCGGATTATAGAATTCCGCCCGCAAATTTAAAAAGCGCTTCGCAGTTTCGCACTGCGTTTTTAAATTTCATCGCCTCCGAGCTTGGGCGCGGGGCTCGTAAAATTTACCGTTTCAAGCCCGCCGTGAAATTCTGCGCGGCGGATAATGCGGTAATCTTTGCCTATCTGCGCGGCATGTCGCTGCCAGTATTTGCCGCTAAACCCGTTTATAAGCTAACTCGCGCGATCGTGAGTCTGCGTAGCGGATTGCTGCTAAACGGAGACGATGCGTTTCGCAACTTCGTATTTTGCAAAATCGCGCTTCGCAATGCAGGCGCACAACTGCAGCTTGTGGGCAAATCAGGCGAGCTCATTGTAGTTCGCAAGAGCGGTTTTAGCCTAGGCGTGGTTGCGAGCTTTAAAAAAATTCTACCTCAAAATCCAGCCATTTATGATAATGATATAAAAAAAGCGCTAGAGCTTTGCTGCGGAGCAAACCTCGATGCCGTGTATCTTGTCTATCCAAAAAATGAAAATTTTAACCGCCACGTCGAGATAAAAAGCGAATGCTTTAAGGGAAATTTCATTATGAAATTAGTACCATACAAGCTTACCGACAAAATTTATTAAAAGGATACCAAATGGTTGGAATTATTTTTGGAAGCTCGATGGGCAATACCGAGGACGCCGCAAAGCTGATCTCTGAAAAGCTAGGCATAGAAAACGAGCTAAAAAACGTTGCGGACATCGCGCCTGCAGATCTAAATAAATACACCGCGCTCATCATCGGCAGCTCCACGTGGAACGACGGCGAGCTGCAGGACGACTGGGCGGGCTTTGATTTCTCAGCCCTTGATATCTCAGGCAAGACCGTCGCGATTTTCGGCATGGGCGATAGCTCAAGCTACAGCGATGCCTACTGCAACGCAATGCGCGAGCTATACGATAACTTCAAAAAAGCGGGTGCAAATATCGTAGGTGCAGTGCCTACCGACGGATATGAATTCGACGAGAGTAAGGCTGTAGTGGACGGCAAATTCGTTGGTCTCGCGCTAGACAATGACAATCAAAGCGACCTCACCGAGAGCCGCATCGAGGCGTGGGTAGCGCAAATCGCTCCATCTTTTAAATAGTCCTCCTTTAAATTTGCTGCGAAGCGTGCGCTTCGCAGCACTTTCATCTTTTTTAAAATCATTAAAGCTTAGACCTTTTTAAAATTTAGCTCTGCCGACTTCGGTTAAATTTAAATAGATTGGGCTTTGAAATTTTAAAATTTCAATCTGCGCGAATGAAATTTATCCTTTAAATTTGGCTGCGCGATACTTTGTGCTAGCGTAAATACAGACCGACTTAGAGACGCACTTAGCGCGAGTAGATAAAATTTAGCCGCTGTGGCGGCGGAATGACAAAGCCGAGAGTTTGCGTATAGCGGTTTATAAACCTCATCGGCGTAATCGGCGTACACTCGGGAAATAAAATTTGCAAATTTTATAAGCGGCGAAGCGAGGGGCGACGTCGCTAAAATTTCTCTCCGCACATACGCCATTGAAATTTCTTTCCGCACGCACGCCGTAAAAATTCTCCCCGCAGCTCTGCCGTGAAATTTCGCGCGCCGTTTAATGTAAAATTTTGTCTATCCGCGCAGCGAGCGGCTGCCGTCTGCTAGCAAAATTTAGTATATTTGGCACTGCGACCGCGAAAAATCGTGGGACAGCAGCAGCTTACCTCTGCAAAATTAGCATAAATTTGGCGCCGCAGCCGCGTGCAGCTATCGTTCTTTAAATAAACCGCAGCTAACCCGCGAGATCGCCCGCCGCTAGGAGCGAAAACCGCAAAGCCCTGCGGCATAACAAAGCATAAATTTAAAAGAGGAATTTTGCTCTTTGTGCTACTTCGCGCAAATAGCGCAGCAAGACGTAAATTTAAAATTTAGAACGCAAATTTGAAAGCTTAAAATTTACAGTCCCAGCTCGATCGCCAGATCCTTTACCGCTTTGAGATTTACCTTGCCGCTGCCTAGCACCGGGATTTGCTCGACCTTTTTCACGACGCTTGGCTGCATTATCGGCGCCAGTGCGGAGTCCTTCAGGCGGCGCGAAATTTCATCCTCGCTCGCTTCGCCCATATAAAGCAGAGCGATCTTTTCGCCCTTTTTCTCGTCTTTTAGATTCACGCACGAATAGATCGCGCTTTCGCCTAAAATTTCGCCCACAGCGCTCTCTACCGCGCCCAGGCTGATCATCTCGCCGCCGATTTTGGCAAAGCGCGAAAGGCGATCGGTGATAAATAAAAACCCATCGTCGTCGATATAGCCGATGTCGCCGCTCTTGTAGTAGCGCACGCCGTCCATTTGCGCGATCGCCTCAGCGGTTTTGGCCGGCTCATCGTAGTATTCCTTCATAACCTGATGCCCGCCGATTAAGATAAGCCCCTCCTGGCCGTTTGGCAGCGGCTGTAGCGAGGCGGGATCGGTGATCTTTATGACTGTGCCCGCAAGCGGCAAACCGACGCTCTTTTCGCGGTTGAAGTGAAGCTCTTTGAAAAAATCGGGCTCGAGGACATTCGGCGTATTTACGCTCACCACCGGCGCAGTCTCGGTCGTGCCGTAGCCCTCGTAAATTTCGATGCCGAATTTTATCTTAAATTCCTTGCGGACGTTTTCGTTTAGCTTCTCCGCGCCCGCAATCGCTAGGCGGATGCTTGCCAGCATAAGCGGATTGAGCCTTTTGTTTTTGGCGTATAGCCTAAAAAACGTCGACGTGCCGAACATTATCGTAGCGCCGTATTTCGCGCTCATCTTGCCGACGCTAAAGGCGTCCGTAGGATCGGGCACGTGGATGCTTAAAATTCCATCGTTTAGCGGAAAGAGCGTCGTTACGGTAAGCCCGAAGCAGTGAAAGATCGGCAGAGACGCTAAAATCGCGTCGTGCTCGGTGGCGTTTATGAGCTCTGAAATTTGACGGACGTTTGCCATTATATTTTTATGCGTCAAAACCACGCCTTTGGGCTTTCCCTCGCTGCCGCTACTAAATAAAATGGTCGCTACGTCATCTATCGCGTGCGGCTTAAAATACAGCGCGCGAAATAAAATTTTAGGCATTAGCAGCGATTTTAGCGCCCAGGCTATGCGCTCGTTTTTAGAGACGCCCTCGCTTAGATCTTCAAGGTACACTAGCCGATCGCCGATCGAGCTTTCCAGCTCAAAGCCCTTTGATTTGAGCTTTTCTACGAATTTGCGCGAGCTGATGATTGTGCGGATGTTTGCTTTATCTGCGCAGTAGATTAAATTTTCTTCGCTTAGCGTGTAGTTTAAATTTACGCTCGTTTTGCCCATCGCAAAAAGCGTTAAATTTACGGCGCTTGCGATGACCGAGCTAGGCAAAATGATACCGACGTTTTCCTCGCTGCTTATGCGGCTTTTTAGTCTTTTGCGAAGTATCAAAACGGCGCTCATCATCGCTAAATTTGTGAAGCTCACTCCCGTGCTATCGACCGCTACGCGCTTAAAAGGCGATCTTTTGGCTTGATTTAGCCAGTTGTAGGCAAGCGGCTTTAGGCTTGCGAGGTATTTGCCCCAGCTGAAAAAAGATAGCTCCGTTACCGCGCGCTTTACCTCGTGCGCCTTGGAATTTGCCTCAATCGGCGCGCCGAAGCTTACGCGAAGTGCATTTTTGCCGCTTTGCGAGATCGTTCTTTTATAATGCTCGCTAGCGCGCGAAAACGTCGATCCCCAAAGTCCTCTTATATAAAAAGGCACGATTACGGAGTTCGTATCGTGCGCGGCTAGCTCAAACCCGCCCTGAAACTCGTCTATGCGGCCGTTGTAGCTGATGTGGCCTTCGGGGAAGAGCCCCACTACTTCACCAGCATTTAGCGCCTCGCGAATGCTTTCGATCGCGCTTTTGCTCACGCCCGCTCCGATCGGAATGACGCGGAAAATTTTAAAAAACCACTTCAAATACCACAGATCGTAGTAGCTGCGATGCATCACGAAGCGCACCCCGCGCGGGCACGCAAGCTGCACCACCGCCCAATCGATCCAGCTGATATGGTTTCCTAAAAGCAGTACACCGCCTTTTTGCGGGATGTTTTCGATACCGTCTACGTGGACCTGGTAGCCGAATTTCATAAACGGAATGAGTAAAATTCTAACGAAAAGCTGCGGCAAATATTTCGCGCCGAAGATCCCGCAGATAAGAACGCAAAGAGCAGCCATAACGAAAATTTCGCCGCTGGCGACCGCAAAATGCACCAAGATGATGGCGATGAGCAAAAACAGCACCATAAAGATATTTTGGATAAAATTTGAACCCGCGAGCACCCGCCCCATGCGCTCATCGGCGGTGAAAAACTGAATGACGGCGTTGAGCGGCACGATGAAAATTCCGCCGCTAAATCCGAAGAAAAACGATGCCGTGCCGAGCCAAAATACGGAGTGCGCGTTGGCTAGCACCATTAGCGCGAGCGCAAGCCCAAATGCGCCGAACGGTACGATGCCGAGCTCGATATGTTTTTTACAATAGCTGCCCGCAAAGATCGAGCCTAGCGCGATTCCGATCGCACTAAGCGCCAAGATCACCTGGATCACCATTACGTTATCGCTGCCGCTAAGGCTCTTGTAGTGAGCCGGGAAGGTCGCTATCACGAGCTGTGAGACCGCCCAAAACATCGAAAGTCCCAGGGTGCAGAGCAAGACGTTTTTGTCTTTTAGCACAAAATTCAAATTTTGCTTCAAGTAGCGCAGGTGTAGATATTCTTTCGTGTCAAATTCCGCCTGCGGTTGCGCGGCGTCGAAGAATGGAATTTTATATGAGTAGTATGTTTCAAGCGCGGAGCCCGCGACCAAAAGCACGCCGATGAACCAAACCGAGCTCATCAGCTCTCCTGCGTCGTTGCTGCGCGTCGCAAACAGCTCGAAAATCACCGAAAACGCAAGCGATGAAAGCAGAATCGCGATGATGGTAAGAGCCTGCACGAGACCGTTTGCCGCGCCTAAATTTTTCGCGCCGACGATCTTTTTAATCAGGCCGTATTTGGCGGGCGAGTAGATCGCGCTTTGCGCCGCAAGCAAGATCGTCATAAAAAATGCGAAATAAAACCATCCGCACAGATAACCTAGCGTAATTAGCGCGGTGAGCGCGACGCCGAGTTTCGCGCAGATCCGCGTGATGCGGGTACGTGAGAATTTGTCGTTGAGATAGCCGCTGGCGCTAAAAAGAAATACGTAAGGCAGCAAAATCAGCAAATTTACAAGTGAGGTAAGGGCGATGAGAGCGCCGGAATCGGCGCTTTTGACAAGGACGTTTTGGATCGTGATCTTATGGCCCAGATCGACGCTTGCGTTGATAAACATAATCGCCAAAAACGGCAAAAATCCGTTGATTTTTAATAAAGATTTCAAGCTATCTCCTTTAAAAACGGGATTTTATCTCACGGAAGTTAACGGACGCAAATTTAAGGCGGCTTCGCTACAATTACGCAAAAATTAAAGGAAAAATATGAAAGTACGTATCACCAATCGCGACGTCGATAATCTCAATAAATTTATGCTGCTTTACAGCAAAAAGGCGCGCAAGCAGCGCCTCATCAGCACCTACGCCATACCGTTTGAGTTTTTGCTCGTTGGCATCATCATCGACGGGCTTTTAAAAACGGCGCCGATTGCGAGCGTGGCGTCGGTTATTTTGGGTGCGGCGTGGCTTATTTTTTATCCGAAATTTTACCGCCGCATGCTAAGAAAGCATCTGGCTTCCGCCAAGCTCGGGCAAGATTCGAGCATGGAGATGAGCTTCGTCGCAGACGGCGAGACGATCTCGTTTTCGAAGGGCGAGCCGCGCGCAAGCGAGAAATTTGCCGCGCGCTCGCTAAATCGCATCGCTACGGGCAGGGAGAATTTTTTCTTGGCGTTTGATCGCGGCTTTCACATCGTCCTTCCCAAAAACGCCGAGACGGACGCTGCGGTGCAGCATCTCGCGGATCTGCGCGGGCTGCAGATCGAATCCGTGAATATGGATGTTGAAATTTAACTCAGGCACAGCCTGCACCGCTTAAAGCGTCGTCGGGGGTTGGGTGGGGTTTGTGGGCGAGCAGAGCAATGTGGTGCTGCGGGGCAGCGCCACCCTCTGCGAGAGGTGTGACCTCGCAATTCAAGCCCTCTTCCCGCCCCAAGATATATCACGAATTAAAATTTAAACGGAATTTCATGTAATAAATTTAAAATTTCTCTATGTAGAATTTGTGTCTAGAATTTGGGGCGTGGTAGCGTTTTCTCTTAAGGGGGAAGGGGCGCTACTTGCGAGGCGCTCCCCTTCCCCCTTAAAATCCCCCAACCCCTGGCACGCTCAAAGGGCGAGCTACGCTCGCGCTAATTTTAAACTGCGGCTGGCGGCAAAATTTTGGCTAAAATTCTGCATTCAGCTTGCCGTTACGCCTCGCGCATCTCCTCTGCTAGGAGCTTTTTGTAGGTGCGCTTGAAATGAAACGCCCAAATTAGCGGAAATATTATCTCCAGCCCTTTCCAAAATGCAAACCCGCCATATCCCCCAGGAATGGCAAAAAAACATCTGCAAACCACATAGCAAGCGACTACATAGCTTGTTCCAAAGACAGCGCCCCAAGCTATTATTTCAGAGTCGGTCGTAACAACCCGGATCGCAACCAAATATATGAAAGCGCTTGCTAGCGCGGTCGGAAAAAACCAATTCAGAACGCCCAATTTTTGGTGATTTATATCCGCGCTAAGATATCTCGATACGCACGCGATGATGCACAGGGTGCATAAGATAGCGCGCAGCACGGCTAAATATCGCAGTCCGCGAGGCTGTATCGCGCCTTCGTAGTCGCTGTTTTCGCAGCTGCCCCTTTGCCTGTTTTTGCTGCTGCGCCCCGCGACATAGACAAAATGCGCGCCCAGCGCTATGAAACACGCGCATGCTGCAAGGTCCCAAAATATGAAGTTACCGAAGATTGTCCCGCCCGAGCCATCATCGCCCGTAGGTCCTATTAAATAAGGCCACGAAATTTTCACTATGCAAAACGTCGCCGCAAGCAAAATCGGGTGCAGCGCGAGCCTGCCGTTTCGCAAATCGGAGAGTAAATTTTTAAAATATCTCATGCTTTCCCCTTAAAATTCCGCGGAATTTTACTAGCTTTCCATTATTTTAAGGCGCGGTTTGTAGCTGAAATTTTAAAGCCACTTTGCTCGTTCATTGCTAGGATCCGTTTCGTTGCCGATCGCTTCGTAGCGCGAGTAGTAAAACTCCACAAACTCCCGCACCTGCGCCTCGCGTGGCAGATATACGCCGCCGCTAAGCTCCGCAAAGCGCGATAAAAATTCTGCCGCGTCCTTTTTGTCGCAATAAAGCCGCGCCAGATCCTCGTAGTTTTGCAGGCACGCAGACTTAAAGCTCTCATAGCCCGCGCGGTCAAATTTAACTGCCAGACGCCCGCGTTCAAATTTCAAAACGCCCGATGCGAAAAGCAAGCTCAGATGTATCAACGCCTCGCAGTAGTAGGGTTTGAGCTCCTCCACCCGCTGCCACGCGATGAGCCCTACGGCGCGACGGATCAGCTCGTCCAGCACCGGCAGGCAAAACTCCTCCTCTTCGTAGAAAAAGAAGCTCACGAGCCCGCCGGTGGTCGCCTTGTACTCCTCGATGAGCTTAAAAAGCCCCGAGCGGTTCATGCGCGCCTCGGTGTCCGCGTCGATGAAAAATATATGCCCGAACTCGTGCCCGATCGTCGATATTTCGTAGACGCGGCGCCAAATTTGCGGCTTTTTAAATAAAATTTCGCGCCCGAAATTTAGATAGTCGAGGTCGAAAATTTCGCTGCTTAGCCGCATAAAAGGTCTAGCCTTGGCGCTTTCATAGACGAAATTTACGAAAGCGAAAATTTTCTTGCCGCAGTTGGTACTTACGAATTCGTCGTTGGGCACGACCTGCGCCGAAAAGAGCCCGTTAAGATCGGCTCCGTAGTAGATCAGCGGCGCGCAGACGTAAAGCTGGGTTTTGGCGATATTTGAGAGCACGAGCGAGTGCATGACGGCGTTATCGGCGCCGATTTTTTCATATGCGCGCTCAAAGCTCTCGCTTACACGCGCTTTAAATTCCTCCGCGCTGAACTCATACGCGCCTGCAAGCCTGACGTCCCATTCCAGCGCGACTGCATGCGTATAGGCGTCCTCGTAGTATTCGAGCGGATGCCCGATTTGAAGCGGCGTTTTTATATCCATCCACGCGATCTCCGCATCCCGCCACGCGCCGATTACCGCGTTAGCGTCCCTCTCGCAAAAGGCCTGCTTGAGCTTGGACAGATACGCGACGTAAGCTAGCTCGCTCTCATCTTCTGCTAGCGTCACCAAACGCTCCAAAAGATCGCTAAATTCGCTCTGCAGCTTTGCCGTCTCATCCGCAAAGACCACGGCGTAGGGAACCATTTGGGATTTGCCGTCACGCTGTACTATCGCGCCGTAGCAGCGCTCGCAGATCTCGCCGTGAGGCGTGCGCATAAACAGCTTCTTTTGCAGCAAAAATTCCTTCGCCCGCGCAAGCGAGCTAAATTCCTTTTGCAAGCGCTTGTTCGTGCCTTCGATAATTAGGGCTTGCCAGCTTTTTTGCATATCGCTTAGCACGAGCCCGATGCGGTGCACGCCCTTTAAAAGCTCCAGATAAAACGGCTGCAAAATCCCCTGCGCGCCCGCTTCGGCGATGAGTGCTGCGTGCATACTCTCATGTATTTCGCGCGTGAAATCATACATTTTGCTCTTTAGCTCGCGCTGTCGCGCCTCATCGTAGCCCAAACGGCGGAATTCCTGCAGCAGCGGATCCTCTTTGAGACCCACGATTCGGCGTAGCACGGCGATGCGCGCAGTATCGCCAGACTCAAAGCCGCAGATCTTCAGCCCGCGCGCAATTAGCTCGGCGTGCGGCTCGTCGTAGAGGGCGTTTAGTCGCGCCTTAGCGCTCGCTGCCATCTCGCTAAGTTTTGCAAAATCGTTCATCGCGTATCCTTTTTGTCGTTTTATCGTCTTTTTACGAGCGGAATGTGTCTGCTTCGCGAGCAAAATTCTATCCTCGCATCCGCTTAAAATTTTAAAATTTCGACATAGATTTTTGCCGATTGTATCGAAAAAGTGTTAAATTTGCGCGGTTAAAATGCGAGATTTTTAAATTTAAGGAGTAAAAATGAGCGATTTAAACTTAGACGATTTCGGCGAGCCGCGCATCAAGGTCGTAGCGCTGCCTAAGGATACGAATAGCTCGGGCAATATTTTCGGCGGCTGGATACTAGCGCAGATCGATTTAGCGGGCGCGACGGCGGCGCGCGAGATAGCGCCCGAGCGGGTCGTGACGATCTCGATGCAGGAGGTAACTTTCAAGCAGCCCGTATTTATCGGCGATGTCATCAGCTGCTACGCAAAAGTATTAAGCGTAGGAAATACCTCTATCCGCGTGCAGATCGAGGTCGCGGCGCTGCGGCTGGGCGAGGATGGATTTCGCGAGTGCTTGCACGTAACCAGCGCGATCGCAACCTACGTAAGTGTGACCAAATCAGGTCAGAAAAAGCCGATCAGCGCAGAGATCAAGCGACTGCACGGATTTTAAAATTTTTCAGACTTTAGTTTTAGCTCAAGGAATTTTAGCGTCAAGCTTATAACGCGAAAATTCTTATGTGGGATAAGCTTAGTGCACAGAATTTGCTGCGTAAAATTTTATAATTTTAAGCGCGGAATTTTGCTGTACAGTATTTTGGTAGAAAACCTCGCAGACGGAATTTTAGAATTTTAGAATTTTAGAATTTTAGAATTTTAGAATTTTAGAATTTTAGAATTTTGCGGCGCGCAGATTAATAAACAAATTAAAACACGCCGCGGTAAGTCGTGCTAGCAGCTAGTTTGTAGCGTCTTGGAGCTCTTCTTCGATCTCGGAGTTGCTTTTTACGACCATGCCTGAGCCATGGATGACGCTAGGCATGCAGGATGTGCAGATATGCACCGTCTCGCCGTTTTTATGCGCCTTGATAAAGACCGCGTTTTCATCGTCGCTGCTTTTGAGCGAACATATATTGCAAATGTAAATATCACCTGATTTCATAGAAATCCTTTCTTAAAAAATTTCGCACTATTTTATGAAAATTTCAAAATTTTTCATTGATTTTAGTTAATCTTTAGCGATTTTTATTGCGGGCGCTTTCGTCTATCAGCACTACGTGCGTCAAAAAGATGATGAAAAATAGCTGGAAAAATAATCCTACCAGCGGGATCAAACACAGCAGATAAAAAATAAAAGCACTTAGGGCAAATTTATATCCGCCACCCATTTTATAGCAGCGCTCGAAGCTTTTCGCGCTTAACGCGTTTGAAGCGACGTCGATTAGAACCAGCTTGTAATAGATATAAAAAAACGGCACATTGATTATGAATAAATTTATAACCGGCACAAACAAAAGCACCGAACAGATAAATAAAATCGCTAAAAATTTTAAAATTTCAAGGCTCATCAGCTTTAGCACTCGCGCCGTGCTCGCTTCATCCGCGCGGCTTAGATGGTAGTGGCGCGCGTTGATCTCTTTAGTGACTGCGGGTGTCAGAAAGGCCGCGATGATAAGCGCGCAAAACACGCTAAGCATCAGCACCGCGAAGCTGGCAAACACCGAAAAAATCGCGCCGATAATCCACTTCGTAGCAGCAAAACTTAGAATTTTTGCAATTATTGGGAAGCGCTGCTCGTCCAAGAAGCTAAAATCGCCGCTTTGCGCGCCCTGCGAAAGTGCGTCAAAAAGCTCTTTGCCGCCGAAAAATGCGAGCGTGCCTAAGATTATAAGCGAGCACATAAGCGGCAATAGCGAGAGCAAAATAAACTTGCGCGTAAAAAAATCCTGCTTTGCCAAATTAAAAATTCTACCCATGTATGCTCCTATTTGCGTTATTTTAGCGACTTTTGCGACGAAATTTGAGCTGAGTAATTTGGCTGCCGCACCGCGCCTCATCAATCCGCTCACTTGGCGCAATCTCTTGCTTTAGCCGGCTCATCTCGCATTATAATACGAAATTTATGCTTTGATCGCTCGCCATCCCCGCGTTTAATTTGCTCATTTATAGTGTGTAAAAAGAGGCCAGATCTAGCTTGGTTTTTACCTGTTGCAAATATTTATTTGCTTGCTGCGCGGAATTTCGCCACTTATAAATAAGCTGACATTGCGTAAAATTTTAGGCACAAAACTGCAGAATTTCAAATCAAGCCTCTTTTTTAAAATTTGCATGCCGAAATTTTATAGATGAAATTTCAAAATTTCAAAGGTAAATCTCGCGCGCAAACCCACGACTTCACTTCGTCGCGTCGTAGATCTTTTGCAATTGCTCGTAAATTTCGTTTGCGCTTACTGCGCCTTTTGATAGCACCTCGATTAGCACCTCGTTATCTTCAAGGTCTCCCCAGATTTTGCGGTAGCCGCCTTCTTTGTAGCCGTTATTTTGGCGGAATTTATTCAGCACGTTTTTGCCAATATATTTGGCAAAAAGAATGTCTAAGCTCACGCCACATTTAATCGCCACGCGAAAAAAATCGGTCAGCAGCTCGCCGATTTGCAGCTCAAATCCGCTTGTTTCGTGGATTATGAGCTCGATGTCGTTTACGATTTCGTAGATGCTGTATTCGCGCACATCGTAGGCGTAGGAGCTAAACTCTGCAAACCCACTCACTGCCGTGACATCACTTACGATGTGATCGATGTCTTTGTTGCCGTAATATTGCTCTAAAATATAGCTCATTACGAAGTGCCAAATATCAACGATCTCGATGACGATATTATTCACGTCCGGCGCTGCAGAGATATTTTTCCAATGCTTCCACGCAAAGCTATCGATGAGCTCTGCACATTCCATGTAAATGCAGCGCTTCCAGTTGATAAGTTTGCCGTTTTTTGTATAGCCGTCCTCCCAGCCCACGCCATTTGTTTCGTCGTTTAGGGCTTGCTGCATCAAAAACATCTCTTTTACTTTTTTATAATTTTCCATAAAAATTCTCCTAATTTTGGCTCGTGATTATAGCTAATAAAAGAAAATCATTGTATAATTTAGCAAAAAGGAGGCTTAAAATGTGTGCCGCTCAGGATAAATTCGACGAGTTTTTAGGCAGGATGAAACTCCTATCTCTCGGAGTTTTGCGCAATAATCTGCCATATTGCTGCAGTGCATTTTACGCCTACGATCCGCAAAATAAGGAGCTCATTATCGCAAGCGCGAGCGACTCCGAGCATATCAAAGCAGTCTTTGCCAACCGCGGAGTTGCGGCTACAGTCGCGCTGGATACGAAATTTGTAGGCAGGATCAAAGGTGTGCAGATTTGCGGCCATATCCGTAGCGCGGATGAGCGCGAAACCTCGCTATATCTTAAGCGCTTCCCGTTTGCGCGCGCGATGGAGACCGATTTTTTTACGATCAGAATCGATTGGATGAAAATGACCGATAATACTCTAACTTTCGGCAAAAAGCTAATTTGGGAACGCTAGTTCGCTAAGAAATCGTCTATTTATTTTTACGAAATTTTAAACTTGCAAGACTTAAATTTTATCTAGTAAGATTTTAAAACTTGCATAAATTCTATCTTGTCTATTTTTCAAAGAATTTCACCATTAGATCCGCTTTAAAATTTCCGCTCGGTTGGTTTTTGGAATTTTACAGCGCGGAATTTAGCGTAAAATTTCATCTTGCAAGCGGGGATTATCGCAAATTTTATTCCCTTAAAAGCGGAGCCTGCCGCGTAGAATTTCGCTTGAAAATTTTAAAATTCTAAAATTTAGCTTTTCAAATTTAGCCTGGCGCTCAAGCTTAGCTCTGCCGCTTTCTGATTTCGCTTACTAGTCGTCCGCCGATCGCGTAGTCGTCAGTGGATATTTCATCTATCGTAACGACCGTAGTTTTCTCACCCCTACCCAGCACGGCTACCAGGGCATCGGTTAGGTCTTTTACGAGCTTTGCTTTTTGCTCGCGACTTAAGCCGCCGCGCTCTTTGGTGATTTTGACGTTTATGTAGGGCATTAATTCTCCTTAAAATAAGCGTAATTGTAGCCAAAATTTTGTCTGTGCGCCTGAAAGTGCGGAATTTTATGTTAAAATCGCCGTGATCTGAATTTAAGGAGAAAATATGCCATTGTTAGATAGTTTTAAGGTCGATCATACCCGCATGAATGCCCCGGGCGTGCGGCTCGCAAAGAGCATGCGCACCAAAAGCGGCGATAAAATTAGCGTCTATGATCTGCGGTTTTGCCGCCCGAATTTAGAGATTATGAGCGAGCGCGGCACCCACACGCTGGAGCATCTTTTTGCAGGCTTTATGCGCGAGCATCTAAATAGCGCGGACGTCGAGATCATCGACATCTCGCCGATGGGATGCCGCACGGGCTTTTATATGAGCGTGATCGGCGCGCCTAGCGAGAGCGCCGTTGCGGCGGCGTGGAGCGCGAGTATGAAGGATATTTTGGGCGTGGGCTCTCAAGCAGAGATCCCCGAGCTGAATAAATTTCAGTGCGGCACCTTCGCGATGCACTCGCTAGCAGAAGCTAAACAGATCGCGCAAAACGTGCTAAATAAGGGGATCGGCGTGATCAAAAACGACGAGATCGCGCTGGATCCAAGCAAGATAAAATAATTTTGAAATTTAAGAGATAGCGCAAAATTTTAGTGCTATCTCTTTGAGCACCGATTGTTCCGCGATCAGTGTATAACGCACCATAAAATATTATCGTAAAATATGCAAAAATTTGAGACACAAAATGCGTATTTGCTAAAACAAGCCGGAGGTAGCATCTATTTATAAGCCGATTTAGTTTTATAAACCGACTTAGCGCTTGCTGTAAAGTCTGCGCCACGCGGGGTTTTTGATAAAAGCTACGATTTGGCTTTAAGCTGGGTGGCAAAAGCGCGCAAGCAAAGCTCATATTAAATTTAATAAATTTATCTTGTAGGTCGGCTTTAAATTTATAAGAATTTTTAAAATTCCGTCTTAAATTAAAGCCGAAATTCTACCAGCGAACACCCTGCTTATGCGTTTTCTTGCTTTTAGATGCGATCTTCAATCCTGCATAAAAAATCGTATAGCAAAACGAGAATTTAAAATTTTTATTTAAGGTTTCGTTGCGAGTTTGACGCTTGAAATTTCACTTTCGCTGCACGAAAAGAATGCTAAAATTCCGCCGAAACCGCACCGGATGCGGTGAACTTAAAGGAGAGAAAATGCAAAGAATTTTTCATATAAAAGATGCTATTTGTAGCGACGAGCGAGCCGTAAAAACGACATTTTTTACTACGGAGGCCACTTGCGGCGCGGTTTGGATCGTCAAACGCGGCCAGGTCGTAGCGCCGCATATTCACCCCGGTGGCGATGACGTGTGGATCTGCTTAAGCGGACGCGGCGTGTTTTATCCGAGCAAGGGCGAGGAGGTGCCGATCTGTGCGGGCGATCTAATCATTTCCAAAAGCGGAGAGTGCCACGGTATGAAAAATACGGGCGGTGAGGATTTTGTGTTTGCAAGCGTTACGGCGCCGATTCCGTGCGGCTACGAAGCGCTTTGAATTAAAATTTGCCAGAGATTTTGTGGTATTCGCAAAATAAATTAGCGTCGCAAAAAGTTGAATCAGAATTTGTCCGTAGCGTTAAATTTCATAAATTTAGCCGCGCTTTTGTACAATTTCAAATGCCGCGCAATCTGCGGTGAGATTAAATTTGAGGCAAAAGATGTATGAGGATTTTACGCAAGAGCTAAAGGGCGAGCGCGCGCAAAAGAAACGCAAAGCTAGGGCGCGCAAGGCAGAAGCAGATCGCAAGACTATACGAGACGCGCCTCGAGGCATGCCGCTTTGGCGCAAGATCGCGCTTGGCGCGACATTTGTATTTGCGGCTTTTAGCGCGCTCGCTCTGTTTGCGGTTATAAATTCCGCAGACGACTACTCGCCGCGGGACGACGAGCAGATCAAATACAGCGATTTTTACAAAAAAGGGGACGAAATTTACGCCCTCGTGGTGGGTGCGGGCTATTTTGCGATACCGGGCGCGGACGCGGCGAGCTTTCGGATTTTGGATTTCGGCTCCGGCTACCGCTCCAACGTCGCCGCGGATAAAAACGCCGTATATTGCGGAAATATCGCGATGAGCGAGCTAGAGCCCGCGCGCACGAAAGCCGTAGCGTTCGGATACGTAAGCGACGGGCAAGTTAGCTATTTTTGCGACGGCGAGGCGGTGCCGAACGACGCGCTGGGGGCGTTTAAGCTTACTTATCAAACCTTGGCGCATATTTTTTGGGATGCGCCCAAGCCGCAAAGCTACCTCTATAAATTTAAGCGAATGGACGCTACGGATCTGCGCCAAATCGCGGGCGTGTATTACGCTGCGGAGGGCTCGCGCGCGTTTTATAAGGGAGAGGTTTTGCCCGGCGCCGATGCTGCGAGCCTGCGCCGGATAGAGGGAAGCGATGGGCGCGCTAGCGACGTTTATGCCGCGGACGGCGCGAACGTGTATTTTAAAAACCTGCGCCTTGACGCGCGCGATAACGGCGGGCATTACGAACTTTTGAGGCAGCGCCTGAGCTATTTTTTGTGGGATGCGAAAGGCGGCGACGTTTTTGCAAACGATCTGAAATTTGACCCCGCCGCCGCGCCCTATACTCCGCTAAATAGGCAGCTCGCGCACTCAAACCATCTGCTTTTTGCCTCCCCTGGCGGCATCTATTATTTTGACGAGAATGACGGAAAGCAAAAGCGCGCGGCAGACAACCCCTTTGAGGGCGAAGTTCGCGCGCTTAGCGGCAGCGTATTTCAAAGCGGCGAGCGGATATATTTTTTAGAAGGCGCCGAAGTTTGGGGCGGCGGCCGCAGCAGTCGTAGGCTGGTCGCTCGCAAAAGCGGGCTTTTCGCGCTCGAGCTGCCGCATGAGTGGCGCAGGGTCGGCGGCGTGCACGGCGGGCTATACGGCTGGATCTATTCAAACGGTGGGCGATTTTTCTACTTCGACGATCTGGGCTCTTCGCAGCTGATAGATCGGTGCATTTATGAGATCAGAGATTTAAACTTGGTTGAAATTTTGCTTCAAAAAAGCAGCCTTGGCACGAGTAAAATTCGCGAGATGATAAAGAGCGGCGGGCTTGAAGCGGTGGACGGCGAGCTGCTTTTTGAGATAAAGACGCGAGTGGAATTTTAGCCGCGATTTGAGCACAATTCGATCGCAGAAAGCGCTGCTAAATTTTAAATTTGATTTTGCTTCGGCATAAATTTATAAAATTTAAATGTCGTCGTGGGCTCTAGCGCAGATTTAGAATTTCATCGCAAATTCCTTTAGAGGGAGCGCGCAAATTCCGTTTTGCGCTGTCGCGACGACGTGCGAAATATTTTGTATCGATCGCGATTTTTACGTCGCGGCGCGCTTTGATAAGGCGTCGCCGTAAATTTTATTTTAGCACCGCAGCTTTTGTAAATTTTGCTAGCAGTGCGGGCAACGCGGCGACAGAGCGTAAATTTAAAAGGCTCAATCGCAAAGCTACGCGCATAAAACTTGCGCACCGAGCTCGCAAGATAAAATTTAGCGGCTTGGATTCAAAAGCGCAAATATCTTATTTCGATATGAAATTTAACAGAGCGAGTGCAGATCAAGCGGCGCGATCAAAGCGCCGTTTTGCAGACCCGCGAGCTTTAAGTAAAGCAAAATAAAGCGCTATTTTATAAATCCGCTTGCCACTACGCGGTCGCGCTCGTCGTAAAAAACCGCGAGTTGCGCCGGAGCGATGCCAGCTGCGGGTGCGGACAGCACGGCATGCACGCCGCCGTCTTCGCGAGGCGAAATTTTAACGGGGAGTTTGGCGCTGCGGTAGCGGATCTTAACGCCGAGACCCGGCATATTTAAAATTTCATCCTTGCTTAAAAAGGCGTTAAAATTTTCGGTGTCGAACTCGTAGGTCGCCAGCTCCTCCTTACCGCCCACGACGATCTCGTTTTTGTGCGGGTCGATGCTTAGTACGAAGTGTGGCTCATGCGCACCGTGCACCGTAAAACCGCGGCGCTTGCCGATTGTGTAGTGCATATAGCCCTCGTGAGTGCCGATGGCATTGCCCGCGCGGTCGCGCACGATGCCGGGCATTTTGGTGCCCGTATGACGGTTCAAAACGTCGATGTAGGTGGTATCCACAAAGCAGATCTCGCTGCTTTCGCTCGCAGAAGCGATCTGCGAAAGCTCCTCATAGGCGCGCGCAGCCTCTTTGACATCCTTTTTATACATCCCTCCAAGCGGAAAGAGCATAAACTCAAGCGCGGCGGGATTGATGTTTGCTAAAAAATAGCTCTGATCTTTGCTAAGATCTGCGGCGGCTTTTAAAAGCCCGTCCTCGATGCGGACGTAGTGCCCGGTAGCTAGGCGCTCAAAGCCCTGTTCGCGCGCGAATTCCAAAAGCTTGCCGAGCTTTATGCGGCGGTTACACAGCGCGCAGGGATTCGGCGTAAGACCGCCTATATAAGCCTGCACGAAGGGCTCGTAAACGTCGCGATTAAAATCATCCTGCAGATCCAAAATGTGGATTTTTATACCCAAAAACTCGCCTACTTTGCGAACTTTGGCGATGTTTGCCTCATGATAGCCGGGCTTTGCGTGCAGCTTCATATAGCAGCCCTGCACCTCGTGCCCCGCGTCCTGCAGCAGCTTCGCGCACATCGAGCTATCCACGCCGCCGCTCATCGCGACTAAAATTTTCATTCGTTCTCCTTACGTCGCACATCCGTTAAAATTTCATACACGCTGTCGCAGAGCATGAAATTTTGCAGATCGCTTTCGTTTATCGCGCCCGATTTTAGCAGCGAAGTGCGGAAAAACTCCATCAAAGGCGCGTAAAATTCCTCGTCGTAAAGATAGATCTGAGCGCGCTTAAAGCCCGTTTGCACCAGCACTAAAATTTCAAAAAACTCATCCAGCGTCCCAAATCCGCCCGGAAAGATGACGAAAATTTCGCTGTTTTCGATGAGAGCGCCTTTGCGCGGCGCAAATGCCGAAAAATGCGCGCCCGTAGTTAAAAAGCCGTTGCTTTTTTGCTCAAACGGCAGCATGATGTTAAAGCCCACGCTGTGCGTCCTTGCCCTCGCAAATGCGCCTCGGTTGGCGCCTTGCATAATGCCGCCACCGCCTCCGGTGATGATCGAGTATCCTAAATCAGCGAGCCCCTCGCAGAGCTTTTGCGCGTCTTTTACGTAGCGATTGTCCTCGCTAAAGCGTGCCGAGCCAAAGATCGTGGCGCTTTTGCCCACATTTTTGAGATTGTCGCGGGCGATTTTGATGTCTTTTAAAATTTCTTTCAACTGCATGATTAATCTATCTTTTGTGTATATTATTTAAAATTTTAGCTTTAAGAATAACATTAAATTTTTAAAATTCCGTTTAAAAAGGCAGAATTTATGTGATTTAAAATTTCATCGTAAATCATACTAGGTTGCTAAGTTTTCGTAAGAATCCGCCGATACCGCGGTAGGCGCTCATATCGATAGGCTCGTAGCCCTGTTTGCTTAAAAATCGCGAGACGCTCTGTCTAAGCGCGATGGTAGCTGGCGAAAACGGATAGAGCGAGTTAAAAAGCGCGCGATTTTGTGAGCAGACGGCTACTTGTTTGCAAAACGGCACAAAGCCTAGCAGTTTAAAGCCCAACTCGCTTATATTGCGGTGCGCGACCGACTTTAGATTTTCGTAGATCATCACGGCATCATCCTCGCTCGCGGTGAAATTTAGCAAAAACAAAACCTCTTTTTTGCTCGCCCCAAGCGTCTTTAAAAGCGCGTAGGTGTTGCTGATCGAGCAGGGTTCGTTCGCGCACAGCACGATATTTTCGTCGCCGATGCTCAAAAAATCTCCAAGATACTCAAGCCCCGCATCGATCAAAATAAAATCGAAGATTCCCGCCTCTTTCAGCTCGCTTGCGAAGCGAGCGGGGCTTTCGTGAGCCTTTGCGTTTGCGAAATTTCCGGCTTCTTCGGGATTTGATGAGCGGGCGGAATTTTTCATTTCATCTTTACTCGCGGAATTTTGAGAATTCTCGTCAGGGATTGAATTTTGCTTGGTGAAATCATCACTTTTAAAATTTTCTAGGCTTTCTGATTCTGTAAAATTCCATCCATCTTCGCAATTCTGCGGCTTTTTGGCTGCACAATTCGTAGAATTTTTTGCAGAGTTTGCCATTGAATTTGAAGCGGCGGAATTTTCTGAGTTGTTTTTGTCATCAGAGCTCGTAAGCTTTTGCACATAATTGTGCGAGCCGCCACTTTCGTCGTCTTGCGAGCCTTGCGCGCTACCTATAGAATTTTGCATGACGTAATCGTCCGCGCTAGAGCTTACGTTTTTGATAGAATTTTGCGCCGCAGAATTCGCGCTATTTGTAAAATTTTGTGAAGACACGGGATTTTGTGAAGCAAGCGCGGGCGAGACGAGCGTTAAATTTTGAGAAATTTTTACTGCGACAGCGCTTGGTAGCGAAATCCTCTTTCTTTGCAAAGCGTTTAAGACGATCTCTTGATTGTTTAAATTTGGCGCTTCGATGATCGCCGTGCGGTAGCCCTGCTCGCTTAGAATTTCGGCGAAATTCGCTGCAATCACGCTCTTGCCGACTCCGCCCTTGGCGCTTAAAAAATTTACGATTTTAGTTTGCATATCAGTCCTCTTTTAAATTTCATCTCTCCAAGTGGCAAAATCACGCTTATGCGCTCGCAGGCACCCGGATGCGGCAGCACGAGCTGCTCGCAGGCACGCACCTTCGCGCTTGCATATAAAATATCCACGTCCAGCGTGCGCGGCGCGTTTTTAAAGCTTCTTTTGCGCCCAAATTTCAGCTCCGCGCGCTGCATAATTTTAAGCAATGTAAGCGGCGGCAGAGAGCTTTGCACGAGCATTACGGCGTTTAAAAAATCGGGCTGATCTAAAAAGCCGAACGGCTTGTTTTTTAAGATCAAGGAATTTTGTGCTACGAAAAAGCGCGTATCGCTTTGCAAAACGCGATAAAATCGCTTGAAGCGCCGCCTGACATCTCCTAAATTCCCGCCGAGCCCGAGCAGGTATAAATTTTTAAAATTTTTGCGCTCGCGGCGCCTCATCGGAAAAACGGCGCTTTTTACGACGCACAGCGCGTCCGCGCACTCGTAAAATCCGTTTTCTTTAAGCCGCATGTTCACCCGAGCTACTCTCATAAAATTTCGGCCCCGTTTTCGCGCACGACCACGACATCCTCGATGCGCACGCCAAACTCGCCGGGCAGATAAATCCCGGGTTCCACGCTAAAGACCATCCCCTCTTTTAGCACGACCTCTCCGCGCTTTGAGATAAAGGGAAGCTCGTGGATATCGACTCCGACGCCGTGTC
>NZ_CALHHX010000088.1 GCF_938030685.1 uncultured Campylobacter sp. | reverse complement strand
GCGGAATTTTAAATCGCAAAATTCTGCTCATGCAAAATCGGTGATTTTTGATGTTTAATATCGTGTTAGTATATCCGCAGATCCACACAAACACTGGCTCCATCGGGCGTATGTGCGTCAATGCGGGGTGCCGCTTGCATCTGATCAAGCCGCTGGGATTCCTCATCGACGATAAGCATCTGCGCCGCGCGGGGCTTGATTATTGGGCGAGCTTGGATCTTAAAATTTGGGAAAATTGGGATGAGTTTATGGCGGCGAACGAGAAATTTAAGCAGCGCTTCTTTTTTGCGACTACGAAGACGAACAAGCTCTACTACGAGGCGAAATTCAAGCCGGGCGATTTTTTGATTTTTGGCTCGGAGGGGCACGGGCTGCCGCTTGAGATCATGCGCACAAATCGCGAAAACTGCATCACGATCCCGATGAGCGGGGCGGGGCGCAGTTTAAATTTAGCCACCAGCGTGGGCATCGTAACCTACGAAGCGATCCGCCAAAATATCGATAAATTCGACTTTAGGAGCGCAGTTTGCGAGTTTTAGCGCTACTTTTTGCGATGTTTTTCTGCGGCGCGAGTGCGGCGGAGCTGAAAATCGCATCGTTTAACGTGCAAAATTTATTCGACGGCGTAAACGACGGCACGGAGTACGCTGATTTTGAGATCGGGCGCGGTGGTTGGAGCGAGCAAAAATACGAGCGCAAGCTGCAAGCGGTAGTGGATGAGATAAGCGCGCTTAATGCCGATATTTTGGGGCTGCAAGAGATCGAAAACGAAGCTGTGCTAAAAGCGCTTGCACAGAAGGCGGGCTATAAATTCTACGCTTTTTCGCGCGCACAGACTGCACCTGCGGGCGTGGCGGTAATGTCGCGCATACCGATAAAATTTCAAAAAACCTACCGCCCGACAGAGCTTAAAACTAGAGATATTTTGCGTGCTGATTTTGCGCTTGGCGGCACTGATTTTAGCTTTTATGTCGTGCATATGCTCTCTGCACGCAATCCGCTAAGCGAGCGCAGGCGAAATTTCGCCTTTTTACGCGAGGTTTTGCAAGGGCACCAACGCGCTATCGTAGCGGGAGATTTTAATACGAATTTCGGGCGAAATTCTTTGCTAAACGAGCTTATCGAGCGCGATGGATTTAGTGATTTGTGGGCGCTGCATCCCTGCTCGCAGTTAAAGTATTTTGGCTCTTGTGAATCTCACGAAAGAGGTGCGGTGCTCGATCATATCTTGCTTAGCGACGATTTTTTTAGTAGCGAGCCGGGATATAAAAAGGACAGTTTCGCGGTTGCTAAATCCTCTACCGCTTCCGATCATTTCCCGATTAGCTTCATTCTGACGGACGAAGGCGCTTTAAAATCTATGCCGAAAAAGCAAGAATTTTTAGCTAAAAATACCGCTAGTGCCGCAAAGACCGTCACGATAGAGGAGCTTTACGGGCGCATTATAAGTGAGCCCGTGCTGATAAAAGGCGTAGTCGTGAGCTTTACAAACCGCCACGGCTTTGCAATTTCTCAAGATGGAAGCGGAGTTTTTGTCTATGGCGGCAGCGGGCTACAGCTAGGCGACAAACTCGATCTGCTAGTAAAAAAGACGAAATTTTACAAACAAAGCTTTGAGATCGACGATTTCGAGATCGTAGCTAGAAGCGGCAACGTAGGCTCTATCGCACCATACGTTTTGCCTAGCGCATCGGTGCGGCAGCTGCGCGCAGGAGATGTGATAAGCGCGATTAAAGGTGACGTTAAGGACGGCATAATTGATCTAAAAAGCACGGGAGAGTTTAGAATTTTTCGCAAAAGCGCTCCTGTACAAAACGGCAAAAATTTAGAATTTAAAAATGCCTATTTTACGATTTATAAAGGGCAAAAGGAATTTATAGTAGAATGATACACGCCGTTATAACCGCACTTTTCGTGCTTTTTATGATATTTATGATCGTAGGATTTAACCGCGAAATGATGGAGAAAAACGAAAAACGAAATCAACGAAAAAAGGATAAAGATGGAACTACTCATTGAGATTGGGGTCGAGGAGCTGCCTGCGATCCCGTTTTTAAAAGAGCGTGCGAATATCGCGTCAAAATGGCGTGCGGTGCTTGAGGCTAACCGCATAAATAGCGACTTTCGCTTCGAATTTAGCCCGCGTAGATTTGTGCTATTTCACGAGGATTTTCCACAACGCGGCGATGATGCGCAGATCGTAAGCACGGGCGCGCCAAAATCCGTCGCGCTCAAAGACGGCGCGTGGAGCCCTGCGGCGCTAAGTTTTGCTAAAAAATGCGGCATAAGCGAAAGCGAGCTGGAATTTCGGCAGGTGGGCGGCAAAGAGGTGCTCTACCACGCTGCGGTGCAAAAGGGGCGCGATAGTCGTGAAATTCTAGGCGAAATGATAGAGGAGTTTTTACGATCACTAAATTTTGGACGCGCTATGCGCTGGGGTAGCGGCGAGTTTGAGTTTATCCGTCCGATAAGAAGCATAGCCTGCGTTTTGGGCGGTCAAAACGTAAATTTTGAAATTTATGGCGTGCGAAGCGTGGCTGCATTTTTTCCGCACCGAAAATTTGGCTATGAAGCGATTAAATTTAAAGACGCCGCAGATTATTTTACACTGCTGGAGCGTAACGGCGTAATTTTAAGCGAGCAAAAAAGAAAAGATAAAATTCTAAGCGAGTTTGTAAAGCTCGAGAAAAAGCATGGTTTTAAGATCGAGGTCGATCCTGCGTTGCTAGATGAAGTAACGGCGATCACCGAGTACCCGACGGCGCTGCTAGGCAGCTTTGAGCGAGATTTTTTAAGCGTGCCAAAAGAGGTCATTATCACTTCGATGAAGGAGAATCAGCGCTATTTTCCCGTTTTCGAGGGTAAAAGCCTAAGCAATCACTTCGTTGTCGTTAGTAATGCGATCACCGATGATGACGAGCTGGTGATACGCGGCAATGAAAAAGTTTTACGCGCGCGCCTAAGCGATGCTATGTTTTTTTGGAAAAGTGATTTGCAAGCGGAATTTAGCCCTGAAAAACTTAAGCAAATCTCCTATATGCAAGCCCTTGGCTCGGTTTATGATAAGCAGGTGCGCGAGCTAGCCGTAGCAAAGGCACTGAGCGCGGATTATGCTACGCAGATTGAGGCGGAGATCGGCAAAAAGGATTTCGCACTGGATGTGGAAAATGCCGTAATGTTTAGTAAAGCAGACCTTAGCAGCACGATGGTGGGCGAATTTAGCGAGCTTCAAGGCATTATGGGTAGCTACTACGCCGAGCACGCTGGACTGGCAAATCATGTATGCCGCGCGATACGCGAGCAATATCTGCCTAGTGGCGAAGATAGTGAGCTGCCAAGCGGTGTATTTAGTAGCGTAATCGCTGTGGCGATGAAATTTGAAACACTCCTGGGGCTTTTTAGTATCGATAAAGTTCCAAGCGGTAACAAAGATCCGTATGCGCTTCGCCGCGCAGCTACTGGGCTAATTAAAATTTTACTAAATCAAAGATTGAGCTTTGATGCGAATGCGCTGGCGCAGAAGCTGGCGCCAAATTATAAGAAATTTGACATTTCTAAGCTGCTGGATTTTATAAAAGATAGGTTATACGGAATTTTTGACGAGATAAATCCGTCCGTGATCAAGGCGTGCATCGCAAGCGGCGAAAATGATCTATTACTACTAAGCAAGGCCATAAAGGCGCTGGGCGAGATCGCAGCAGCAGCGGATTTTGCAGAAAATTTCGCGACTTTTAAGCGCCTAGCCAATATCATCAAGGACGAAAAAATAGGCGCGGTGGACGAAAATCTATTCGAACACGACGCTGAGCGCGCGCTAAATGCGGCGTTCAGGGCGATTAAGCTCAACGAAAACGACGTGAGTGGGTATCTGCGCTCGCTATTTGGGCTTAAAGACGTGATTGATGATTTTTTCGATAACGTAATGATAAACGTCCAGGATGTCAAGATACGCGCAAATCGTATCGCAAATATCGGGCAAATTTATCGCGCGTTTTTGCAGTTTGCCGATATCAAAGAGATAGGATTTTAATCCCACTTAGAGCTCGTTTGCCCAAGGTTTACACGAACCTTGGGCAAAATTTTACCGCGCAAAGGAGCGCAAATGCTAATCATCAACGCAAAATTACCAACTAAAAATCTAAAAATCACAAAATCTCTCTCGCAGCTGATTCAGGGCTTTCTTTATCGCTATCTACCGGCTTCAGAGCACGTAGGATATAGGCACGAATCAAGCGGTAAAATTTTTAAACGCACGGTGTTTGATTTTATCTTGCGAGGAGAGGACTTGCGCGTGCGATTTGCTTCATGCGAGCCGGAGTTTGAACGTAAAATCGCGCTAGCAGTGCTAAAAGACGGGCTAAGCTTGGGTGAAATTCTATTTACGCAAACTACCGTCGAAGCGAAAAATCATAAAATTTGCGAGAACGAAGCTATTGTGCAAGGCTACGTGGCGTGCGCAGTAAGTGGGCTTTTGGGGCATAAGGTTTATTTGCAGCCGCAAGATAGTAGGCATTTAGAGATGATGAAGACGAATATTTTACAGCGATTTGAAACGATTATGGGGCGAAAATATGATGGCGAAATGGAATTAAATTTATTGTGGCAAAAGCTGGGTGAGTCTGTGAAATTCTATTATGGCAACAACCGCGAGCCGGTATATGCGTGGCAGGCAAGATGGAAAATTGTAGCTAATGCTGAACTAATAAATTTGATCCTTGGCACGGGTGCTGGAAGCGGGTGCATGAACTACGGAGTAGGGGTTTTGGAGGTTGTAAAGCAAGACTGCATTAAAGCACAAATTTCAAATCCTAAAAAGGATGATTGCTTGCTTTAAAACCGATTGTATAATAAAAATTTAAAAAAGGCAAATTATTTCATTAAAACACAATAACTATTGATAATATAATTAAAATTAGTTATAATTCGCGTATATTTTAGAAAGGATAAATTTTGGGCGATATAGTTAAAATTTTTTCTAGTATCGGCGAAATTTACGACAAACAAAAAACTAAAATTAACAACAAGAGCTATGAATACGATGCTATTAAAATTTATCTTTGTGATATTAAAAGTAAAGAAATATTGGTAAATAACAATATTTCAAGAGACGATTTAATAGTTTGTAGATTTGGCATAGGTGCGAATTCTGGCAATTTGTTCCCTAATGTCCAATTCATTAGCAAAGCCGTAAAAGACGATACTCCTAAATTTATAAAAGGAATTTTAAAAGCCGTAAAAAATATGCTCTCTTGCTTCAATCCTGACGATATCAAAAATGATAAAATATTAACGGATTTATCTAGCTTAAACGAGAGCTTTTTTGATGATATTTTAAGTGAAATTGTAGCTCTACAAGAAGAGCCTAAGAAAAAGGGCATGAAAGTAGCTACTTTTTTTGCATTATCTTGGGAAGGTAGGCCGATTTCAGCGTATTTCAAAAATATTTTTACGAGTCATTTAAGCGATAGTAATAATGGTAAAACTGCCAAAATTTATGGTTATGATATGCTTACAAATAGTATGGGTATCGGCGGAGATGCGAATTTGGCGTTTTGTTCCGTAAATGAGCTACCGACTGCTTTACAAGACATTAAAGTTAGATTACTACCTCTAAATAGTGCTAATGCAAATTTAGTTAAAAACGGTTTTATGGCAATTGATAAGGAATTATCTCTTAATTTTTACGGGGATAAAATGGCGGTCTTACCGACGTTAATGGTAAATGATGTAAATTTATTAGAAAAAATAGTGGAAATTTTAAAAGATCCGAGTGAAAAGAAAAAAGATCTGCAAGGCATACAAAATATCGAAGAAAGTATTAATTACGAGTTGGAATCCGTAGCTAAAGCGCAAGCAAATATGCCCGTGCTAAATACAATTCTATTTTATAAAAAAAGCAATGCTGCGGTTAATGTATTATTGCAAATAGATGATGTATTGCCGTCTTATATTTCTAAAATTTCCGATTTAATGGGTAGATATAATATTAGGGCGATTAGACGAAAAGATAGTAAAGATCAACAAGACGATACTATTTACATGCAAAATTTATTTCTTAAAAACATTGATATTATGAATTTTTTATTATCACAAAACAGGATAAATTTAGATGATATGATGGAAAAATACACTGCTTTGATTTATAAAGGCAATATTAACTCTAGCTATGCGTCAAAAATAAAATGGGGATTTTATTTTAATCGCGTTAAGACATATCAAAATAGAAGTATAGAAAGTATCGAAAAATATCAAAATTTCTTTAATGAAATGGGTGCTTTAAATGAAAAAATATCATTTGCAAGGGAGGTTAATTTGCAAGGCTTAAGCGATAAAAAAGAGTTAATAAACTCGATTTTGAAAAATAGCGAATTTCTAAAAGATAATGAAGTATTGCAGAGCGCATATTTGCTAGGAATGATGTCTGCAGGGTTGATAAATCGTCAATTTGCTATTAGCAAAAATAGTTCATTCGAAAAATGGCTGAATAATGCCGGACTAATTACGAAAGAGCTTTTAGAACGGATTTGGACTAAGTGCGATGAAACTAACAAAAAACTCTCCAATGTATCGCGAGGAAAAAGAAGTGCTAATATAGAAATCATGCGCGATATTTTGATTGGAATTTTACCAAGTGCGTTTTTATCTCAAAAGCGGGTTAAGAGCGCTTATGTAACTCTGGCTTTTGCTATGGGCGGAAGTGATTTTACGAAATATATTAAAGATAACACTCAAGGAGACGAGTAATGAAAAAGAAGGAAATTCTATTTCTTTGGGACGGCGAAAATTTTAATCCAAACGGCGATATGCTAAGAGATAACGCTCCTAGGATAGACGATGAGACGGGTATAGCAGAAGTTACTGATGTACGTATAAAGCGAACAATTAGAGATGAAATTATGAAAAAAGACGAAAGTGCGATTTTCATTAAAGAGTATAAAAGAGATGAAAATATCTTAGATTGCAAAAGCGCAATACGTGAAGTAATTAATGTAAAGCAAGAAAAAATCGAGATTGAAAAAGAAATTTTATCTAAATTTATCGATATTCGCGCATTTGGTGGAGTTTTGCCGATATCGGATAAAGACGAGATGAAAAAAGAAGGCATAAAAACGGCAGGAATTCAATTTGTTGGACCCATTCAGTTTAGAATGAGCAGATCGCTTCATAGAGTTGCGGTAGAGCATATAAAAGGCACCGGCGCATTTGCAAGTGGTAGCGATAAGGCGAATAAAACGTTTAGGGAAGAAGATTTTTTAAATTATGCAATGTTTGCAACTTACGGAATAGTGGATAATCATAGTGCAAAGATTACAAATTTAAGTGAAGATGATGTAAAAGTGATTTTAGGCGCGCTCTGGAGCGGGACTAAAAATTTAATTACTCGCACGAAAATGGGTCAAATGCCTAGATTTATGCTAGTAATTACATATAAAAATGATACTTTCGCTGGAGATTTAAATAACTGTGTGGCTATAAATAGTAGCAAAGAAGATGTGGAGATAAGAAGTATAAATGATTTTACAATTGATTTTTCTAGATTAAAAGCTAAACTTACTAGATACGCGCAAGAGATCGAAAAAATAGAGTATATGAGCGATTTTGACTTCGAGCAAAATAACAGATCACAATTTGATAGTAATTGGATAAAAATAGGATTTTAAATGGATATAATAGCTTTTGAGCTATCGGGAGATTACGCGCATTTTTCTCATCCAGCTACTATCTACTCGTCTCTTACATATCCGGTGCCGCCAAAGACTGCTGTCATGGGGCTTTTGGGAGCAATTATAGGTGAAATGAATTATTTTAAACTTAACGATATAGGTTATAGCGTTATTTTAAGTTCGCAATTTCGCAAAAAAACTATGATTTTTAACGGTATAAAATTTGCTCTATCGTCAAGTATGCATATCGAACAAGGCTATCAAGATTCTAGCGAGAAAAAGCAGTTTTATAAAGAGCTAATAAAGGATCCCAGATATATCATATTCGTTGATTTAAGTGCTTTAAACGCTTCTTATAAAGAAAAGATAATCGACAGCTTAAAAGCTCACAAATGTGTCTTTACACCATATTTAGGTATAAATTTTTGTATAGCGGATTTTAAATATATCGAGATAAAAAATTGTGAATTGGTGCATGAAAAAGAAAGTTTTATAGATACGTTTGTTTTGATGGATGATTTCATATTTGATGCACAAAGCTTTGATATCAGACTTACTACGGCTCGAATGGCTTGCGGATGCGAAGAGGGTCGAATTTTTAAGGATTTTAAAGATTTCGTTATCAAGCTAGGCGGCAATAGTCAAATCAAAGCAAAGAATAGAGGAAATATTTATCAAATAAATGACTACAAGGTCTACTTTGCAAAGTGAGCCGCTATCACATCCTAACAAACTACTAATAAAGCATATAACAAATATGCTTGCCGAAGCGGATAGTAGGCTTTTGCAATGCGTTAAAATTTATCACGATATAGCTAAGCTAAAAACTAATTTTCAGATTTATATAAAAAATCCTACCGAAAAAATTGCAGATAAAAATCATGCTTTATTATCCGCTTACATATTTTTACTAAATTCAGAATTTAATGAGCTAGATACGGCTTTTGGGTTTTTATCCATCGTATCACACCACGGAAATGTAGAAAATTTTTGTGAGCTTACAACGCAAAATAAAAATTTCGGCAAATATTTTGAGAGCTCGAAAGAGCTAGGCTTTTGGGATGAAGTCTTAGATAAAGCTTTAGGTTTAGAAATTTACGAAGATATTAAAAGGGATAAAAATGAGCTTTTAATTAAAGCTAAACATTTAAGAGAATACTTCAAATTTGCGAAAAAGAAGTTTGATTACGATGACTTTTTAAATTTCAAAGACATATTTTCGTCGCTTATTTATAGTGATAAATATGAAGCTATTTTTAATCAAAGAATTCCTGTTTCTAAACCGGCGAATTCTAATACGATCGAAAAATATATCAAAGCCTTGGAAAATCGTAAGCCAAACGCAAAAAGAAGCGAGTTTAGAAAATTTGTTTTAAATAATTTCGATGTAAATCATAATCTTTTTACTTTAACTGCGCCTACAGGCTACGGTAAGACTTTGACTGCGCTAAATTTTGCCGCTAAATTTAATAAAGAACGTATTATTTACGTGCTGCCGTTTACGGCTATCATAGATCAAGTTTATGATGAGATAAAAGAGATTTTCAAAGACGATAAAAATATATTAATTCATAAAATTCATCACAAAACTACGATAGATGAAAGCACCCCGCAAGATCGCTATTCTAAAGTTAAATTTTTGATGGATTCCTTTAGCGGAGATATTAACGTAACTACGCTATATCAATTTATATTTGCACTCTTTGGAAACAAAAATAAAGATAGCGTAAAATTTAACCGATTAAAAAATAGTGTAATAATAATCGATGAGGCGCAGGCAGTACCGTATAAGTTCAGGGCGGATTTTATGAAACTTTGCGAGATGATGGCGGAGAAATTTGGCTGCATTTTTATCTTTATGTCCGCTACGATGCCTATTGTTGATGCGACTAAATTTCAAGAAATTTCAAATTTAGATTATTTCAAAGATCAAAATAGATACGTTTTAAAGTGGTTTGATGGCAATGAGAGTGCTTTAAAAGACAAGATTAGACAATTAGCAAAAAGCAAAAATACACTAGTCGTCGTAAATACCATTAAAAAAGCGCAAGAGCTATTTTTGGAATTTTACGATGAATTTAAAATTTTTTGCCTAAACGGATATATGTGCGACGATCACAAACGAAAAAATATCGAAAATATAAAAGATGCAATTGCAAAAAATAAAAGTGGGCGCGGTGATCCGATCTTGCTAATTTCTACACAGTCTATCGAAGCTGGCGTGGATTTGGATTTTGATGTCGGATTTAGAGAGATAGCGCCCATTAGCTCGATTATCCAAACTGCCGGTCGCATAAATAGAAATTTCGCAGCCCTGGGAGAATTATACGTATTTAACGATATTTGCGACTATTCCGATCTCATTTACGGTGATTTAAAACGCATTAGCGATAATATTTTGGTAAAAATTCTAAAGCAAAGAGATATCATCGAAAGCGAAATTTTAGATATTTCCACTAGGTATTTCAGCGCCATAAAGCAAAGCCTAGAGAGTTTATTTTTGGTGGAGCAGATGCGAGAGCTCGGATTTTACGATATAAACGAAAAGATTAGCGAGGCGATGGATGATAGACTTAAAATTTTAGTAATAATTGAGCCAAAAGAAGATTATATTAAAGAATTTCAAAATGAAATTTTTGAAATCAATAGGCTTGATATGGACAAATTTAATAAGAAAGATATATTTACGAATACTATTAAGAAAATTAATAGATTTGGTGTAAATATCACAGAATTTGATGCAAAGCGTTTAAATATAAAGCGTATTGATGGGCTAAAAGATGTCTATTATTTACCATTCGGCGATACTTCGTACAATAATAATTTCGGGATTAAAAAGGACGCCGCCTTAAATCTCAAAAATGAGTTTTTCGACTAATGTTTTGCAAAGACCAAATCGCCGGCACGCTTGTGAATTATTACGTCACCTGTAAGCGCGAGGCGTGGCTTTACGCACACAATATTCACGCCAATCAGGAAGATGAAAACATGCTAATGGGCAAGGCGCTAGCAGACATCAAAGAGAACGGTTTGCAAGAATTCGCATTTTCAAATTTGAAATTTGACAAACTTTCCAAGCAGCGCGGACACTATCTCATCACCGAATATAAAAAGAGCCTAAAAAATCCAGAAGCAGGCAAGATGCAGCTACTTTTTTACATCTATCTTTTAAAAACAGGCTTAAATTTAAAAGAGGTGAAAGGCAAATTAATTAGCGGCAAAACCGTCATAGCCATTGAGGATAATGCCGAAAATTTCACTAAAATCGAAACAATTCTAAACGGCATTGCCGCCCTTGTGAATGAGCCAAAGCCGCCTAAATTTAGCCCGCAAAAGATTTGCGAGAGTTGCGCTTATCGTGATTATTGCATTTAGGAGATAGAATGTACGCTATTTTATTTTACGATATTTCAAGCAGCGACGAAAAGGAGAAAAATAACGCTGCGCGCGTCCGAAAGGCGGTTGAGAAGTTTCTGCCTCGCGTGCAATTCAGCGTTTTTGAGGGTGAAATCAGAGCGAGCGATCTTAAAAAATTAATGGCGATTTTGCAAAAAGAATGCTCTAACAAGCTTGATTCGGTAGTAATTTATACTTTTAATTCGCTCAAATATTCACAGCGCCTAGTCATCGGACGCGATAAAAACGAAGCGATTTTCAGCTAAAATTTAAGGATAAAGATGCAAAAATCGGATCGCACGCATTTTATTTTGAGCCCCGGCCGATTGCGCCGCAAAGATAATAATCTATACTTCGATAAATTTAACGACGAGGGCGGAATTTTAACTAGTAAAATTTTGCCGATTAATGCAATTGATGAAATTTATATTTTGGCGCGGGTAGAGCTTAATACCTATGCTATGGCGTTTTTGGCTGATAATAACATTTTGTTGCATATTTTTAGCGCCTATCAGAGCTTCCGCGGCAGTTTTTTCCCGAATACTTCAAATTCTGTAAACAAAAGCGGCTTTGTACTTTTGGCGCAGCTGCGGGCTTTTGATGATCTTTCTAAGCGCCTTTTTATCGCTCGCGAGATTACTCGCGCTCGCATCTTAAATGCAGCTATTAATTGCAAGGCTTATGGCGTCTCGCTCGATACTGCGCCGCATCTGGATGCCCTAGCGCGCGTCTGCGACATAGCAGCGGTAATGGCGGTGGAAGGCGGCTTTGCCAAGCAGTATTTCGCGGCCTGGAACGAAATCATCGAGGATCAGTGCAGTTTTAAATTTAAGACACGCTCCAAACGCCCGCCGGCGGATAAAATTAACGCTCTCATTAGCTATGTAAATACGCGCATTTATAACGTCTGCCTCAGCGAAATTTACAAAACCGAGCTTGATCCGCGCATTGGCTTTTTACACGAGCCAAACTACCGTGCGCTAAGTCTGCATCTAGATCTTGCAGAGATTTTTAAGCCGATCTTAGGTGATAGATTAATTTTTGGAATGTTAAACAAACGCGAGATTGCGGCAAAAGATTTTGAAACGGATGCGGGGCGTATTCGATTCGGTAAAGAAGCGGTGCAAAAAATCGAGCTAAAAATGATTGAGAAACTATCATCTTGCGCGAACGTAGCGGGACAGAGCTTAACCTGGCGTCAAATTATCCGTCGCGAGGCCAATCAGATTAAAAAATACGTCTGTGAAGGCGTGCCTTACGAGGGGCTGGTATGGCGGTAGGTCTCAGGGCTTCGAGCTTAATTTATGCTTTTTTAATCTTAACTAGAATCACTTACGCCTATAGATTACGCCCTCTTAAAATGCATGTGCTTTTGAAATAAATTTGATCTGAAGCACGGAACGGCGAACGAATTGGCTTTAAAAACACATATGTTTTTAAAATTTCAGCTTTTTATTATTCACACTTAGATTTTTGAATATCTTTATATTTAGATTTTAACATTTGCACTCACGATACATATAGATAGCGATAAAGTTGCTTTTAAGATTCTGAAATGCCTAATTTTGGGCATTGAACAATCGGGAGCTTTTTTAAATTTAGTCCATTTTAAGGCATAAAAATATATACTCCTAACACTTTCTACCTAG
>NZ_CALHHX010000087.1 GCF_938030685.1 uncultured Campylobacter sp. | reverse complement strand
TCAAAGCAAGGCTTAGATCGTCCAGATCGCGCCCCTGATTAATCTGTTTGCCGAGTTTTAAAAGCGATGCGAGCGAGCTTACGTTACCGATAAACTCGTGCCCTGCGACGTTTTTGTCCTTCAAAAAATCATCTATTTTGCTGATGATACGCATCTTTTCGGATGTGAACCAATACTGCGGCTTGTTTTCGTTGGCGGCGTACTCGGCTTCGAAATCGCCAAAATCGTCGCTCGCGGTGGAATTCTGCTCTAAATTTACGGCGCGGGTTTGATCTGAATTTGCGCTGCCGCTTGGCTGTGCTGCCGCGACGGAGCTTTGCGCGATAAAATTTTGATCATTTAAATTTTGCACCGTGGCGGTAGAATTCTGAGTGGCGGAATTTTGCGCGATAGAATTTTGCCGAGTAGAATTTGCCGCAAAATTTCGCCCAGCGGGATTGGAATTTTCGCCGCTCTTAAAATTTGCGCTACCGCTTGCGGAATTTTCACTCTCGCTAGCAGGATCTGCGCCGCCTGCGCTTTTAAATTTAACGACGATATCAAGCGGGATCGTTCCGCCGAGATTCGTGTCTATGACTTCCATGCCCGCGCGAATGTCGGTGCTTTTTTTGAAGTAGCCGATGAAGCTGTTTTCGACGCGCAGCTGCGAGATGCCGTATAGCCCAAAGATCACCGCCGCAGCGCACACGCCGTAGACCGCGCCTCTGCTACGTAGCGCCGTTTCGGCGCACCAAAGCGTAAATTTAAAGTGCTGCTCGAAGCTGCGGTTATTGTGCGTGCACCTTAGAAGCGACATAACCGCGCCAAATACTCCAAATGCCGTAACTAGCGAGATACTGATGCCTACGCTCATCATAATTCCCAGAGAAATTACGGGTTTTATATCGCAAAAAATTAGCGACATAAAGCCGATAACGGTCGTAAAGATCGCGAAAAAGCAGGGTCTTGCGCGCTCGCGCAGCACCGCATAAACGAGCTGGCGCTGCGAAAAGGCGTGAAAGCGCGCGCTAAACTCGCGGTAGGCGACGATTAGGTGGATACAGACCGAAACTGTGATGATGAGTTGAAGCGCTATGAAATTTGAGCTAATGACCGTGACCTCAAAGCTCAAAAAGCCGAATAATCCCGCTGCGAGCACGACCGAATACGCGCAGATGATAAGCGGCAGCAGGATAAATTTCGCCTGTCTAAAAAATAGCCAAAAGCAAGCCAGCAGAAGTACCAAAGCGCCGAGTCCGTAGGTCGCCAGATCCGAGCGGACGTAGCCCACCATGTCGTCGGCGATCATATTCAGTCCGCCTAGAAACAATCGGTCGCCCGCAAATTCCTTCTCAAAGCCTTCGATCAGCGCGCGCAAAGCCATGATGTCGCGGTGATCCTTTTCGCGCAGCTCGTCGCGGTAGGATTTGAAATTTTGCTCCGAAGCTTTAAGCGCATCTTTGAGCTGTGAAATTTGAGCCCCCGAGCGGTTGCCCTCGTGCTCTGCTTGCTCTAGAGCGCTTTTAGCCTCGTTCCTTAGGTGCAAAAGCTCCTCGTAGCGGGTCTGCGGTTTTAAATTTATTAAAATTGCGGTAGTGCGAAAATCGGCGCTTACTAAATTTGACGCGTAAAAGGGGCTCGTGGTAAACTCGCGCCTAGCCGCGGTTAAATTTACGTCCGCGTCGGTAAGAGTGGGTATGTGCTTAAGCAGCTCGCTCATACCGCCACCTTTGTTTAGCAAAAGCGGCACATTCGTGATGTCCGTGACGCTAGCGACGAAATCCAGCTTAGAAAAAGCGGCATCCATCTGCGCTATCTTGCGGATCGTCTCGGGCGCTAAAAGATCGCCCGCGGGAGTGTATGCAAGCACCAAGAAATTCGGCGTTTCGTAGCGTTTGGATACTTCGCGCCAAATTTGAAGGTCTTTGTCATTATCTAGCAGAAGTGTCTGGCTCGAAGCGTCTATCTCTAGCTTTGTGGAGTAATATCCGAAAAACAGCGCCAGCACCGTAAACAGCGCGAGCGTGATTTTCGGAAACGCGACGATTAAGCGAAAAATTTTTTTCAAATACCGCTCTTTTAGGCGCGCTGCTATTCGCCGCTATTGATGACGGTGGAATTTAGCCGCTTTATGAGTTCGTCAAAGCCCAAGCTTTGCGTTACGTCGCCTAGCTGCGAGCGATAGGTCTGAATTAGGCTAACGCCCACGATATCGACATCGTAGATGCGCCAATCAGAGCCGTTAGGATAAAATTTAAAATCAATGTCGTAGTTTTTCTGCTCGCCGATGACCTGCGTTTTTAGCACGCGGCGCTTATCGCTCGGGCTTTGTTTGCTTAGCACCTTCATATCCTGATCGGTATAAAGCGAAAGTTTTTCGATAAACGAGCGCTTAAGATGCGCTTCGAAAGCTTTATTAAATTCCGCAATCTGCGCCGGGCTAAGGCTTGCGTAATGTTTAGCAAGTGAAAGCTTTGCCATCATTTTATAATCAAAATAGTCGTCAAAAAGTGCAAAAATTTTCGCTGGCTTTGCGTCTTTCGGGGTGCTGCTTCGCATAATGCCTACGGCCTCGGCGACCTTTTGGCTCATCACGGGCTCGATATCCGCATCGCTAATAGCGTGCGCCGAAATCAAAAGTGCTCCGCAAAGCGCTAGAACTTTTAAAATTTTCATTTTCATTCCTTTATTAATTTCTCGCGATTTTGCTCGTAAGCATCGCGTAAGAACGGATACAGATCCACCGCATCTTTGGTCATTTTTTCATAAAATTTCGGATCGCGCGAGTAGTCGTTAAATATTCTAAATCCGTTGACGGAGTTTCGAACGGTGCCATCTTTAATATAATTTATCGGGTTTGAAAAATAATCTCCGACAAGTCCTGCTGTATCGCGTAGATTGCTTTGTCCTAAGATCGGCCAGACGATGTGCGGACCCGCCGGCACGCCCCAATATCCGAGCGTCTGCCCGAAATCCTCGTCGTGGCGCGGAATCCCGTAGTATTTGCCCGCCATATCATTAAGCCCGCCGAAGCCGACGGTCGAATTGATCAAAAATCGCTTCGTCTCGTCCCAAGAATTTTCAAATTTGCCCTGCAACAGGTTGTTTACGAGTCTCATCGGATATAAAATATTATAGAAAAAATTTGAAAATGCCCCCTGGATCGGATCCGGCATCACGTAGTCGTAACCGCTGGCTACGGGGGTTAGTATATATGAGTAAAATACGTCGTTGAAGCTCGTCATAACGCGGTTATAGCCGCTAAGCGGATCGAAAACTTCGCGCTTGGCAAACTCCTCGTCAAAACCATCCGTATCGCCGCTAGGCGCCGCGTCTTGCTTCTGTGAGCAACCGCAAAGCGCTAAGGCTGCGGCTAGGAATAGAATTTTTATAAATTTCAAATTGCAAACCTTCCTTATAAATCAAAGTGGCGATTTTACAAGTTTAAAGAAATTTTGTCAATAAAGGTAAAATTTCATATAGAATTTCCCTCTTTATATCGCAGAATAAAGCCTGCAGCTCTTTAAGAAATATATCAGAGGATATATTATAAAATCACGTGAAAGTAAATAAGAAAGGATGAAAATGGATGCAAAATTTGCTTTGGAATTCCTGCTTGGCAACAAAGCATCGCTTTTAGCCAAACACATTAAGCTGCTTAAGGCCGTAGATGAGACTAAAAGTATTACAAAGGCCGCAGAGATCGTAGGAGTGTCGTATAAAAACGGCTGGGACGCGCTAAATTTAATCAACAACGCGAGCAAAAAACCCCTCATCGTCCGCACTCAAGGCACAAAGAAAAATAGCGGCTCGGAGCTCACTCCATACGCTCACAAGCTGATTCGCGCTTATGATGCTATTAGCCACGCGGGCGAGACGTTTTTGAGTGAAATTTTAAAGCTTGACGAGATCACCGAAGAGAGCCTTTTGAGCTTAGAGAAGATCGGTATGAAGCTTTCTGCGCGAAATCAGTTAAGCGTTGAGATTATGGATGTTCAAACAGGCGCTGTAAATTCTCAAATCACGGCTAAGCTCGCAGGCGGCGAAATTTTATGCGCGACAGTAACCGTAGAGAGCGAAAAGAATTTAGGGCTGAAAGCTGGCAAGGACGTGCTGTTTTTATTCAAAGCCCCAAGCGTCATCATCGCTAAAGGAAGCTCGGAGAAGCTAAAACTTAGCACGACGAATCAAATCAAAGGCACGATTAACGAGGTCAAAATCGGCGCGGTAAACGCAGAGATCTGTCTAGGCACAAGCTCGCATCAAAATATCACTGCGATCATCACGCGAGAATTTGCCACCGCGATGGCTCTAGGAGTAGGAGATGAAGTAACGGCGATCATCGAGCCTAGCGAGATCATTATTGGCGCGTAATAGGGTGAAATTGGGTGCGCAAAATTTTAAAATTTAAGGCGTAAATTTAAAATTTTAGATACAATTCAATTTTCGGCGAGAGCCGAAACGAAAGGCGTAAAATGAAGTTAAAAGCAGTGCTTTTAGGAATTTTAACCGCAAGCGCGCTTAGCGCAGGCGAGGTCAGCATCGCAGCCGCTGCAAACACGACGTATGCGTTTGACGAGATCAAAGCGGAATTTGCCAAGCTACATCCGCAAACCACGCTAAACGTGAGCTTGGGCGCTAGCGGAGCGCTTAGTGCGCAGATTAAAAACGGCGCTCCGTTTGATATTTTTATGGCGGCGGATATGAAATTTGCAGACGATCTGCATAAAGAGGGCTTTGCGACGGCGCCTGCCAAAACTTACGCCAAAGGCAAAGTGGCGATGTTTAGCGTGCGTAGCGTAGATCTTAGCAAGGGGCTTGAAGCTTTAAAAGACCCTAGCGTTAAAACGATTTCGATAGCAAATCCAAAGACCGCTCCTTACGGCACTGCAAGCGTACAGGCCTTTCAAAAAGCGGGAGTTTACGATGAGATCAAAGGCAAAATCGTAGAAGCAAAATCGATCGGCGAGGCACTTTCGCAAGCGCTTAAAGCTTCCGACGTCGGCTTTATCGCGGCTAGCGCGATGTATGCGCCTAAGATGGCAAAGGACGGCTGCAACGATAAGCCTTGCAAAGAGGGCGAAAATTTCGTCTTAGTCGATACCAAGCTCTACGAGCCGATAGCTCAAGGCATGGTCGTGCTAAACCGCGCCAAAGACAATGCCGAAGCCAAGGCGTTTTATGATTTTATCCTAAGCGATAAGGGCAGGGCGATCTTTGCTAAATACGGATACGAGTTTTAATGATTAGAGCGAGAATCAACGAAATTTTACAAAAAGACGGCATCCATTCTGTAGGATTTATCGCGGGCGGCATCAAGCTACGTGGCGTATTTCTGCAGCTAAGTAGCGAGCTTAAGGTGGGTAGCGAAGTTTACGTGGGCTTTAAAAGCACTGATGTGCTTTTATCTCGCGAAGCCCTAAGTGGTGTATCTAGCGAAAATGAAATTCACGGCAAGATTACGAGCTTAAGCTTGGGCGAAATTCTATGCACGCTCAGGTTTGAAGGCAAGATAAGCTTTGATGTGCTCATTAGCGCGCATTCTGCGCAGGAGCTTGCTTTACGCGAGGGCGACGAGGTTTTCGCATACGTTAGCGCCACTGCGATATATATAGAAAAATATGATAACGATTGATTGTAAGAAAAAAATCAGTGATGATTTCTCGATTGATACTCGCTTAGAGATTAACAAAGGCTCGTTTGTGTGCCTATATGGGCGCAGCGGCAGCGGTAAGACTACACTGCTGCGCATTTTGGCTGGATTTTTGCGCGCAGATAGTGGTAGCATAAAAGACGGCGATCGCGTGCTACAAGAAGGCAATGAATTCTTAAGTGCGGGCAAGCGCAGGATCGGCTTTTTGTTTCAAGACTACGCACTTTTTGAGAATATGAGCGTGACGGGCAATCTACTTTTTGCCAGAAACGATCCGCAAAAAGCTGCGATGCTGCTTGAAATTTTAGAGCTTAGCGAGTTTGCAAAATCTGGCGTAGAGGGTCTTAGCGGCGGACAGAAGCAGCGCGTAGCACTTGCTCGCGCACTGATGCAAGAGCCTGAAATTTTGCTACTTGACGAGCCGCTTTCGGCGCTTGATTTTACGATGCGTGAAAAAATCCAAGAGTATTTGCTAAAGATCCACGAGCAGTTTCATCAGACCGTGATCTTGGTAAGCCACGACGTAAGCGAGATTTATAGGCTTTGCAAGCGAGTTTATGAGATGAAGGACGGCAGGATCGTCCGCACCGGTACGCCGGAGGAAATTTTCCTTAAAACTAGTGGCTCACAGAAGTTTTCTTTCGTGGGCAAGATTGTCGATTTACAAGCACGCGACGGGGTCAAAGTGGCTGTCGTAGCGATCGGCAGTCAGCTGTGCGAAGTGGTGCTAAGCAATGCAGAAGCCGATGGCTTGCAAGTAGGCGATGAGGTCAAAGCGGGTGCCAAAGCCTTTAATATCACTCTGTGTAAAATTTAAACTTGCAGACAAGCTTTTAGGTGCGCCTAAGTAGGAAACTTCAACTAGATTAGAGATTTAAATACAGGCTTTTATGGAATTTAGACGAGGGATTTTGCGAAATTTTAGCTAGATTTGCCCGCAAAATACGGTGAGATTTTAAAATTTCATTCGCATCGCGTTTAGATTTTCATGAAACATAAAAATTTAAACGCAGGCTAGAGTAAAACCGCAACGCGAGACTAGATAGCGTGGGGGCTAAGCTTTAAATTTTAGATTTTGTGCAGGTAGGCGCCGTTAAATTCCTTCTTCTAATTTATTGATTGGTGCGGTGGGTTTATTTTTAAATTTGGCGGCTTTTAGCTTACTTTTTTGGCAGGAGTTGCGCGAATTCTATCATGCGATTTTGGTAAAAAATTTAATGTGAAGCTTCGCGCAAACTTAAAATTTTTAGATTTAGAATTTCACCTGGATTTTGTGACTTTGAAATTTTAAAAGCTTTAACGGCTTGAAGCTTGCGTGTTAAACTCGCTTAATAAGAGTTGCAGCAAAATTTCATTAACTGGGTCTTTTGGGTTTATGCGAAATTTTAAAATTTTGTTTTGTCAGGCTCAATGTAATTCCACTAAGTTGTTCAGAGAATGCCGTTTGGCTATATCTTGCGTGAAATTTGCGCTCAGATAAATCCTGCCCGCTTAAGTTTTAAAGCTAAGCTAAGCTTTTTGGAATTTAGCTCAGCAAAATTCGTGACCTTAAAAATTTGCCAGCTTGGGTAGAGCTTAAAAGCTCAGCAGGATTTGCACGCTTGAAGGAATTTATTAGCCAAGCAATTTTATAAAATTCCGCCCAGTTTGGCTTGCACGGAATTTCCAAAATTTCATTTGGCTAAAGCTCTTGCGCAGCTAGCTCTGCGCAGAATTTTTCAAAATTTCATTTTGCAAAGCCTTATGACTATGAGGTTTGCGTAAATTCTATCTAGCTTTGCCTCTAAATTTTAAAGTAGGGCTAGGCTTTTAAGATTTTATAGTTTGGGCCCAGTGGCTCGGCTCGGAGGATAAATGTTTGAAATTCTAAAGGGGCTCGATTACACGCCGTTTCTCGTTTCATTAAAGCTTGCCAGCTTGACGACGCTCGCGTTGTTTGTCATCTGCGTGCCGCTCGCATTTTTTATGGCGAGAAAAAATTTCCGCGGCAAAAGCGTGATCGAATCGATCATCTCGCTTCCGCTAGTGCTTCCGCCATCGGTGCTAGGGTTTTACCTGCTCGTTTTTCTATCGCCGTATTCGGTGCTGGGCGAGTTTTTTGACAAACACTTCGGACTTCGGCTCGTATTTAATTTCAGCGGGCTCGTGATTGCGAGCTGTATCTACTCGCTGCCGTTTATGTTTTCGCCGCTGGTTTCGGGCTTTCGCTCGCTTCCGCGCTCGCTTTTTTGGGCGTGCGATTCGCTCGGTAAGGGCTATTTTTCCAAGCTTTTTCGCGTCGCGTTGCCCGCGATACGCCACTCTCTGCTTAGCGCGCTAGTGATCTGTTTTGCGCACACGATGGGCGAGTTTGGCGTCGTGCTGATGATCGGCGGCAGCGTAAGCGAGCAGACCAAGGTTGCCTCCATTGCGATTTATGAAGCGACCGAGACGCTCGATTTTGCGCAGGCTCACGCGTATTCGGCACTGATGCTGCTCTTTAGCTTCGCCGTGCTTTTGATCATGCATTTTTTGGGCGCAAAAGGCGCAAAAACACAAGCTTAAATCGGCTTTAAAACGAAATTTGCTAAAATCCCGCAAAATTTGGAATTTGGCATGAAAAACAAAAAAGACTTCGTTACCGAAAGATTTAACGCCGCCTTGATTCTAGGCGCTGCGCTGCTTACACTTGTAGTAGTTTGCGAGATTAGCTTTTTGCGCGCTAGGATCGCTACGCAGCTTGATTTGCGGACGCGCACGGCGATTACTTTACTTAAAAATACCGACGAGTCGCTTTTTAGCGAGCTTGAAATTCTAAAAGAAACTATCATTTCTTTGGACGTAAGGCACGAAGCTATGCAAAGCAAGCTTTATGCGGATTTGATCCGTAATGTCGTAAAATCTTCTCATAGATTTGACGCTATTTTTTATCTGCGCGCCCGCGGCGCGGAGCAGGAGAGCTTGGCGCATTTTTCATCGGATGCGCGTATTTCGGATCTTGGCGAGATACGGCTTGCGGATATCGCAAGCGAGCTAAAAAAGGGTGAATGGGTATCGCGCTATATGATGATGAATGGGGCGTGGCGGTATTTTTTGATCAAGCGCGTAAATGCCGATTCATATCTGCTAGGCTTTGCCAACACCGCTAGGCCGATTGCCAGGCTTTCTTCGCTGGGTGATATTTTGGTCTTTAACGCCGAAGGTAAATTTTTTAACGCTCCTGGCAGTGTAACCGATATATTAGGGCAGGATTTTGATTTTTCGCGCCTAGGCGAAGTGGTAAGCTTCGAAGACGAATCTGGGCTAAGCTTTGCCTATCTTGCGAAATTTGGAGATAATTTCGTAATGGCTCGCGAACGAGCCGGCTATTTTTTAGGCGCGGACGATTTTATCGTTGTAGCGCTGGCAGTAGCGATTTTAGCTTATTCAATCCTTCTAATTTCAAATTTTACGTTTTTAAAAAAGCGCATTTTTATCCCGCTTGCGGCAGTTCAAAACGCGCTGCGCCAAGGGGATTATCACTCCAAAATCCGCGATATAGAAGCGCTAAATCCGCTAAGCTCCGTCTTAGAAATTTCTAAATCCATAGATGAGGTTTTGAAGTCTAATCTGCGCCACGGCGATTTTAGCCTCAGCTTTAAAGATGCGCTAAAATACAGCTCTCTTTCAGTGCTTAGCATCGATAACGTAGCAGGTACGATCGAAAGCGCTAGCAACGGCGCACGCGAGCTTTACGGCGATGACGTCGTAGGACGGAATATCTTCGCGCTGCAAGCAGGCTCGTTTTATGATCACGCCTATCAAACCCAGCGCGCAAACTATGTCAAAGAAAACTATGTTGTAACCCGCCAAGAGACCAAAAATGGCGTCAAAGACCTTTATGTTAAAAAATCTTATATCCGCGACGGAAGTAAAATTTCAACCCTTTTTGTGGTACTGGATGCGTCAAAATATCGCAGATTTTACGATGAAACTAAGCAAAAATATGAGTATTTAAATCACGCGCCTATCGTTACGCTCGTGTTTGACTACACTTCGGGCAAGATCGTAGATGCTAGTAAAAATATAAAAGAGCTTTGGGGCTACGAAGCGGCGCAGTTTTTAAGCGGCGAGATAAGGCTATGGGATTTGCTAGATGAAAAGGATGCGAATGAGGCCAAAAATGAAATTTTAAACCGCTTAGCCGATATGCCTTCAGAAGAGCTAAGCTTTTCTCAAAGCTATAAAATTCGCCACAATGACAATATCCGCTATAGCTACGAAGTGAGCATCTATGTCAAAAAGTCCGCCGCCAGGGCTGCGTTTTATTTTCAAAATATTGATGACGATGTCAAAACGATCCGCGGCTTGCAGGAGGATTTGGACTTTTATCGCACCGTAATCGAGACTAGGAATTTTTGTACCTGCTTAATCGATCTTGACGCGCAGACGTTATCGTTTGATAGCAATTATTTTAAAATTTTAAAATATCGCGGCAAAAGGCTAAACACTGCGATGAGCTTTGGGGAGTTTAGTTATGAAATTTACTTCGCGGATTTAGAGAATTTCAATAAAATGATCCGCGAATGTACCGCCGGGCTTAGGAGCGATTTTAGCTGCGAATTCCGTCTGCGAAACGCCGCTAATGCCTATACTTGGATTAGTATGCAAGGCTACGTCACCGAAAAGCACGGCTCTCGCTCGCGCCTTGTAAAAACTACGCTCGAAGATATCAGCTCGCGCAAACAGACGGAGCTGGAGTTAAATTTAAACGCCAACGTCTTTTCGCGCTCCTTAGAAGCGATCTTAATTACAGACGAGAACGGTCGCGTATTGCGCGCTAATAACGCTTTTTATGAAATCACCGGTTACAATGAGAACCAGACTATCGGCAAAATTCCAAATTTCTTCGCTCCTACCGAGGGCGGGGCAGACGTGATGGAGAGGATTAGAAAAAATCTCGTCGGCAAACAAACCTCTTACAAAGATGAAATTTACGGACTGAAAAGAGGTGGTGGCACCTTTCCTGCGTTATTTACGGCAATTGCGATAAAGGATGATTTTTCGCTTACCTCAAATTTCATTTTGATGTTTACCGAAATTTCGCAGATCAAGCAAAAAGAGAGCGAGCTAGCCAAGATCGCCCATCACGACGCGCTTACCGGGCTTCCGAATAGAGTGTATTTTATGAAGGCTGCGCAGAGATTTACGGCAAATTCGGGCGAAAATTCCAAGCTTATGGCGGTGCTTTTCATCGATTTTGACGGCTTTAAGGCGATCAACGACACCTACGGGCACGAGGTCGGCGATATGTTTTTGCAAGCGATCTCAAAAGCGATGAGAGGGCTACTGCGTAAAGGCGATATCTTGGCGCGCTTAGGCGGCGATGAGTTTGGCGCCATTATCGGCGATCTGCAAAGCAAGGACGCCGCGCATGTGCTATTAGACCGTCTGCTTGGAATTTCAAAGATGAAATTTAATCTTAAAGGCAATGAGATCAGCGCAAGCATCAGCGTTGGCGCAGCGTTTTACGACGGCAGCGAAAAGATCGATTTTCCAGGACTTTTATCGCGCGCGGATAGGGCGATGTATCGCGCTAAAACGAGCGGCAAAAACCGTTACTGCATCTTTGAGCGCGCCGAAGCGAACGAGCCTAGCGAAGATGGAATTTCTGCGGCTATCGAAGAGGGAGAATTTTTTGTGCTCTATCAGCCGATAATCAGCGGAGCTCAAATTTACGGCTACGAGCTTCTTTTGCGTTGGAACCGAGGCAAAGCAGGAATTCTTGCCCCGCAGGATTTTGCGCAGATATTAAGCGAGCCGCGATTTGAGTTGCCAATCTCAAAATTTGCGTTTTCAAAGATGATGGAATTTAATGCTCAAACGGGTGCAAACTGCTCTATAAACGTAAGTCTAGCCGTGCTTGCAAACGACGAATTTTACGATTTCGTAGCTCACAGCTTGCGAGACAGAGCTAATGCAAAAGGCGAGTTGATGTTTGAGATAACCGATTTTAGCGAGCAAAATTTTAAGGAATTCGCCCCTGCGCGTGGGCGTTATGCAGATCTTGGGGTTAAATTTGCTCTTAATAGTGCAAATAAAAGCAATATCCCATTCCTGAATGCCCAGCCTTTCGATGTCGTTAAAATCGACCGCGAGCTCTGTCTTGACATAGGCAAGAAAAAAAATGCTATCCGAACGATGGTGGAGATCACAGGCAAGCTAAAGCGGGAGTTTGGTTTTGCTCTCGGCGCTCAAGGGGTCGAAAACGCGCTGTCGCTGCGGCTCTTAAACAATTTGAAATTTAACTATCTGCAGGGAAATTTTATCGCCAAAGCTCTGGATCGCAGAGAGATAGACGCTTTCATCGCGCGCTTTAAAGACACGCCCAAGCTCGCAGCCATCGATAAAGATGAGTTTATTAGCTTTTTAAACGCGCTTGATTACAAGGAGCTTGCCTTAAGCTTTATCGCGCGCGGTCAAACGGGCGAGCTTAGCCCCGGAGAGTTTGAAAGCTTCAAAACGAAATTCGGCGAAATTTTAAATAAAACCCAAAGCGCAGGCAGCGAAAAATTTGCGCTAAATACAGAAATACGTAAGCAAATTTTAGATATTCTTTCGCTTGATTATCGCGCTTTAGTAAGCTTCATCTCGGGCTTTAGGGCGCGACTGGATCAGTTTATAAGCGATTTGGAGGCAGCATGATAGATAGCGTTAGCGCCGATTTCGATCACGAGATACCAAACGGCTCGAGGCTGTATTTCGGAAAGAGCGCGCAGCTCAAGCGCGAGCTGGAAAATAAAGCGAGCGAAATCCTCGTTAAAAACGGCTTTAGCGAAATTTTAACGCCATATTTTTCATATCATCAGCACCTAAGCGTCGCGCCGCAAAAGCTTCTTAAGCTCTCCGACCCCACGAACCACGAGCTCGCGCTTCGCGCAGACAGCACCGTGGACGTCGTGCGCATCGTGCGCAAGCGGCTGAAAGACGATAAGCTAAGGCGGCTATTTTACATACAGCCGACCTTTAAATATCCAAGCGACGAGTTTTATCAGATCGGCGCGGAGCTGATCGGGGAGAAAAATCTGCCGCTTGCGATCAAAATCGCGCAGGAATTTTTTAAAGAATTTGATCTTGTGCCCGCGCTTCAGCTAAGCAATATCGAAATTCCTAAAAAAATTTGCGAAATTTTAAACCTGCCGCTTGAAATTTTTGAAAAGGGTAAGATTGAGACGCTGCTTGAGCAAAATTTGCCTTGGCTGGACGCTACGGCTCGCGCCACATCACTAAAGGACGTGCAAGCTCTGCGCACGCAGGTGCCTGAAGAGCTAAAGCCGTGTTTGGATGAAATTTTAAATTTAGGCGTAGATTACGAGCATATCCGCGTTTCGCTGCTGTATTACTCCAAAATGCGCTATTACGATGCGCTATTTTTTAGATTTTTAGATGCGGGCGCGGTGTATTGTAACGGCGGAAATTACGAAATAGACGGGCTAAAATCCAGCGGCTTTGCGCTGCTAGTGGATGCTTTGATAGAAAAAATTATGCAAAAGGATGAAAAATGAGCAAAGTTGACGTAGTCATCGGCGCCCAGTGGGGCGATGAGGGTAAGGGTAAGATCGTAGATATGATAAGCGCGAATTACGATTTCGTATGCCGCAGCAGCGGCGGGCACAACGCAGGCCACACCATCGTTATAAACGGCGAGAAATTTGCGCTGCATCTAGTTCCTAGCGGCGTGCTTCACAAAAATATCATTAACATCATCGGAAACGGCGTCGTCATCAACCCCGACGTGCTGATTACCGAGATGGCGCAGTTTGAAAATTTAAAGGGCAGATTTTTCATAAGCGAGAAGGCGTTTTTAAATTTACAGTATCACTCGCTGATCGATCAGGCACGCGAAAAGAGCAAGGGCGAGCTTGCGATCGGCACCACCGGCAAGGGCATAGGGCCTGCGTATGCCGATAAGATCGCGCGCACGGGACACCGCGTAGTGGAGCTTTTGGAGCCAGAAAGGCTCGCCGAGGCGCTATCGCGCGATTTTGCTTCGCATGAGAGCGTTTTTGAAAAAGCGGGGGTTAAAATTCCTAGCAAGATTGAAATTTACGAGGAGCTAAAGCGCTATAAAAGCGCGCTCGAGCCATACATCGCCGACACCACGCACATGCTGTGGAAGGCGCTTGATTACGATAAGCGCGTGCTCGTAGAGGGCGCGCAAGGAAGCTTGCTTGATATCGATCACGGCACCTATCCTTACGTCACGAGCTCGACGACTATCGCGGGCGGGGCTTGCAGCGGGCTCGGGCTCGCGCCGAAAGACATCGGCACGGTGATGGGAATTTTAAAAGCCTATACCACCCGCGTGGGCAACGGCGCGTTTCCTACCGAGGATAAAGGCCCGCAAGGCGAGGCGATGCGCGAGATCGGCAAAGAGTACGGCACCACGACGGGCAGGGCGCGTCGCTGCGGCTGGTTCGACGGAGTAGCTACGAAATACGCCGTGCGCCTTAGCGGCATCGACAAGCTCGCGCTGATGAAGCTTGATGTCCTAGACGGCTTTGAGAGCATTAAAATTTGCCGCGCATATCGCTACAAGGGTGAGGAGATCGATTATTTTCCGATCGATTTGGAGGCTACCGAGCCGGTTTATGAGCAGATGCCTGGCTGGGATAGCGTCAAGGGAATTTCAAAATTTGAGGATCTGCCACAAAACGCGCAAAATTATATCCGCAAAATAGAGGAGCTAAGCGGCGCGAAGGTGGGCTTCATCTCTACCAGTCCGGAAAGAAGCGACACGATAATTTTATAAAATCGGGCGGAATTTTAAGAATTTTAAAATTCCGCCGTTTGCAAACGCGGGCGGCGCGACCGCTCATAGAATTGAATTTAAAGGAACGATCATGCGAATACGACTACCACACGTGCCATATATCGCGCATAAAATAGCGCTGGATCTGCTAAACTCGGGCTGCGTTACGCTGAGTGCAGGCATAGAGCCCGTCGCCAAGGAAGCGGACGAGATCATAAGGGGCGATCTGCAAAAAGAAAGAGCGATAGACGAGCGCGCAAACGAGCTGATAGATGAGCGCATAAGCGAGCTAGATGAGATGAGCGTGAATAAAAAAGATATGTTTTGGCTCATCAAACGCCACATCGCAAACGACGAGAATTTCGAGCTAAATTTTGAGGATCGCTACGGCACCATATCGCATAAAATTTTAGAAACCGTTTGGAAGAAAAATTTGATCGATTACAAAGTCTCCGAAAACAGGCTAAAGACGATAATTTATAACGCGATCGAGGAGTATTTGAAAAGCTACCAAAAGATCGAGGACGAGGTCTATGAAAAGATCGAGGGCTACAAGCAAAAATTGATCCCAGGTACCGAAGAATACGAGCTTGTGTTTGAAAAGCTCTACGAAGAGGAGCTAAGAAAACGGGGCATGCTGTAATGAACGCGTATATCTACATAGAAAACGGCATCTATCTGCAAGCCAAGGCGTTCGGCAAAGGCGGCAGCGCATTCGGCGAGCTCGTGTTTAACACCTCCGCCACCGGCTACGAAGAGATCATCTCAGATCCGAGCTACGCGGGGCAGTTTATCATTTTTACGATGCCAGAAATCGGCATCGTAGGCATCAACGAAAACGACAAAGAAAGCTCCAAAATCCACGCAAGCGGAATTTTCGTAAGAAATTTTAACAACGAGCCTTCAAATTTCCGCTCGCAGATGAGCTTGGAGGATTATTTTCTGCAAAACGGAAAATTCGGCGTTTACGACATCGACACTAGATTTTTAACCAAAATGCTGCGCGATCAGGGCAGCCTGCGCGCCTTCGTTTCGACCGAGATCAGCGATAAGGCGGCTCTTAAAAAGGCGCTTAGCGAGTCTGCGCGCATAGAGGAGATCAACTACGTAAGCATCGTAAGCACGAAGGCGCCGTACAAGCACACATCGGGTCGCTGGAACGCCGAGCGCGGAAGCTACGCCCAGCCCGCAAGCTGCGGCAAAAAGATAGCCGTGATCGATTACGGCGTCAAGCGAAACATTCTCAACGAGCTTTGCGATCTGGGGCTCGGAGTAGAGGTTTTTCCGCACGACGTTACGGCAGAGAGCCTGATTGCTAAGCTTAAAGAGGGGCAGATCGACGGCGTGTTTTTATCAAACGGCCCGGGCGAGCCGCGCATGCTCAAAGAGGAGATCGCGCAGATTAAAAAGATGATCCAGGCGCGCGTGCCGATTTTTGGAATTTGTCTGGGCCATCAGCTGTTAAGCAACGCGATGGGATATGAAACCTATAAGCTGAAATTCGGTCAGCACGGCGCAAACCACCCCGTGCAAAACCTGCGCACCAAATCGATCGAGATCACCGCGCAAAACCACAACTACAACGTCCCCGAGACGATCGCGCAGATCTGCGAGATCACGCACCGCAATCTTTTCGACGGCACGATCGAGGGGGTGAGATACAGAGACTATCCCGTATTTTCGGTGCAGCACCACCCCGAAGCCAGCGCGGGGCCTACAGAAAGCAAATATATCTTCAAAGAATTTCTTGAAATTTTATGATTTTTGAAATTTTGTCTGCATGAAATTTTACCGCGGTCGCGCGGTAAAATTTTAAATTTATGGCAAGCTTTAAATTTTAATGCGGTCTTTGCGTCGTAAATTTAAAGCCTGTCGCAGCCTGGATAATCGCAAGTCGGAGTAGTGAGTAAAGCACGCTTTTGCGAACTAAGGATTGCCGCGGTGATTTTGGATTAAGCAGCTTTTTGGATGAAACAGATTTGCGCTAGTCGCGATTTTAAATTTAAAACCGGTTGCGCGCCACATGCTTTTCATTCGTGTGATTTCGTGTCCGTATAACTTCTAAGCTCGCAGCTAAATTTCATGCGTTTTAAATTTAAAAATTGGGCTTGGTGCGCTTAGCTCTTTCAAAATAGATCCTGCGGTACATTTCGCGCAGTCTTAAGCCGTTTAAATTTAGAAGTCGTCTTGTTGCCGTCAAGTTATGCAAATAAACGCCTTGCCGCCTGTAAAATTTTATCTAACGTCGCCCGCCCGTTAAAGTCTTATTGACGCAATTTTGCCAGTTATGCCCTAGTTTTTGATAAACTATACCCGCCCTTCAAACCTTATCGGCGCCGCTTCATTTCCCTCTAAAAGCCATTTGCCTAAAATAAAATTCCACTCCGCCGCGTAGTGAAATTTTACCTGCGCCAGCTTTAAAATTTTACTTTCAGCCGCTCTTAAATCTTTTTCGCACCGATAAGATTTAGCTTGCGTTATTTTAATTTTGCCCCATTCCTAGGCTGTGATTTTTATCCATGCTTCTTTTTTAATTCCGCCCATATTTGCACCTAAAATAAGAGTTGTGTTACTTTATGAAATTAAATTTTTAACTTAACATTATTTTAAGCTCAATAAAAGAGAAAATTTGAAAGAATTTCGTTTGAAATTTCGCCTTGAGGGGTCTGCTATGAGCTGCGCTTTAAAAGAGCTGGACGTCTTGCTAGTCGAGGATGATACTAAATTACTAGCCTCGCTGCATAAGGCGTTTGAGGGTATTTTTAACAACGTTTACAATGCCCAAAACGGGCTTGAAGGTGTAAAAAAATTCAAAAAATTTAGCCCTAATCTCGTCATTACCGATATTTTAATGCCGATCGAGGATGGACTTGAGATGATACGTCAGATTAAGCAGATCTTTCCGCATGCCCCTATCGTGGTGCTTAGCGGCTTCAGTAGGGAGGAGCAACTAAAAGGCGTTATGGAGATTGGCGTCGAGCGGTATTACTTTAAGCCGGTAGATATCGCCGCATTTGTGCTAGAGATAAGTGCATTGATGAAGTCTAAGCTGGACTCGGTACGAGTCGTAAATATGGGCGCAGGCTACGTATTTGACGGGCTTCGTCGTATTTTGCTGAAGGATGGCGAGCAGATCGTGCTTACTAAAAAGGAGCTTTCTTTTGTCTCGCTGCTAGCCAGTCGCGTGGGTGAGCTGGTGCTTTACGAGGAGATCAAGCGTTATGTTTGGACCGAAGGAGCCGTGAGTGATACGGCGCTTCGCACCTTCGTCAAGCGTATCCGCGATAAAGTGGGTGGTGAAATCATAAAAAACGTCCCGAGCCTGGGATACAAGATCGAGCTTGAGCCAGCTTAAATTTGATCGCGTTTTTGCCGCTTTGTAATTTACGGAATCCACTCGTAAAATTTTGCGTCGAAATATGTCGCGATTAATGCGGAGCGAGGTAGAATTCCGCGCTCAAAGCGCCACAGATTAAAATTTTACGCTCATCCAACTTGCTAAATTTGACTTGATAAAATTTAGCCTCTCAAGCTTTTCAAAAACTTCTTTGCTTAAAAGCCCAAACTAAAAATTTCTTGCTAAAATATCGCAAAATTCCGCGTTCTGCGAATCGCTCTAAAGGATTTGTTTTGAAAAATTTGCCCTCTAAAAATCTCTTTGTCTACACTAGCTCGCGTGCGCTACGCGCGGCGCTGCAAAGCGAGAGCGGCGGCGTGCTGGCGCCCAGGATTACGTTGGCGGAATTCTACGAAAAGGCGCTTTTTGTGCCGGATCTTGTCGCTTGCGGCGAGATAGACCGCGCGCTTTTTATGAAGCAGGCGGTGAGCGAGAGCAAGCGCGCAGGCGAGAGGCTTAAATTCCCTAGCGAGCTTTACGAGTTTATGCGCAACCGCGAGTATCTTTTTGGTTTTTTCAAGGAGCTTGCGACGGAGCGCATAAGTATCGATGCGCTCGATCTTAGCGACACCTATGCGTGGTATGCCGAGCATTTTGAAATTCTGCGAGAGCTAGCGGGGGCGTATACAAGGATTTTGCGTGAGCATGGATTTTACGACGAGATCACGCTGCCCGCGCTTTATGAACTAAACGAATCCTATCTGCGTGGATTTGAGCGGATAGAAATCAACATCGACGGCAATCCCAGCGCATTTGAGTTCGAGGTTTTTAAGCGCGCGGCGGAGCTGAGCGAGGTCGTATTGAGCTTTAGAGTCACGACTTTAAATTCCAAGCCTGTGCGTGCGGTGGAGGAGCTTTGCGGCATAAGTCTAGACGCAGGTTTTGCATACCGCGTAAATCTTAGTACGGGTGAAATTTTAAGCCGAGAGCCGCTAAGCATGGGCGGAGCGGTTGTGTGTAGAGGCTTTGAGTTGCGAAGCTTGCAGGCGAGCTATGTTTTTGAAAAAATTTCATCCTTCGTGCGCGCGGGCATCGCGCCGGAGCGCATCGCGGTAATTTTGCCCGACGAGAGCTTTGCCGGCACGCTGCGGCTTTACGACGAGCGCATCGCAAAGGCTCGCGGCTCGCACCGCATGCTAAATTTTGCGATGGGAGAGAAGCTTAAAGATAGCCTATTTTACGTAACGCTAGAGAAAATTTCGCAGTGCTTAAAAGAAGCGCGCACGCCGAAATTTGGCGTAGATTACCACGCATTCAAAAGTCCGGATGGAGGATTTTTGAATGTGGAGGATTCCACGGTACAGCAAAATTTAGCGCTAGGTAATTTCGCTTCCGAGAATTCTGCATCGCAAAATTTCGCACAGCAAAATTCCGTGCTGGATTGCGAAATTTTTTCAAATTCTAAAGCGGATTTAAATTTTATATCTGCGCGAGAGTTTGAAAATACGGAAAATTTTGAAATTCTGCGCGAAATTTCGGCGGAACGCTCGGATAGCGCGGAGGAGCAAAGCCTTTCGCTAGATATTGCAGAGTTACAAGAGCCTTTGGAGTGTGTGCAGCGGCGCGATTATTCAGCTTGTGTAAAACAGCAAAAGTTTTTAAAGCAGCAAGAGAGCCTACGATACTCTATGCAGCTGGAGCATATAGAGCTTGAGGAAGAAGATGGGTATTCAAAAAGCCATGAGCGGCGCGATCGCTTTAGGCGCTCTAAAATACGCGAGGGCGCAGATGAGTATCCGCAGCGCCCAAACCCACAGGAGCTTGATCTGTTTTTTGCGAGTGTGGACGTGGATGAGGCGCTTTTTGGCGAGTTCGCACGCGATTTTACAAAGCAAGTAAGCTTCGAGCATTTTGAGGCGTTAATTATCAAGCTTGTCTGTTTGCCCAAAATTAGCGACGCGCTGCTGCAAGAAAAACTAAAAGAGCCGCTATATCTAATTAAAATTTTGCTTCGAAAATTTAAGGACGAAAACCTAAGCTTGGGCAATCTGATCGATCTTTTTTTGTTAGAAATTTCGCGTATCAAGCTTGATGATGTTCGTGGCGGAAAGGTCACGGTAATGGGGCTTTTAGAGAGCCGTGGGCTACAATTTGATGGCGTGATAATTCCCGATTTTAACGATGATCTGGTGCCAAAGCGCAGTAGCGGAGAGATGTTTTTAAACTCTGCTTTGCGCGCTAGAGCAGGGCTCATCAGCCATGCAGACCGCGAAAATTTACAAAGATTTTACTACGACGGCTTGCTAAGAGGCGCTAAAAAAAGCGCGATTTGCTATCTGCAAAGCGTCGAGAAGTTGCCTTCGCGGTTTTTGAAAAGCTTTGAAGTGCAACAAGACGCGGAATTTTCGCAGGAGGATTATTTGCGGCTTTTTGGGCGAGAGGAATTTAGGCCCGCCTTATACGGACAAGAAGATCCCGTGGCTCGCCATGATTTTTTTGCCGAGGAGCTATCGTTTTCGCGGCTGGATACGTTTTTAGAATGCAAGAGGAAGTATTATTACCGCTACGTTTTCGGGCTGAGGGAGGGGCTAAAATTTGGCGAGGACAATGCGCTTTTAGGTAAAATTTTACATACGAGTTTTCAGCGTTTATATGAGCGAGCGGGGATGAAATTTAGCATGGAAAAATTTCGCTCTATTTATTCGCAGCTTGCGCGAGAAGCAGGGATTGCGCGCTTTGATGCGGAGCTTGAGCTAAAATCGGTAGAAAAGCTAGCTAGGCTTTTAGAAGGGCATGAGCAAATTTGGAGCTTTAGTGGTAGTGAAGTATCGCTAAAAGGCGAGCTTGACGGAGTGCGGCTGAGCGGGCGGATCGACCGCATCGACGAAGATAAGGCAGGGCGGAAGTTCATCATCGATTACAAACGCGGTTCAGCTAAAAAGCATATGGAAAAATTCCAGCTTACGTTTTATCGCGCGCTTTTAGCCCAGGAATGCGAATGCGCCTATCTGTCGCTAAAAGATTGCGCGTTTGCGGCTCCTGGCGACAAAACGCCTAGCTTAGAAAATCTACGCGAGACGCTAAGCTCTATCGGCAAGGAATTTGCGAGCGAGGTCGCTTTTACGCGCACGGAGGCGGTGCAAAGCTGTGAATATTGCGATTATAAAATCATTTGCAAGGGGCAGATCGATGGCAAAATTTGAAAATTATCTGGCGCTTGAAGCAAGCGCGGGCAGCGGTAAGACCTTCAATCTCGCAGTCAGGTTCATCGAGCTGGTTCTAAAACGCGAGCCGATCAATGAAATTTTAGCTCTTACTTTTACCAAAAAAGCTGCTGCTGAGATGAAAACGCGCATCGTGGAGAAATTTCAAAATTTGCTGCTTTTGCAGGATGGCTTGCTAAAGCCTAGCGCCGAGCTGGAGCAAATTTGCGCTGATTTGGGGCTAAGCGCGGATGAGGTTTTGACGTCGCAGCAGCGCCTACTGCCTAAATTTTTAAGCGAGAGTCTAAACGTCTTTACCTTCGATGCGTTTTTTGCAAAGGCTCTGCGCTCGTTTGCGCTAAATAGCGGCATCGATCCAGGCTTTGAAAACGACGAAAGCATACTAGGCGTGCAGCAGGCGGCGTTTTTAGGCGCGATTTGTAAAAACGAAGCGCTATTAAGAGAGGTCGTGGACTACGTAAGCGACTCAGGAATGACAAAGGGTGAGTTTTTAAATAGCTTGCAAAGCATTTGGAGGGGCGATATAAGCATAAATACGCCCACGCTTCCCCAAAGCTCCGCGCTAGCAGAGATAAATGAAATTTTATCTCGCTTGCAAAAAGCGGCGAGAGATGCGGGCGTAAGCGCGGGAGCCGTAAATGGGCTAAGCCCTGTTAGCGATTTGTCAAAATTATCTTCGGGCTTCATTCTTTCGGCTCTTGCCAACGGCAGTTTCGATTATCCGCGCTCACAGCTTAAAAAAATTTCGTATCTTGACGGCGAGTTAGCAAGGCTAAAAGACGCCGTAGCTCGCGAAATAGCGTGGATGGATGCGACATATGCGGTTAAGCTGGCAGGACTAATTAAAATTTATGCCGAAGCGCTTAAATCGGTGCAGCGCAAAAGCGGCAAACTCACGTTCGGTGATGTCACTGCGGCCGTGCACTCGCTGCTAAATCCAAGCGCAGAGGCGTTACAGGGCAACCGCGAGCTTTTGTATTTCAGGCTCGATTCTAAAATCACGCATATTTTAATTGACGAATTCCAAGATACCGACATTTGCCAGTATGAAATTATGCTGCCGCTAATCTCTGAGGCGCTTGCTGGCAAAGGAGTGGAAGAGCGCTGCGGTAGCTTTTTTTACGTAGGCGATAAAAAACAGAGCATCTATAAATTTCGCGGCGCGGAGAGAAAAATTTTTGATATATTGCGCGAGCAGTTTAGTCAAATCAAAACGCAGAGCCTGCCGCGCAATTATCGCAGTTTAAAACTTATCGTAAAATTTGTAAATGAGATCTTGCGCGATAAATTTGCGTCTTATGAAGATCAAATCGCAGCAAATAAGCTAGATAGCGATCTGCCTGCTTCAGTGCTGCAAAAAATCAAGGACTATCCGCTTTCCCATCCGCAAATGCCGCTATTTGAGGTACAAAGCGACGATTACGGCTACGTAGCAGCGTTTTCATACGACGATGTGCTAAAGGGGGCTGCGGAGCAAGCGCGCGGGCTTGTTGAGGAGTGCGGCGTAAGAGCTGATGATATTGCGATTTTATGCTGGAAAAACGAGCACGTAAGCGCGCTAAAAGAGATGCTATCGGAATTTTGCGAGGTTTGCAGCGGCTCAAATAAGGCTCTGCGTTGCAGCGAGCAGGTAAATGCCGTAATTCAATACGCGAAATTTTGCGTAGGTGGCGATGAAATTTATCTGCGAAACGCCGAAGCGATTTTGGGTAGGCGGCTTAAAAAGATAGCGGTCGATCTGCATAAAAACGCGCAAAAGACGGCGGAATTTATCGCTAGCACGCTGAAATTAAATTTTGTCGATCCAGATCTGCTGCTGTTTTTTGAGACGCTGGCAAAATTTAATAGTTTTAGCGAGTATCTGTTTGCAAACGACGAAACGGAGGTATTTGCCAAGGAACAAAGTGGCATTAAAATTATGACCGTGCATAAGTCCAAGGGGCTTCAGTTCCCGCACGTAATCGTTTGCGACCGCATCGGAGGAAAAGACCGGGGCGAGAGCTCAAAGCTCGCGACGGACTATGATTTCGCCACGCATAAGTGGAGAATTTTTTATAAATTTGCGAGCAGAAAGAGCCTGGATACGGAATTTGCAGCATTAATGGATGAAAACGATCGCTCTGCGCATGAAGAGGATATAAATAAGCTCTATGTGGCATTTACCCGCGCCGAACGCTCGCTCATCATCGTAAAACGCTCCGAGGCAAAAATAGATCAATACAATTATAGCTTTTTTTCGCCTTACGCCAAAAAGACCAAGGGCGCGGGCGTCGTGAAGTGGCTGGATATCCCGGATTTTCAATACGGCTACGTAATCCCAAGCTCCGTAAAATCAGAAGAGCAGCCGCCGCGCAAAAAGATCGCGCTTGTAGCGGGCGAGCCTCAAAGTGCGCAAGAAAAAGCAGGCGGCGGCGAAGCGGAGGCGCTAAGCGCGATATATTTCGGAGAGGCGCTGCACTATGCGCTCGAGATGAGCGAAGGCTTTACGGCGGATGAAATTTTGCGAGGAGTAAGCCTGGCAAGAGGTCGCTATGCTAAATTTTTAAATGATGCGGATTTTGAAAATATCGCGGCGCGGGCGCTAGGACTAAGCAAAAACGAGGAATTTTTAGCTCTGATAAAGGGTGCTCAAGCTTATAAAGAGATGCCGATCAAAAGCGCGGAGGGTGAGCTTTTGCGCGTGGATCTGGCATGCTTTGGGCAGGATGAAATTTTGCTTTTTGACTATAAAAGCTCCGAAAAATACCTCGCGCAAAACAAAGCTCAAGTGGCGCGGTATAAAAGCGTGATCCGCGAGTTTTATCCGCATGCGCGGGTGCGCGCCTTCGTGCTGGTTCTCGAAGCTGCGGGCGCTAAGCTGATCGAAGTGAATGAGGAGGGATAAAATTTTAAAGCTTAGATGAAATTTGAGCGCAGATAGATTAAAGATAGCTTAAATTAAGCTATACGTAAGGATATTTCTATATAATCACAACTCAAATTTTAATAAGGCGGAAACCATGACAGAAATTACAAAGCCTAGCGAAGTTAAGCGCGACTGGGTCGTTATTGACGCGACCGACAAAAGATTCGGTAGAATGCTTACCGAAGTCGCCGTATTGCTACGCGGCAAACACAAACCAAGCTATACTCCAAACGTAGATTGCGGAGACTACGTCGTTATCATCAACGCTTCAAAAGCCGTATTTACCGGCAATAACAAAGGCGACGACAAACTTTATCACAGCTACTCGGGCTATTTCGGAAGCGTAAAGAGCGTAAAATTTCAAGACCTGCTTAAAAACAATCCCGCAAAGCTCTACAGACTTGCGGTTCGCGGCATGCTTCCTAAGACGAAGCTTGGCAAGGCGATGATCAAAAAGCTATTCGTATATGAAGGCGGTGAGCATCCTCATACTGCGCAAACAACTAAAAAAGGAAAATAATCATGGCGACAATTTATGCAACCGGAAAGAGAAAAACTGCCGTAGCTAAGGTTTGGGTAAAACCTGGAAGCGGCAAGATCGTAGTAAACGGTATGGATCTAAACACCTGGCTAGGCGGTCACGAAGCGATCAAACTAAGGGTCGTTCAGCCGCTTTTAGCGACTAAACAAGAGACCTCGATGGATATCACCGCGCAGACTTTGGGCGGCGGATATTCGGCTCAAGCGGATGCGCTAAAGCACGGAATTTCAAAGGCGCTTGCCGCGATGGATAAAGATTTTAGAGCGGCTCTTAAGCCAAAAGGTCTGTTAACTCGCGATAGCCGCGTGGTTGAGCGAAAGAAATTCGGTCGCCGCAAAGCGCGCAGAAGCCCGCAGTTCTCTAAGAGATAATGTTTTTTACAAATTTGTGGCGAAATTGTCGCAAATTTGTAAATTCTTTAAAAATTTTATGGTAATATCGAATTATAACTTTATTTGAAAGGATGTTTAATGAAGAAAGTTCTACTTGCATTAAGCTTATGTGCATCTAGTGCGTTGCTCGCTAGCGATGCTGATTATCACTGGGAGATTACCCCTACTATCGGTGGAATGACTCATGAGGGAAATATGGATTTAGATTCGAATTTTATGTTCGGTCTACGTCTTGCCAAAAATCTACAAGATTCGTTTATCGATCAAGTAGAGGTTGGTTTTGATTACTCTCGCAATATCGGCGTAGAGGATTTAGCTCATAGAGTAGGCAACGATAAGCCTGACGCTAAATACTATCACATCAATGTTGTAAAAGACTTGGTAAATTTCACCGATAATTTCAAACTATACGGCTTGCTAGGTCTTGGCTATATGGATTACACTAAAGACGTTTACAACGATGGCGATCAAGATAGCGGCTTCGGTCAATACGGCTTGGGTCTAAAATACTACATTACCGACAACTTTGCTACAAAACTTGAAGCACGCGATGCTATCAGATTTGACGACGGCAACCACGTATTGTTCTATACTCTAGGCTTTGCAGTTGATTTTGGCAAGAGATATGCTGACGCAGCTCCAGCTGCCGCTCCGGCTCCTACAGGCTGCAAAGACGCAGATAACGACGGCGTATGCGATAATGTCGATAGATGCCCAGGTACGCCTGCTGGCGTAGTTGTTGATGAATATGGCTGCGAGAAAGTTATTAGATTAAATTTAGGTGTAAATTTTGCTACAGATAGCTCAAAAATTTCTCCTGAGTTTATGAACCAGATCAAAAATGTAAGCGACGTGCTAGTAGCTCACCCTGATTACAAAGTAATCCTAGAGGGTCACACCGATAGCACCGGTTCGAATGCATATAATCAAAAGCTTTCCGAGCGCAGAGCTGCTGCAGTTGGAGGTGCGCTTAAGAGCTTTGGCGTAGATGCTAGCAGAATCACCACTGTAGGATACGGTGAGACTAAGCCTATCGCTACAAACGCTACTAAAGCAGGTCGCGCTCAAAATAGACGCGTTGATGCTAAATTCAGAAAATAATCTTTTCTAGATCCACATAAGCGGAGCTTCGGCTCCGCTTTTTTTATATCCAAACTAAATTTTAAAATGCCAAAATTCCAAATTACACTGCTTTTCGATCTGGACGGCACGCTCATAGACTCCACGCCCGCGATATTAGATGGTTTTCATTATGCATTTGCGCATTTGGGCGCCGTAGACCCTAGCGACGAAGCGATTAAAAGGCTTATCGGGCATCCGTTAGAGGTAATGTTTGAGCGTCTAGGTGTGATGCGCGATGTGCAGAATTTCGTGCTCGCCTACAAACAGCGATACGCGCAGATATTTTTGGATCAGACCGTTCTGCTAAGCAGTGCGTTCGAGGCGGTTCGCACGGCGAGCGAGTTTGCAAATTTAGGCGTCGTGACGACCAAGACGTCGAAATTTTCTAAAATTTTATTACGTCATCTTGGTATCGCGAAATTTTTTGGCACCATCGTCGGGCGAGAGGATGTGCAAAACCCCAAACCAAGCGCCGAACCGATCTTAAAGGCGCTCGAAAATTTAGGAATTTGCGGCGCGACCGCTAGCCAAAGCCCGCATGCGGCTCGCGGTAAAACTCACGACGCGACTGATGATGAAAATACAAGCGCTGCTAGCAGGAGCGCAATTTTGAGTGAAATTTCAGTGCCTGATTTAAAGAGCCTTTCTGCGCTTGATCCTGATCCTAGCAAAGTTTGCGAGCAAAATTTAAGCAGCATCGCGAGTCAAAATTCTGATAGAATTTCGTTTAAAGATTTAAGCGAAGTAAAGAGCGATAGACATGAGGCTGGTGATAAGAGCCAAAAGAACGGTATCGGCATCGAGGGCGAGAGCTATAAAAGCGGAGCGCGCGGCGGTAAAATTTATGATGCACATGAGCTAAATTCCACTCCTTGTTATGACAAAATTTGCAGCAACAAAATCCTGTCTTCTGTTAGTCAAAATATCTTTATGATCGGCGATACGTCGCTTGACGCCATCGCGGCAAAGTCGGCAGCGGTGCGAAGCGTGGGCGTAAGCTGCGGCTACGGCAGCGCCTCGGAGTTACGGGCGCGTTTTGAGTTCGTATGTGCGGACGCAAAAGAGGCGATTGAGTTGATACGCGAAATTTCATCGAAATTTTAGGCGCGACGGAGCGAAATTTTTCTAGCTTTGATACGTTATTTTTGCAAATACTTATAAGCGAACCCGTGCCCGAAATTTAAAATTTGAAATTCCAATGAATTTTGCGTTTTAAACAGCGCGTGATATGAATTTGCTCGTGCTATTTAGCTGGAAAGCAAGGCGCTTTCTAAGTGTTCAAACGATGCGCGGAGTTAAATTTCGCATATTTCTGCTCTGGTCTAGCAAATAGCCTGTGCCATATTAACGATATATGAGAGATTTCACTTTGTTCGTCGTGCTTGATTTGATTCGTCGAATGTTTGGTATTAACACAATATATGGGAAAAATTCCGTCGCAGTCAAATTTTATGCAATTTTACAATATCTTTTGAGCCTGCGAACGGCCTTTGCAAGAAATTTTATGCAAGCTTCGCACTCAAATTATATGGCTTTGATTTTAGTTTAGACCCACTTAATCGTGATAAATTTTACACTCCGCTTGAGGTGAGCATTTGGTAGGACTTTTGTGCGATCCTATCGCAAGTCTATTTGACGCTTATTTAGGGCGCTGCATTCCGGGTTTTGTCGCAATTATGTTCGCTGCGGATTTTCGGTGCGATTTATATCATTTAAGGCCGCGCCCGCGCCCAGCGAGCACTAAACATATATGTTTTGAAGACAGGCTTATATGCTAAAAATTTCATCCCGGAATAAATAAGCTCGCAAAGGCGTAAATATAGGATAAACTAGCCAAATTTTAAAATTTAGCTCCGCGGCGAGTAGCCATATTCTTTTATCGGAGCCGATGAAAGCAGCGTTAGCTTTTGCGTTTTAATTTTATCGTTTAGGCGCAGCAGGGCTTTAAATTTAATTAAAATTTTGCAAAATTTTAAAATTCCGCCCGCTCTTATGCTTTTTTTAAAGCAAAATTCTATAAAATACCGCTTCCGCAATGGGCTATCGTCTAATGGCAGGACAACAAACTCTGGATTTGTGAATATAGGTTCGACCCCTATTAGCCCATCCACTTAAATTTTTAATCCCTTTTATCATAGCTAGCGTTTGAAATTAATTTGCGCGTCATTTTTGCAGATCATGGCAGCATTTGCCGGCTAAAGTAAATTGCGCCAAGCCATAAATAGGCAAAATTTTAGCGAGCTAATAAGTAAGTTTGCCGCTTTGAAGCGGCGGATTATTTGATTTTTTTTCTGCCTTTGTAAGTGGCGATGCTTTGATACGAGCCGTCTTTTTTAAACGCTACCACGTCATAGACCTCGGGCTGAGAGCCTTGCTCCATACCTGGCGCTTCTAGTGGCATGCCAGGTACTGCTATGCCGATGACGTCTTTAGGCTTATTTTTTAGTAATGTGCGGATCTCACCTGCTGGCATATGCCCTTCGACTACATACCCATCTATGATCGCGGTGTGGCAGCTAGCGAGCTCCAGCGGAAGTTTTAGCTCATTCTTCTTCTGGATAAGCGGCTCGTCAGCCAGCGAAATCATCTCGACTTCAAAGCCATTTTGCTCCATATATTTTGCCCAGTTGTGGCAACAGCCGCAGCTCTCGCCGTGATAGACCTTGATGTGTTCGCCCGCCGTCACATAGCTACCTAATGCCGCTAAAAGCGCACCTACAAATAAAATTTTCTTCATATTTTACTCCAGTGATTAAAAGTCCTCGATTATACAATACGAATAGTAAATTTTTAAGAGCGAACCGTAGGATTTTAAGATTAGATTTGACGAAGCAGACCCGCTCGTAAGCCGAAATTTTACGAAATTTTAAAATTTCGGCGTCGCGGATAAGTTAGTTATAGGCACTGAGACAGTGCTGATTTGATAGCGGATTTTGATACGTAGCCTTCCGAGTCGCTGGTAAGTGATACGTCGCAGCCTGGCTTATAGTTTTTCCAGGTATAGATGTTGCCGTTGTCTTCGGTTGTTTTGATGGAGTCTGGCTGTTTATTCCATGCAGAAATTACTTGATTGATATGAAATGCATCGCTGCGATCTTTCGGCGCATTAGTCATACCTGTGCTATCGGGCAAGGTCGTTTCGACCATATCGGTGGTGCCTGCGGTGGAAACCTCTTGGACTTTATCATTTACGCCGCCGATATTTGTTTTACTACTTTGGGATTTTGTTTGATTGCGTACTCCGCTTGGTTCGTTGGATATATTCCAGTTGGAACAACCGATAAAAAATACCGCTGCTACGAGCGCAGCTATTAAATTTCTCATAAAATTCTCCTTCAAAAATTTCGTTGCGATAGTAGCACATTTATCTTTAGTTTAAAATAAATCCGAGCCCTTGAAATTTGAAATTTCGCAGGAATTTTGCGAGGCGTTTCAGTAGGAATTTATAAAATTTGAGATAATATTGCAACCTCTCATACCAAACGGGCTGTTAAATTTTGCACGGCAAATGCCTTTTTGGCTACCAAATTTTAAAGGATTTTTGATGTATGCTATCATCAAACACGGCGGCAAGCAGTATAAGGTCGAAGAGGGTAACTACCTAAATTTGGACCATTTTAATGCAGAGCCGAAAGCAAAGCTCGAGCTTAGCGAAGTTTTAGCGCTAAACGACGGCGAGTTAAAGGTAGGAGCACCGTTCGTAAAGGGTGCCAAGGTGGTTTTGGAAGTCGTTTGCGAAGGCAAGGATAAAAAAGTCGTTATCTTCAAAAAACGCAGACGCAAAGATTCAAAAGTAAAACGCGGCTTCAGACGCCAATACACCCGCGTCAAAGTCGTTTCGATCAACGCATAAAGGATAGGAAATGGCACACAAAAAAGGTCAAGGCTCAACCCAAAATAATAGAGATAGTATCGGACGCCGCTTGGGCGTCAAAAAATTCGGCGGCGAGTTTGTGCGCGCGGGCAACATTATCATCCGCCAGCGCGGCACTGCGACGCACCCAGGCTGCAACGTAGGCATGGGCAGCGATCACACGATTTTCGCGCTGATCGACGGCGTCGTAAAATTTGAGCGAAAAGATAAAAACCGCAAAAAAGTATCGGTTTATCCGGCTGCGTAAATATCGCTAAATCTTCGGGGGCGCAAGCCCCTCTTTTAAAATTTCATCCATTTAAAAATTATCTTCAACTCATTTGGCTATAATTGCCGTTTTAAATTTAAGGATAGCTATGTTCATAGACAGCGTAAAATTTAGCGTCAAATCAGGTGACGGTGGCGCAGGTTGCGTTAGCTTCCGCCGCGAAAAATTCGTCATCCTAGGCGGCCCCGACGGCGGCGACGGCGGCGACGGCGGCGACGTGTATTTTAGAGTAGATAAAAACTCCCACACCCTCTCATCCTATAAGGGCAAGCGTGAGTTTAAAGCGCAAAACGGCGCGCCCGGCGAGGGTCGCAAAAAGACCGGCAAAAGCGGCGAGGATCTCTATCTCATCGTCCCTCCAGGCACCAGCGTTTACGACGAGGATAGTGGCGAGCTGGTGCTTGATATGCTAAATGACGGCGAGACGAGGCTATTTTTAAAAGGCGGCAAAGGCGGGCTTGGCAACGTGCACTTTAAAAGCTCGATCAACCAAGCTCCCGAATACGCGCAAAAAGGCCTAGAGGGGCAGACGCGCGAGGTGAGATTGGAGCTAAAACTCATCGCCGACATTGGGCTCGTGGGCTTTCCAAACGTGGGCAAAAGTACGCTAATCTCGACTGTTTCAAACGCCAAACCTCAGATCGCAAACTACGAGTTTACCACGCTTACGCCAAAGCTCGGCCTCGTCGAGGTGGACGAATACAGCGGCTTTGTCATGGCCGATATCCCTGGCATCATCGAGGGCGCAAGCGAAGGGCGTGGGCTTGGCGTGCAGTTTTTAAAACACGTCGAGCGCACGAAAATTTTGCTTTTTATGCTCGATCTTGCGAACTACCGCAGCCTTGAGGAGCAGTTTGACGCGCTGCGAGCCGAGACGGCGAAATTTTCAGAGGGGCTTGCAAAAAGAGATTACGCTATCGCCCTAACTCGCGCGGACGCGGCCGAAAATTTGCAGGAAAAATTTGACGCGTTTTTGTCGCATTTGGGACTCGCGGGTGCGGCTGACGAGATAAAATTTAAACAAGATATTTATGAGTTTGACGCCGCCAAGCCGTTTTTTGTGATGCCGATCTCCTCGGCAACGGGACAAAATATAAACGAGCTAAAATTTAACCTGCTTGAGCTACTTAAAAAGGAGCTATAGATTGCGACAAAAGCCGCACCGTAGGGGGCTTTGACGAACGCAGGCTTTAATCGCGCACGTATATGTGGTTAAATTTTATTTTTATCGCTCGAAAACGTCGCAAAAAGATAAAATTTAAGGAGGCAAAATGAATAAAATTTTTATTCTAGTATTTTTATGCTTCGGCGCATACGGTTGCGATCCCGCCGATCCAGTGCCAAATTTTATGGACTTTAACGACAAGGATCACGACGGTGCGCTGAGTTTGCAGGAGTGGATGGCGAGCGAGGTGCCGTCCGGACTGAAAGTAGAGCTAAATTTGCGCTCAGGCCCAGAATTTAAGAGGTTGGACGCTAATCATGACGGCAAGATTAGCCTAGATGAGCTGGGAGCGAAACCCTCTGCAAAGATTTATTGGTCCGAAGATCCGTGCGCTTTTTGGCCTTGGAAGGATCAAGGCGGAGATGAAAATCAATCCGCCGTCAAATAAGCGCGAAAAACGGCGATAATGCCGCCTTTTGCGCGGGGTTTGGTTTGTGCGACGCGTATAAATTTTACTTCGCACGGTCGGCGCCCGTGTGATCGCTCGCGCCGTGATTTGGCTAAATTTAAAGGAAAAGAATGAATATAGTTTTTATGGGAACGCCCGAGTATGCGGCTAAAATTTTGCGCGCGCTTGCGGAGGCGAAATTTGAGATCGCGGCCGTCTTTACGCAGCCCGATAAACCCGTTGGCAGGAAACAAATTTTAACTCCGAGCGAAGTTAAAATTTACGCGCAGCAGCATCTGCCCGCCGTGCCGATCTTTCAGCCCGCGACACTCAAAGACGAGGCGGTTGCAGCGCAGATAAAAGAGCTAAAGCCTGATTTTATCGTGGTTGCCGCGTACGGTAAAATTTTGCCGCAAACCGTCCTTGATATCGTGCCTTGCATAAACCTGCACGCCTCGATCCTGCCTAAATACCGCGGCGCAAGCCCGATCCAAAGCGCAATCTTGGCGGGCGAGAAGCAGACGGGCGTGACGGCGATGCTGATGGATGCGGGGCTTGACACGGGCGATATGCTTGATTTTGCCTACACGCGTTGCGAGGACAAAACGGCGGCGCAGCTGTTTGACGAGCTCGGGGATCTGGCAGGCGAGATGATAGTGCGAGTGTTGCTAAATTTTACAAATTTGACGCCCCTTAAGCAAGATGACGCACAGGCTACGCACTGCAAAAAAATAAGCAAATCTGACGGGCTTTTTAGCTTTGAGGAAAGCGCAGAGCAAATTTATAATAAATTCCGTGCGCTAACGCCCTGGCCGGGGATCTATCTAGCTAGCGGGTTAAAAATTTTAGAACTAGAGCTTTTGCGCGAATATTGCGAGCGTAAATTTGAACGCGCGGGCAAAATTCTGCACGTCGACAAGCCCAGTTTTTGCGTTTCTTGCGGCGAGGGCGCGGTTAAGATCATAAAGGTGCAAGAGCCTGGCAAGAAGCCCGTAGACGCTAGCGCATATCTAAACGGCAAGCGGCTAAAGATCGGCGATCTACTATGCTAAGCGGGATTTTAAATTCTCGCGTTTTATGCCGCGCTTTTGATGCTACGCGGGAATTTTATTTGCGCCGCGCTTTTGGCGTCGCGGCGAAATTCTGCCTTGGATATCGCCGCGATCGTGAAGTAAAATTTTACCGCGCGGAATTTCTGGACGAAGCCCTGAAATCGCATTTTTATAAAATTTTAAAACCTCGCTTCTATGCTCTAAAATTTTACGCTCACAGGAGCTTAAAATTTCGCCGCCGCGGTTACGGATCTTGCGGCGTCGCACCAAACACGCACCATTTAAAATTCTATGATCGTGCCGCAGAATTTTTGCGAGACAAAGCTTTAAAATTTTATCGAAATGCTGCTGGGAAAATCCGCGTTGCCGAAAAATTTAGCAAGAGCGTAAAATTTAATCATACTAAATTTTATCTTGTCGCAAAATTCTATTGCAGCATGAAATTTAAACGTTTGCAATATTTCAAGGCGAGCCCTTCGTCTTACGCAAGGAGCGAGTTTTGCAAGTAGAATTTGTAGAACAAATACCCTCTACGCAGGAGTTTTTAGTAGGTGCCGTGCGCGAAGGCAGGATAACGCCGCCTTTTGCGATCGCCGCAAATCACCAAAGCGCCGGTATCGGCTCGCGCGGCAATGATTGGCAGAGCGCTAGCGGCAATCTCGCATTTTCGTTCTGTGTCGCGCAGAGCGATCTGCCCGCAGATGTGCCGCCTCAGTCGGCGAGTATATATTTTGCGATGATTATGCAGGAGCTTCTAGCATCGCTCGGCTCGCAGCTTTGGCTTAAATGGCCTAACGATTTTTATCTAGGCGAGCGTAAAATCGGCGGGGCGATGACGAATAAGATCAAAAACACCCTCATCTGCGGCATCGGCATGAACCTACTCGGCGCGCCCGAATATGCGGGAATTTTAGA
>NZ_CALHHX010000086.1 GCF_938030685.1 uncultured Campylobacter sp. | reverse complement strand
AAAGATCGTGCCGAAAAAGGGCGAAGAGAAAATCGACGATCAGGAATTTTTAGAAGCTTATTTTAGTAAAATTTATAAAAACATCCGCAAACACGATGAAAGCGGCACGGCGCTAACTAAGCTTTTGAAGGAGAGCTAACGCGGTTCTGTTTGGTTTGCGCCAGGGCTAGCTGCGCACCTAGCCCACGCGCAAGCCGAGATCATAAAATATTAAATGCAGAATTTTACGCCGCAAACGCTTGAGTAAATTTACGGAAATTCTAAATTTTATAAATTTTGTGGAACATAGCTTCGTAAAAATGCCGGTCCGCATGATGCCAAAAGTACTACGTGCGTAGATAAAATTCCGCTTGCTTATGATAAATTTTTAAAATTTTTTAACTTAAAATTTCAAAGTTTATTTACCCGCCATCGTTTAGTATTTCATGAAAAACTTCAAAATTCAAAGTAAAAATTTGTAATTTTAAAAAATGTAAATTTAAGAGATAAAGGCGTAAGGCTGGGATTTCTTTAAATTAAATTAAGCGTTATAATTACAAATGATAAATAAATTCTTTTTAATTTAAATTTAAAGAATTTTTCACTAATATACTGCTCTTTTTAATAACGCCTATGAGAAATAGTATTATAAAAGGATCAAAATGAGCTTATTTAGGTTTTCCATTGCAGCGGCGGGAGCGCTTTGTTTATGCGCGGCCACTTTAACTGCACAGGATGATAGCGAAGGTGGCTCCCAAAATTTAGGGCAGATCAATGTTACGGGAAACGTAGAAAGCGACCCGCTTACCAAAAAAGTCGGCGAAACCAAAAAGAGCGCCAAGCAACTTGCCAAAGAGCAAGTTAGCGATAGTAGAGATATGGTTCGTCACGAAACCGGCGTTTCAGTTGTCGAAAGCGGAAGATTCGGTGCTAGTGGTTATTCGATCCGCGGAGTAGATGAAAATCGTGTAGATATAAGTATTGATGGACTTCGCCAAGCAGAAACGTTAAGCTCGCAAGGTTTTAAAGATCTATTTGAAGGATATGGAAACTTTAATAACACTAGAAACGGCGTTGAGGTTGAAAACGTAAGACAGGTAGATATCACTAAAGGTGCAGATTCGGTAAAAAGAGGCTCGGGCGCGCTAGGTGGCTCAGTAGCGTTTGAGACAAAGGATGCGAGAGATTATCTAACGGAGAAGGATTGGTATTATGGATTTAAGCGCGGGTATCAAAGTGCGGATAGACAAAACTGGCAAAGCCACGCAGCTGCAGTTCGGTTTAAGTGGTTTGATCTTTTGGCTATTCATACTGATAGAGAAGGACATGAACTAAAAAACTGGGGATATAAAAAATATGATCCTACTGTTATAAGAAAAGTTAGAGAAAAGCCTGATCCTTATAGAATTTACAAAAAAAGCACATTGGTAAAATTTGGCTTTCAGCCTACCGATACCGATAGATTTAGCTTAGGATACGATAAGTCTAATATAAAATCAGAGGGAATAGACTGGTCGAATCAATTTGCTCTTTATAATACGCAAACTCCTTGGGGTGCTCTAACTAATGACATACGACATACCAACGATAGAAGCGAAAGAAAAAACTATTCGTTCACTTACGAAAATTTCGACGAAACGCCTTTATGGGATAGCTTAAAATTTAGCTATAACAAGCAACATATTAAGTTAAAAGCGAGAACGGATGAGTATTGCGAGGGCGATAATTGCGCGGGGATTTCAAATCCCGCGGGGCTTCATTTAGAAAACGGAAAGTTAGTGGATAAATACGGAGGCGAGCTGAAGCAAGGGCTAAAATGGGGCTTTATGCCGATAGTAACGGATAGCCGCGGAGAGGAGCTGGATACCGATATTTACGACGGGCAAGAAAACACTATGAGAGGCAGCGTCTCGGATGTTTTAGTCAATTGCGATAACTACGACTGCTCCAAAGGTATCGATCTATTCGATATGAATACGTGGAGTTATCAACACTACGATCTTACCCCTACGCCTACGCCTAACGGCAAAGGAAATTATGCGGTAATAAACCCGAAAGACAGCAACGGCGATTACCTTTTGCTGCCTACTCAACACGGATTTGTGGATAATAACTGGAAAGATAGGGATCTAATCACCGATACGAAGCAATTCAATCTAGATCTTACCAAGGATTTTAATATAAAAAGCACCGAGCATACCCTAAGCTACGGGGGTCTTTATAGCAAAAGCGATAAGCGAATGGTAAATAGACAAGGATACGGTCCCATTAATAAACAATGGTGGGCGAATACCTTTTTCGGCATATCAAATACCAATCCGTCTTTTCCTATACTAGGCACTTGGTATGCCGATAAGTGTAAATTATACAACGGAAACGACTACGTATCGCTTTGCGGTCACGAAGATGATCCTTTTAGCTTCCTTATTCCGGTTGAGACCAAAACCGGAGCGCTTTATGTGGGAGATGACTTTCGTATAAACGATGTTTTAGCCTTTGATCTTAATTATAGGTATGATAAGGTTAAACACAATCCATCATATACCCCAGGCGTTACGCCTAAAATTCCGACCGATCTGTTTATCGGGATGTTCGTTCCATACACGCCGCTTCCGGGCACTCCGTCTAACGACGAGATAAAAGCTCATAGAGATGCTAACGCCGAAGCCAACGCCGTGTATTTAGCTTCTCAGAAGAGAAAATATTCGGCAAACTCATATTCTTTATCTACGAATATCGATCCGCTCGATTTTTTTAGAATTCAGCTTAAATACGCAAACGGATTTAGGGCGCCTACTTCGGACGAAATTTACTTCACTTTCCAGCACCGTGATTTTTCGATATATCCGAATTTGGATTTGAAAAAAGAAACGGCAAAGACTAAAGAGATTGCCTTTACGCTTCATAATTCTCCAAGCTTCGTTACATTGAATTTATTCCAAACTGATTATAGGAATTTTATAGATTTACAATATAAGGGGGAATTCCAGCTTCCTTACGGAAACGGTGGAAGTACAATGCCTACTTCTGTGTATCAAAACGTAAATCGTCCAAAAGCAAGAGTAAGAGGAATAGAGATAGATTCGAGACTGGCTTTGGATCAAATTTGGCAGCCTCTACAGGGCTTTCATATAGGATATAAGCTAAGTATTCAAAAAGGCTGCGAAAAAGGCGAGAGATACCTACAATATGTATTGGTACGAGCAGTATCTAGGCGGCAAAATCGTAAACGGCAAATCTGTAAGCAATAGTGAAGTGGAATGGAGAAGCGGCGGATATACCACGATAGACTTCGTAACATATGTAAAGCCGATCAAATATCTAACTCTTCGTGCAGGCGCGTATAATATAACCGATCGCAAATATATCACTTGGGAAAGTGCCAGATCAATAAGGCCTTTTGGAACTAGCAATCTGATAGATCAAGAAACAGGACTTGGCATCAACCGCTTTTACTCGCCGGGTAGGAACTATAAACTCACATGGGAGTTTCAGTTTTAAAAATTTAACCAGGTGTTTGATGTCTTATTAAAACAAAAGCCTTTGGAATCAAAATTTATAGATTTATTACTAAATTTAAAAAGATGGCGATAGTAAATCATTTGGCATCATTTAGATTTCCGAATTTTATGTAGCATGTAAATTTCAAATTTTACGTGACGCGGTAGTCCAAAGGCTCCTGTCCGTGATGATGTCAGCTTTATAATTTTGCAATGACGCCCGCGATCTCTTTCAAAATCAAGATAGCGAATTTTAATTTTAACTGTGGTCTATATGAAGCCTTTAGCTCGCGGAATTTCTCCGTTGCTAACGTATAAGGCTCCGATCCCCGTAGCACTATTTCGCGCAATGTAGTTTTAAAAAATTTTATTAAATAATCCAGACTACTTAACCGCCGAAAAACGAGTGATAAAAAACCAAGTGCGGGCTCCGGTTAAAATTTGCACGGAATTTAAAATATTTTAAAATTTGAAAATTTATAGAATTAAAATTTAACGATAAATTTGACCGAGCGGATCGGTCAAATTTTGATTAAATTTTAGCGCCGAGCGCGCAAAAAAGGATTATTTATAAGCCTTAATCGCCTTGTCTAGAATTTTCTCTGCTTCCGCAGCGCTTGCGAAGTCCTTCACTTTGACCCATTTATTCGGCTCTAAAAGCTTGTAGGTTTCGAAGAAATTTTTGATCTTATCCAGCGTCGCTTTAGGCAGATCGGCGACCCCTTTAATGCCCTCAAATCGCGGATCGATCTTGCTAACCGGCACGGCAAGCAGCTTCTCGTCTATGCCGCTTTCATCCTCCATCATCAAAACGCCGATTAAGCGGCACGGGATCACGCTACCGGCGACAAGCGGGTATTCGTTCAGCACCAAAACATCCGCAGGATCGCCGTCGTCTGCTAAGGTGTTGGGCACGAAGCCGTAGTTTGCGGGGTAAAACATCGCGCCGTATAGCACGCGATCTACGCAGAGCGCACCGCTTGCTTTGTCTATCTCGTATTTGATATTCGAGCCGTAAGGGATCTCGATCACTGCGTTGATTTTATCGGGGTTTGAGCCCACTTTTATCTTTGAAAGATCCATAGTTTTCCTTTATTTAGAATTTAAAATTTTGATATTTTTCACGTCTATCGTCGTTTTGGTAAAATCTTTGTCGATCTCGCCGCTAATTCGCACGAGCGTATTTTCATCCACGCTCACGCCGCGCCAAACGTCATCGTCGATCTCAACATCGATGCTATCGCCGTTTTGATCCACAAATCTATAATGCTCGTGTCTGAGTTGAGATTTTATCCTGCCGTCGATTACGACAAAAGAATCATCTCTTAATTTAAGCGCTTCTTTGACGCTTGACGGTTGAGTTTGCGCCGCGGAGCCGCTTGGGACAAACCCGCCCGCGCCGAATGCAGCCGCACACAAAGCCATACTAAGTAAAAATTTTCTAACCATATCTATCCTTAAATTTTAATCTCTGCGTTTGCAAACAGATCTGAAATTTCATTAAATTTAAAAACCAGCGCAAATTTAGCACCCGCATTAAATTTGTTGCGCGAGCTATTTAAATTTACGCTTGAAATTTGGCTATCTCACGCAACGGCAAGCTATAAATTTAAAAACGCGCTCACTTCGGAGGCGCATTAAATTTAAGTGCGATCTGCGCCGCTTGCAATACGAAAAAGAAGCTGGGTGCGCTTTAAATTTAAGCCGCCATCCAAGCGCGCTAGCCTAATTTTTCGATCTGCGCGGCGATTATAGCGTTTATGTCCGCTACAATCTCCTCGACCGTACGCTCGCCGTTTACGCTGTAAAATACGCCTGCGTCGCCGTAAAATTTACGGATATCCTCGATCGGCTCTGAAAATACCGCCATGCGGTTTTTAAAGACCTCCTCGTTATCGTCTGCTCCGCGAGCGCGTCCTAAAACACGCTCCTTGGCGACCTCCTCGCTGACGCACACCTCGATGACTGCGCTAAGATTTACATCATCGTCGCCTCGCAGTACCTCGTCTAGTTTGCTCATCTGCTCGACGCTTCTTGGATAGCCGTCGATGATGATGAAGTCTTTAGGCGAGCTTTTAATCGCGCTAACGATAGCATTTACAACGATATCAAGCGGCACGAGATTGCCTTTAGAGATGAAGCCGTCTATCTGCCTACCAAGAGCGCTGCCGCTTGCTACTTCGGCGCGTAGCAGATCGCCCGTGGAGTAGTGCTCGATGCTTTGATTCATCTGAGCGATCATGCTCGCATCGGTCGTTTTGCCGCTGCCAGGAGCGCCGATGATTAGAAAAAGGCTTTTCATTTTTGCTCCTTTTTCTGAAGCCTAAGACCTAGCTCGCGAAGCTGCTCGTCTGTAACGACGCTAGGGGCTTTGGTAAGCGGACACTGCGCGCGCTGCGTTTTAGGAAACGCGATAACCTCGCGAATACTGCTTGAGCCGGTAACCAGCATCATCAGCCTGTCAAAGCCGATCGCGATACCTCCGTGCGGAGGCGCGCCGAAGCTTAGCGCATCGAGCAGGAAGCCGAATTTCTCCCTCTGCTCCGCAGGCTCGATCTTAAGCAGCCTAAAGACCTTTTCTTGAATGTCCGCCTTATGGATCCTGATGCTGCCGCCACCAAGCTCAATGCCGTTTAGCACGACGTCGTAGGCAATCGAGGTAATATCCTCCAAATCTGGCTCGTCGGGATTGTTCGGCATCGTAAAAGGATGGTGCATCGCAGAGTAGCTGCCGTCGTCGTTTTGCTCAAACATCGGGAAATTTACGACCCACAAAAACTCAAGCCTGTTCGGATCTATGAGACCAAGCTCGTTTGCAAGGAAAATTCTAAATCTGCCCATATAATCAAGCACGATTTTCTTTTTGCCCGCGCCGAAAAATACGACGTCGCCGACTTTAAGCTCGCAGCGCTTGATAAGCTCGCCCAGCTCGCTTTTTTCAAAGAATTTTACCAGCGGCCCCTTTAGACCGTCCTCTTTTACTTGGATAAACGCAAGCCCTTGCGCGCCGAATTTTTTCACGTACTCCTCAAAGCCTTGCATCTGCCGCTTGCTAAATTTCAGATCGCCGCCCTCGACTTTCAGGGCTTTTACGCGGTTAGCTTTGCGGTCTTTGGCTAAATTTGAAAAAATTTCGTTGCTCGATTTTTCAAAAATATCGGCTACGTCGATGAAAGGCATATCGTAGCGCAGATCGGGTTTGTCGCTGCCGTAAAGCTCCATCGCGTCTTTATACTCCATATGTCTAAAAGGAGTGACGATCTCGCGACCGCAGGATTTAAAAATATCCTTTAAAACCTCCTCGGCTACGCGCATTACGTCGTACTGGGTATTGAAGCTCATCTCGATATCGATCTGCGTAAATTCCGGCTGGCGGTCGGCGCGCAGGTCCTCATCGCGGAAGCAACGCGCGATCTGGAAGTATTTATCAAAGCCCGAGCACATCAAAAGCTGCTTGAAAAGCTGCGGACTTTGCGGAAGCGCGTAGAAGCTGCCCGGATAGACGCGGCTAGGCACCAGATAATCCCTAGCGCCCTCAGGCGTCGCGCGCGTTAAGATCGGCGTTTCGACCTCCACAAAGCCCAGCCTATCAAGAGCATTTCGCGCGGCGATCGCGGCCTTGGAACGCATCTTAAATTTATCGAAGCTTCCCTCAGCGCGCAGATCCAAAAAGCGGTATTTCAGCTTCGTTTCTTCATTGACGCTTTTATCGCCGATTACGAAAGGAAGCGGCTTGCTTGGATTTTCGATCTCTAAGCTTTCTACTACGACTTCGATGTCGCCGGTTTTTAAATTTGGATTTTCTAGCCCCTCGCCGCGAGCTCGGATCTTGCCGACGGCTTTTAGAACGAATTCGTTTCGTACTTCGTTTGCAATTTCATACGCTTTTTTGCTATCTTTGGGATCGCACACGAGCTGAAGCAAGCCGCTTCGGTCGCGCAAATCTATAAAAATAACGCCGCCGTGGTCGCGGTAAGAATTTACCCAGCCGCACACGGTTACACTTTTGCCGATATCGTTTTTACTCAAATCGGCGCAATAATGACTTCGCAAATTTACTCCTTTAAAATTATTTGTAAAACGCAAGTATAGTTAAATTTTGCTTTTACAAAGCTAATTTTTTATAAAATAAAACTATGGAAAATAAAATTCATAAAAACCTTAAATTCGCGGGGCTAATAGCCAAAAAATCAGAAGAGATTCGCCCCGTCGTGGAGCAAATTTGCGAAATTTTAAAAGCGCAAGGTATTGAGCTTTTGCTTGAAGAGGACGGAGCGGAATTTTTCGGTTTTAAGCCGCATACGCTTGTAGAAATTTTAAAAAAGACCAATTTTTTAATCAGTCTCGGCGGCGACGGCACGCTTATTGGACTTGCGAGACTACTAAGCGATAAAAACGCTTTTATTTTGGGTATCAACGCAGGTACTCTCGGGTTTTTAACGGACGTGCAGCCGAGCGAATTCGCAAAATTTTTAAAGGAATTTTTGCGTGGCGAATACGAGATCGAGCGCCCGTTTTTACTCGAAGTGATACTAGAAAACGGCGGCGGTAAAATCGTCCGCAAGACCGCATTTAACGACGTCGTAATCACCCGCAGCCACATCTCTTCGATGGCGAAGATCGATGCGTTTTTAAATAGAAAATATTTCAACACCTACTACGGCGACGGCGTGATCGTAAGCTCCGCCGTGGGCTCGACCGCGTACAATATGAGCGCGAACGGCCCGATCGTCTATCCGCTGTGCGACGTGTTTTGCGTCACGCCGATCTGCTCGCACAGCCTGACGCAGCGGCCTTTGATCCTGCCAAAAGAGTATCTCGTAAGCTTCAAAAACGCCGGAAACTCCGAAGTTGGCGTCGTCATCGACGGACAAGACGTTTTTGATATGGCGGAATTTCACAGCGTGAGCGCTAAAATTTCACACGCCAAGGTGAATTTAGTAAAACGCAAGAGCTACGATTATTTCGACGTTTTAAAAGCCAAACTCAGATGGGGACACGGCGGATGTTAGAAAGAATTTATATTAAAAATAATCTGGGTTTTTGCGAGAGCGAGCTTAGTTTTGGCCCAGGACTTAGCGTATTTACAGGTATCAGCGGCGCGGGTAAATCGGTATTAATAGGCGCGATTTTAGCGGTGTTTGGGCTTAAAGAATGCGAGGCTGAGCTCATAGAAGCGGACGTAGAGCATAAATTTGATATGGAAAATTTCGGCTTGATAAACGATACGCCAAATATTTTTCGCGTCCTAAAAGAGCGTAGCTTGCGATACTTTATAAATTCTCAATCGATCTCGAAAAAAAATCTAAGCACGATCGCCGGCGAATACGTGAAATTTTTAGGCGCGAAAAACGCCGGCGAAATGAGTAGCGACAGCTTGCTAAAACTACTTGATCTTATCGCCGCGAAAAAAGATACGGCACACGCGCAAAGCCTATCGGAGCTTCAAAGCGCTTTTGTGGAATTTAGCCGCACAAAAAAGCAGCTGGATGAAATTTTGGATCAAGAACGCAAGATCGAGGAGTTAAAGGAATTTGCTCGCTTTGAGATTGAAAAAATCGAGCGCGTATCGCCTAGGATCGGCGAATATGAGGAGCTTTTGCAGATCAAAAAAAAGCTTAGTAAAAAAGATAAGATCGAGGAACTTTGGGCTAAGGCGCAGGGTGTTTTTGAGCTAGAACGCAGCGTCATCGAAGCGCTAAGTCTTAGCGGGCTGGATAGCGCATTTTTTGAGGATGCAATGAACGAGCTGCGGCTAAAGCAAGAAAGCTTGAGCTTAGATGAGCTCGAAAATATCGACATAGAGAAAATTTTAGATCGCATCGAAGCTCTTAGCGCGCTAAATAGGCGCTACGGAAGCGTAGAGGAGGCGCTAGCTACACTTGAAGCGCGCAAGAGAGAACTTGAGCATTACGAGCAGTTAAGCTTTGAAAAAACTAAGCTACAAACGGAATTTAAACGCCTTAGCGAAAGCACCGCTACCCTTGCCGAAAAAATCAGCGAGGCTCGCAAGGGCACTAAAAAACGGCTCGAGGATCTAATAAATTCCTATCTAAAGCAGCTTTATATGGACGGAGTGGAGCTTAGTTTTAAGCCTACGGCGCTTAGTGAGTGCGGCACAGACGAAATTTGCGTCAGCTTGTGCAAGACGGAATTTAAAAATTTAAGCTCAGGCGAAACGAACCGCCTGCGTCTTGCTTTCATCGCGGCAAGCTTGGAGCTTACAAATAACGGCGAGGGAATTTTGATCTTAGACGAGATTGATTCAAATTTAAGCGGAAAAGAGGCGATGAGTATCGCAAACGTGCTGGTAAAAATTTCAAAATTTTATCAAATTTTTGCGATCTCGCACCAGCCGCAGCTTAGCTCCAAGGCTGCGTCACACTTTTTAGTAAGTAAAACGAACGGCAAATCTAGCGTGAGATTATTAAGCGAAAATGAGAAAATAACAGAGCTAGCTCGTATGATAAGCGGCGAGACGATTACTGCAGAAGCCCTGGAATTCGCTAAAAAGCTAAGGCAAAGCTAAAGGAATTTTAAGCTTAAGTTTAAATCTGAAATTTTTCGCTACAATACCGCGTTTAATTTAAATTTAAGTGTGATTTTGCAAAACGACGTAAAATCCGCTTCGAAAAATTTTATCAAGTGAGTTTTATGATTATAGATACACATTGCCATTTAGACGATGCTAGTTTCGATGCTGATTTAGACGCGGTGATTGAGCGCGCCACGATTGCAGGCGTGCGTAGCATCATCATTCCCGGTGCCGATGTAGCAGACCTAGATAAGGCATGTAAAATTTCGCACGCGCGGAATAATGTGTATTTTGCCGTAGGGGTGCATCCATACGAGATAGATTCTTTCGATATGGAGGTGCTGAAGCGGTATGCTGACGATCCCAAATGCGTGGGCGTTGGCGAATGCGGTCTTGATTATTTCAGACTTAAGCAGCAAGAGAGCAAGGAAACCAAAGCCTTAGAAATCTCCCGCCAAAAAGACGCCTTCATCTCACAAATCGATCTAGCAACACAACTTCAAAAACCACTTATAGTCCATATCCGAGAAGCAAACGAAGATAGCTTTGGAATTCTAAAAGATCGTGCCGGCGATTTATGCGGCGGTGTTTTGCACTGCTTCAATGCCAGCAAGCTTTTGCTAGGTCTTAGCGAATACGGATTTTACTTCGGTATCGGCGGAGTTTTGACATTCAAAAATGCAAAAAACTTAGCTGAGATCTTACCGCAAATTCCGCAAGAGCGCCTTTTAATCGAGACGGATGCACCATATCTAACCCCGCATCCGCATCGCGGCGAGCGCAACGAGCCTGCATTTACGAGACTCGTGGTAGAAAAAGTCGCGGAAATTTTAAGCCTAAGCGTAGAAGAGGTTGAAGCAATAACGACTCAAAACGCCTGTAGGCTTTTTGGCGATAAAATCAAAGGAGAGATATGAAAGCCATAAAATTTATACTGCTAGCCCTACTTTTAGTGGGCGAAGCGTTTGCGAGCCAGCCCGGTCTGATGCGCGCAAATCACGACTATATTTTAAATCAATTCGGCATCGAAAATAACGAATCGAGCAAAAACGTAGTTGCGGGCATATTCCGTGCGATCAATGCAAGCGATCGCAAGCAGTTTAAGCATATCGTGACTTCGCAGTCGCACAATGCCTACTTAGTCAAATCCGAGGTCGATAACATCGAAGCTCCGGAATTCTTATTGTATTTGGCAATGGTAGAATCTCATCTTAAAAATACGGTCACATCAGGCGCTAGCGCAGGTGGTATGTGGCAGCTGATGCCGGCAACTGCGAAAAATTTCGGTCTTAGAGTAGATAGCGCCGTGGATGAGCGTCGCGATCCCGCAGCCTCTACGGATGCTGCGTTTTCGTATATTTTGCATCTGAAGCAAAATTTTGGCAAGTGGTATTTAGCACTAATGGCGTATAATTGTGGTGATCAAAAGCTTAAAAATGCGATTGCAGCTACTGGCAGCGATGATCTGGATCGCTTGCTAAAAAGTCCCGCACTTCCTAATGAGACTAAGAATTTTATCAAGCGCATTATTAAATACGCTTACATCGCTCAAAATGAAAATATGCGTAAAATCCTGCTTTTTGAAAGCGAGCCGTGGGGGCTAAAGCGTATCGCCGTAGCTCCGGGCACAAAGCTAAGCGCGGTTGCAAAACAGATCGGAATTTCGCCGTCGCAAATGCAGGATTACAACGCGCATATTAAAAACGGAATTTCGCCGCTTAACGGCAAGTACTTCTTTTATATCCCACAAAGCAAATATGCAGAATTTGTCGTAAATCAAGGCGCGTTTCAAGCGTATGAACCACGTCTGAAACAGCGCAAGCCAGGACGCGTGTTAGCAGGTTTGGCAAACGAGCTTAGCCTCAAAGACAAAAACGAAATAGCGCTAAATAATATAAAATTTAACAAATAGATCGGATCGTAGGTGTCGTATCGGAAAATCGCCCTTCTTAGCGCGCTTTTTGCGCTGATTCTTGCCGGTTGCTCGTTTCGCACCGCACCGTCGTCTAGATCGTCTGCGAGCGGTGCGGGCAAGATCGGCAAAAACTCCCCCGCCACCATGCGCCCTTATAAAATCAACGGCAAAACCTACTACCCCGAGCAAGTAAGCGTCGGCGATACCCAGATCGGTATCGCCAGCTGGTACGGACCGAATTTCCACGGCAAATACACCTCAAACGGCGAAATTTACGATATGAACGGCATGACCGCCGCGCACAAAACCTATCCAATGAATACTATGGTAAAGGTCACGAATCGCGACACCGGCGCTACCGCAACCGTGCGCATCAACGATCGCGGTCCATTCGTGGATGGTCGCATCATCGATCTTAGCAAAACAGCTGCTAATTTAGTAGGCGTATTTGCCAAAGGTACAGCGCCGGTAAAACTCGAAGTAGTGGGCTTTTACGGACATACCATCGCCAAAGGCTCGCCGAAAGCAACCATTGTCGGCGGAAATTTTATGGTGCAAATCGGTGCGTTTAGAAACAGAAGCGGCGCACAAATTTATCAGCGCGATTACCACGGCACGGCGGGATATCCTGCGATCATCAAAGAATTTAGCATAGATGGCGCGCCTATTTATCGCGTCTTTTTAAGTGGATTTAAAAGCGAGGATGAGGCGAGAGATTTCGCGCATAATGGCAAGTTTACTGGAGCTTTCATCGTAAGAGAGTAGCAGTTTTCTTTGACGGCTTTTACTTTCGTTTTTTGCTTGATAAGGGCTTTGTTAAATTTATTTGTGAGCTACTTGCAGTAAAATTTCCCGTCATCTAATAGTTATCTGCTTTAGCTGCGGCGAAGTGCGAACTACTTGCAAGCTATTCGTAGCAAAAAGTGCGTCTGCCTGCTCGAGCTTTGCTTTTTAATAGGGCGCCGCAGCTGATAAAATTTTATATTGCTAGGGGATAAAGCATGCAAAAATATCCGGAAGTTTATAGTTTAAGAGTTTGGCTATACTTGAAAAATATAAAGACGAGCTGAGCGTAGAACAATACGAGCAAAACAGATCTATCATATGTAATCACGCGATAGAGGGTATGTTTGCAAACGAGCAAGATATAATCGATCTTATCAAGGTCGATAAGGGAGAAAAAACGCCCGATGAGATAATAAACGAATATAAAAAAGAGTGGGGCGTTTTATAGCGTAGTAGAAAATTTAAATTTGATAGTGAAATATTAGATGTATTTAAGCGCAGCTCTTCGGTTCTTTGAATTTTAATCGTGTAAAAAAGTTACGACTTCATGTTCTTTTGGCAGGAACTTTCTACCGTGTATGCCACTTTCGCCGTATTCTATCAAAGCTTCATTAAGCACCCTATAAAGTTCATCTAACGAAATTCCGTCAATACTAGAATTTATATTTTCTAGCTTATATTTGATAAAAAACGGATTATCGACTAGCATTTTACTTGTGGTTTCGTCATAGACCCGTCTAATATCAAACTCAATTTCTCTACCTTTATAATAAAGCAGCCAAATCATCTCTCCAGTATATCCGTCTCTTGGATCAGGCAGATGCGGGCTACAAACAAAGATAAGCCAAATATCTCTTTGCCTGTCGATTACCCAGTCTAACCACTTTATTTCATTAGGCCCCTGTGGATCATAATGATATTTTGCCAAGCACTGATCTACACGATTTATAATATCATATTTCTCCAAGTCCTCTTTCGAAATATATTCTGCTACAAACGCCACTTTCTCCTCCTTGAGAAATTCTATAATTTAAATTAGATCGCTCGTATATAGACCAAACAAAGACGAGAATTCAAATTTAATGTCTTTGTCGCTCAACATTTTATTATCCGGCACCGCAATAATGCCCGATTTAAACCTATATAATATATACTTTTTAAATTTAAATCCATTGAGTGCTAAGAAAATGAAATGGCGCAACATGGTGATTAAAAAGTATAATGGACTTGTCAAATACGCTATTATTTTATCACTTTTATTTTTTATATCTTTCATCCATATACCAGCTCCTTCTTCATTATATGGTATCAACGCCCAAGTTACCGATACGAGATCGTCTTTTTGCATAATTTCGGTTTTAAATTTCATATGTTCGTCTATATGGTCGAATGAAATTCTATCATCATAAAATTTTGTAAAAAACTTATTGTAAAATTCTTGATAGGCTATTTTTATCTCCCAAAACGTGCAAAATAAAATTCCGAAAATCCCCATTACTAATGCGACTTTTCGCATTATTTCTTTGTAAGGATCTAGTTCCGGCGTCAAATTTAGCAAGACAAAAAACAAGAATATAAGCACGCCCGTTATTTTATTTGATATAGTAAGCCTAAAAAAGTAGTCGTTTTCTATGATTATCGGCTCTTTGTCACGGTCTTTCATAATATTTCCCTGTTTTAAAATCGTGCATAATTTTATCTTAACGGCGCTTTGCGAGGGATTAAAATTCCAGCCTTGCCGCACCTCATTAAATTTTTAAAATTATATTTCTATGCATATGCCGATTATTCAAAGACAAGCTTCCCGCCCGTTTTCGATAGAATTTTAAAATTTCGATTTAAATTTCTAGCCCATGCAGAAAACGCGCCTTAATCCAAAAAGCATAGAAAACGCAGCCTTGCACAGAAATTCAGGCGCTTTGTCGCTCGCCGCCTCTTTTAAATTTAGCGTCCAAAAATACGCAGAATTTCACGCCGTATAGGTAGAAAATCCAGCTTATGTAGATCCACAGAAAGAAAAATAGCGCGACCGAAAACGAGCCGTAGATGCTAAGATAGGTTTTGTTATAAAAGACGTATTGCGCGAAAACCAGTCTCGAAAGCCACCATAAAATCGATGCTACGAGCGATGAGGCAAGCACCGCTTTTGCGCGGATCTCGCGGTTGATCGCCGTAGCATAAGTAATCGCAAAGATCCCCCAAACGATTAAGTAGGGTAGAATTTTAAGCAAATTTATCCAGCTCGTAAACTCGGTTTTATTTAGCAGCTCCTGAAGCTCGCCGCTGATATAAAACGATGCTCCAAGCCCCACAGGAGCGAGCGTCATCAGCGTCCAGTAGGTGCTTAGGCTCTTAAAAAAGCTTCGCTCGGGCGAATGCGAAATTCGCGCGATAATCGCTTCAAAGTCCCCGAAAAACAGCACCGACGTAACTAACACTGCGCAAAAGCCCGTTACGCCAAGGCTTAGGCCGTTAGCCATAAATTCTTCGATATAGTGTGCCATGCTCGCTTGATTTGCGGGCAGGAAGTTTGAAAAGATAAAGCCCATAATCTTGTCGTAGTAGCCTTTAAAGCTTGGCAGCTGCATAAAAACGCTAAGCGAAACCATCAGCACCGGCAGTAGCGCCAAAATCGTGTGAAAGCTAAGGCTTGATGCATGGTGCATGAGCTCGGTATCGTAGAGGCGGAAGAAATTTTTGAGTCGGTTTTGCGCTTGCTTAAGCGCCGGTATTAGTTTTTTCATACGGGCGATTTTACATTAAAAATTTAGAATTTCATATAAATTTGCGCAATTTTTCTTTTGTATCGCAGTATATTGTCTATGAAATTTTAAACTGCAAAAATGCGACTACAAATATATAAATTTATATCTCGAATTTAGTCTAAATTTAGGAAAATTTTTCTAATATGCTAAAAAATAATATTAAATATATCCATAACGAAGGGAAAATAATGGAACGAAGGAAAACGATGAAATTTAAAATTTCATTAGCGGCATGTATGTGCCTACTATGCGGTAGTTTGGCTGCAGCGCAAAGTGGCGGTAATTCTGCGCCTGAAAAGTCGCAGAATATGGGCGTAATCGAGGTAAATTCCGTCGGCGATAATATCAGCGAGAGCGGCATCGACGAGGGCTTTTTGAGCAAAAACGTGCAGCATGGTATCCTTGCGGGCAAGCGCGCTTTGGATCTTCCGTATCAGATCAACACGATCAGTAAGGAGATCATGAACCACCAAGGCGTCACCGGCTACGAGGAGGCGGTCAAATACTTCCCGTCCGCGCAGATTCAGATGCGCGGCGGCGCTACGGTCGGACGCCCGCAGACGCGCGGCTTTGAAGGTAGCGTCGTAGGCAACAGCTTCTGGGACGGCTTTTATACGATTTCGACGACGGCGATTCCGATGGCGATGTTTGAGAGCTTTCAGGTGCAAAACGGCGTCGCAGGCTCGCTCTACGGCGCGCAAAACCCGGTGGGCATTTTCAGCTACACGCGCAAGCGCCCGGTAAAAGATCAATACATAATTTGGGGCGATTACATGTCGCGAAGCAATCTAGGTCTTGGACTTGATCTATCCGATAAATTTGAAAAATTTGGCTACCGCGCGGTATTTTACGGATCCAACGGCGACAGACAGCCGAAGGGCTCAAATTTGCAGCGCCGCCTAGCCAGCATCACGATGGAATTTTATCCGACGGGCGATCTAACGTTTGAAACCGCGGCGAGCTACTACGAGCACAATACCAAGGGCTTTGCGGGGCAGTTTGCTCTCGGCGTTAAAGACGGTAAGATCACTGACGGCATGGTACTTCCAAAGGCGGTGGATTCCTCAAAACGCGGTCTTGGGCAGAGCTTTGGAGGAATGCATCTAAAAACCACTACCGCAAGCGCGAAATTTAAATACTCACCGACGGATAGGCTATATTTCGAGGGCGGCTTTCAGTTTCAGCGTGCCGATCGTGATACTCACGGCGTCGTAAACTACATCTTGCCTAGCACGCATCCGCAATATACGAAGCCGGGTGATTATTATACTCAACACAGCGGCGGTGCTACGGCGGCATATAGATTCGACCTGCCAAGCGGCTATCTCAAGGCCAACACGCAGTTTGACACGGGCAGCGTAGGGCACGATTTTAGCGTGCAGACCAACGGCTATCACTGGACGCAGGATAGATATAAGATCGCAAGCACCAACTACACCTCGCCTACCATCGGCAATATCTACGATCCTAAAATTTTAGATTACACTAACGCTAAGCGCGGAAGCGGGTTATATCATTTCGCAGTAATAGATATGTATAACGTCTCGGTGCTAGATGATATCACGATAAACGATAAATTTGACATGATGTTAAGCGCATCTAAGGCGTGGATGAGGCAGGAATCCTACAATGCCCGCCAGCAAAGACTTGTCAAAGCCTATAGCGATTCGGGATATAGCTGGGCGGGCAGCTTGATCTTTCATCCGATAGAGGACGCTAGCATCTACTACACTTATGCAGATAGCTTACAGCAGGGCTCTACCTATGTTTATCCGGCGAGCAGCCCATATGCGGGAGAGGTCGCCTATACGTCGCCGTATCGCTCCAAGCAGCACGAGATCGGCGCTAAGATCCGCGTAGCCGATATGATCGATTTTAGCGTAGCGTATTTTGATATCCGCAGACCTATCGCGTATCTAAATAGCTCTACCGGACGCTACGGCATAAACGGCGAGCAGCGCAACCGCGGATTTGAGTTTATGAGCGGCGGACGAATTACGCAAAATTTAAGCGTGCTCGGAGGCTTTACCTATATCGATCCTAAGATGCACAACGTAAGCATCGAGGGCGCTAATCGCAAGGTCGCAAACGGCATTCCTAAAATCAATGCAAATTTGATGTTTGATTACGTGATCCCTGGCACCGATAAACTTGCGATCAGTACGAATTTCCACTACACTAGCAAGATGTATCTGGACGATCTAAACACTCAGCACACGCCTAGCTTTTTCGTTACCGATCTTGGTATCAGATATACGAGCGAGCACCTTTTGGGCGATAAGACTACGTTACGCTTCAACGTAAATAACGTATTTAACAAAAAATACTGGGCGGGAATGTATCCTGCGAGCGCCGACGGTGCGGGCGGACTTAACGTAACTAGCGTGCTAGGTTCGGCAAACGGCGTGACGCTGGGCGAGAGCAGAAGCTTCATGCTCTCTGCGGAGGTAAAATTTTAAAATCTAGTGAGTTTAAAATTTTTGCTTAAGCGGCGCGAATGGTTATGGCGCCGCTTTTAAATTTATGAAATTTTATCGCTCTAAGCGGCGAGATTAAATTTAACGAGGCTTGGTTTTAATTCATTTTAAAATTTAAGCCTCGCTTTTGGAATTTCAAACTTTGATTTTAAAATTTCGATCTTAAAATTTTAAGTCGCCGCGCCTCAGCTTGCCCGCAAATTTTATCGCGCGGTTTAAAATTTAGCCGTTTTTGGTTATAATCTTTGCAAAACCACGAAACGGAGAGCAATGAAACAAGTTTTAATCATCGCAAGCGGAAAGTTTGCGCGCCATTTTTTATCCAAAGTTTGTAAAATCAAAGATGTCATCAGATCATATCGCGTCATAGCTAAAAATACGGATGCCGTGCCCTCAGAGCTTGAAAACGAGTCAAATTTTTCGGTCGAAATTTTTGATCCTACTAGCATTGAGCGGTTGCGCGTGGTGCTAGCAGGAGAGGAATTTGACCGCTGCATAGTGATAATGGAGGATGAATTTGACACTAAAGTAACGCTTGAAAATTTAAAGACACTCGCTCCGGATTTAGAACTTTACGTGGCTGATTTTTGGGGACTTTTGCGCGATAATAAAAATGAAGCTCACGTAAAAATCGTAAATACCCTTGCGCTAAATTCCTCGCGCTTCATCGGTTTTTTGCCTGATAGTCCCGTTTTTGCTGATAATATCGGGCTTGGACGCGGAGAGATAATGGAGGTAAAAGTGCCCGTAGGAAGCTCGTTCGCGTATAAAAAAATCAGTACGCTTTCTAATGCCAAATATCAAATTCCGATGATTTACCGCCACAACAATTACATCGTAACGACACCCGGCTCGCGAATATATCCGAATGATACGATCTTAGTCGTTGGTGAGCCTAGTGCGTTGCGAGCGGTGTTTGCTGAAGTAAAAAAGCAAAGCGGGCAATTTCCATCGCCGTTTGGGCTAAATATTTTCGCGCTAATCGATATGAAAAAAATGAGCGGTGACGAGATAGCTAGGACGGTTAGGGCGCTTGAGTTTTTGGATTTGCATATTAGAAATCATAAAATTTATTTAAGAATTTTAAATCCGCTGTTAAACGACGCTTTTAGCGAGCTTAAAGCGCTGTGTGAGCGGGATAAATTTGAAATTCTCATCGATTACTCGGGCGAATTAAATTTAAAGCGCGACGTGAGCGAAAATAAAGCAGGCTTGGTAGTTTGCTCAAACGGAGTTTTCGAAGCGAAAAAAGCAGCACTTAAAGCGCTTGAAATTCCGGTGCTAAGCCTTGGAGAGGGCGAGCTAAAAGATGTGCGTAAAAGCGTCGTGCTAAGTGCCGGCGAGCGGCTTCGCGAGGAATCAAGCATCGTCTTTGACATCAGCTCGCAGCTAGGGCTAGACGTGTATTTGTATCTTTTCGGCGAGAGCGAAAAAGGCGAGTTTGCGCAAAGCTACGTGAGCTTATCGAAGCTTTTTAAGCAGAGTTTATTCGTGATTTCTTGCGAGCGGCAAAATCCGATTTTAGCGTTAGGCAGCGAGCGAGATCTGCTACAATTTGTGCCATTTAATGATAGAATTTTGGCGCGCAAGCTCACGTCGATTTTTAATCAGGATTTGGATCAGATGTATTTTAAACTCGGCAAAAATCATCAAATTTTCGTTCCGAGCGATTACGGGTATGAAAAGTAATCGAAATTTATGTTACAATTACCCAAAAATCAAAGGCTAGCGTATGAAAATCGATCTTAATTTAGACAAAAAATACAGCGTTTTTATCGACGAATTGCATAGTTTAAAACTTAGCGGTAAGGTCGCTATCGTGACAAATCCCAAAGTAGGGGGGCTGTGGCTTGATTTCTTACTGCAGCGGCTAGATTGCGAGCAAAAATTTATCATCACGATCCCAGACGGCGAGGAGTATAAAAATACCGCGAGCGTGGAGCAAATCTTAGAGCAGCTTTTCAGCTCCAAGCTTGATCGCAAAAGCACGCTCATTGCTCTTGGCGGCGGCGTCATCAGCGATATAACGGGCTTTTGTGCGAGCATTTATGAGCGCGGCATCGATTTTATCAATATACCTACGACCTTGCTAGCGCAAGTAGATGCGAGCGTCGGCGGTAAGACTGGCGTAAATAATCGTTTCGGTAAAAATTTAATCGGCTCCTTTTACCAGCCGCGCGCGGTTTATTGCGAGAGCAAATTTTTATCTACTCTTCCTGCGCGGGAGTTTGCTGCGGGCGTAGCAGAGGCGGTAAAGATGGCTGTATGCTTTGATGTCGAACTATTTAAATTTTTCGAGACGCACGATCTAAAAAGCGCCGATGAAATTTCACACGTAATCGCGCGCTGTGTGGAGATTAAAGCAAGCGTTGTAGAGCGTGACGAGCGCGAAAGCGGCGTGCGCGCAGTGCTAAACTACGGACACACCTTTGCTCACGCTATTGAAAAAATTACTAATTATAAAAAATTTTTGCACGGCGAGGCTGTGGCGATCGGCATGGTGATGGCAAATGCGCTAGCGCGACGCCTCGGTAAGCTAAGCGGCGAGCAGGAGGAGAAGATCCGCGCCGTGCTTCAAAAATTCGCGCTTCCGATAAAATTCCACGTAGAGGATGCGGCGGAATTTTACGAGCTGTTTTTTCTCGATAAAAAAAGCGAAAACGGCAAGATAAAATTTATCCTGCCCGACGGCATCGGTAAATTCTACGCTTCCAAAGAGATCGCAAAAGATGAAGTAATCGCAGCGCTGAAAGAGTTTGAATGAGAGCGCTTGCAGCTATTTTTTTGATTTTTAATCTTGCATTTTGCGAGGCAAATTCTACGCTCTCCGCCGCGCACACGCGCTTAGAATCCAACGCTAGCTCTGCCGCTAGTGAGAAGAAAGATGAAAATTCCAAGCTATCCGCGTCGCTAAAAGATCAGATCCGTGTTATTGACGATGAGATTAAAAATAATATCTGGATTTCGCGCTTTTCAAATTTCATCGGCTATCAAAATTTACAAAAGCAATCCAGCCAGCTCGAAGCGGAGCTAAAAAAGAGCGCCGGCACCGATAAGATCGCAGAGATTCAGAAAAGACTCCGCGCCGTAAAAGAGCAGCTCATGCTGCTAAAAGAGTATGAAAAATCCCCGTTTTTAGATATCATCGCGATGCCCGAAACTCCCGAGCCCGCGCGCATTACCAACCCTTTTTCGATAATTTCCGGTTTTTCTACGATTAGAAATTTACAAGCTCAAAAGATGGAGCAGAAAAACGCCATCGAAAATATCAAAATTTTAATCGATAAACTTGAAGCAAAAAGGGCGCTATATGAGCGTTTGATGCAGATTGATACGGACGCAAGCGCTGCGGCGGAGCTTAAAAGCTTAGATTACGAGCTCGGAGAGTTCAGCTCCGCATATGAGATCGCGCAGACCACGTACGACGTTTACGAAAAAAAGATCAACTCGCAAATCGCCGTGCAGACCGCCGATATAAAAGCGCAGGCCAAGCGTGCGGGAAACATCGCCGTATGGATACTCGTAGTCGTCGCGCTGTCGTTTTTCTGCAAGGTAGTGGCGAAAAAATATATCAAAAACGACGAGAATTTTTATATCGTAAATAAAGCTATCAACGTTTTAAATTTCACGCTGATTGCGCTGATACTGCTCTTTTCTTACATCGAGAATATGACGCACTTCGTGACGGTTTTAGGCTTTGCCTCGGCAGGTCTTGCGATTGCGATGAAAGATATGTTTATGAGCTCTTTAGGTTGGCTTACGATCGTGCTTGGCGGCAGCTTTCGCGTGGGCGATCGCATCAGGGTGCATAAAAACGGCGAGACCTACGTAGGCGATATCATCGACATTTCGGTGCTTAGGATGACGATTTTCGAGGACGTTACTATGACTACGTGGAGAGAAAATAAACGCGCAGGCAGGGTAATTTTCATACCGAATAATTATATTTTTACCGATCTTATCTCAAACTACACCCACAGCGGACTTAAGACCGTCTGGGACGGCATTAGCATACTTTTAACATTTGATAGCAACCATAAAAAGGCGATGTATCTCATAAAAAACATCGTGCGGAAGTATTCCAAGGGCTACACCGACATCGCCAAAAAGCAGATGGGCAAGCTTCGCTCGCAATACAGCATCAAAAATCCAAACGTCGAGCCTAGAATTTTCAGCTTTTTTGAGCCATACGGCATTGAAATTTCGGTTTGGTATATGACGAACTCTTACGCTACGCTCGGGCTTCGCAGCAACATCTCGGCTGAAATTTTAGATGCGCTAAGAAGCGAGCCCGACATCAAGATCGCCTATCCCGCATACACTCTTTTTAACGGCAAAAATTATGCGGCGGCGGGCGGAAATTTTGCGGCGCAAGATCTCGGCTCCGAGCAGCAAGGCTCGCAAAATTTAAACGCAGCGGCGCAGGGTGCGGGCTTTGCCACAGGAAGCGGATCCGGGAGCGAAATTTGAAAATTTATTTTAAAACGTTTGGATGCCGCACAAATATCTACGACACGCAGCTTATCAAAAGTAACCTCAAATCGGGCGAGATCACGCACGACGAGCAGGGCGCGGACGTCGTCGTGATAAACTCCTGCACCGTTACGAACGGCGCCGACGCGGACGTGCGAAACTACGTAAATAAGATGAACCGCCTCGGTAAAAAGATATTGCTAACCGGCTGCGGCGCGGTTTCGCGCGGCGAGGAGCTGTATAAAAACGGCGCGGTCTTCGGCGTGTTCGGGATGTCGCAAAAGGAGAAGATCGATGAGTTTTTGGGCTCGGAGTCGAAATTTTACGATATCGGAGGTCTTGACGGCGTCGAAAAAAACCTGGTAAGCGACTACGAGGATCACACCAAAGCCTTTATTAAAATTCAAGAGGGGTGCGATTTTAACTGCAGCTACTGCATAATCCCCTCGGTGCGCGGTCGCTCGCGAAGTAGCTCTGAAGATGCGATCTTAAAAGAGGCGGCGAGCCTTGCCGCAAACGGCTTTAGCGAGATCGTGCTAACCGGCACCAATATCGGAAGCTACGGCAAAGCCTCAGGCACGAGCCTCGGCGCGCTGCTTCAAAAACTAGGCGCGATCCGCGGAATTCGCCGCATTCGCCTAGGCAGCATCGAGCCCTCGCAGATCGATGAGAGCTTTCGCGAAATTTTATCCGAGCCGTGGCTGGAGCGGCATCTGCACATTGCGCTTCAGCACACTTCGCAAAAGATGCTTAGTATAATGCGCCGCCGAAATTCCGCGCTAAGGGATTTGAAGCTTTTTTGCGAGCTTGCGGAGCGCGGGTTTGCGCTGGGGACGGACTTTATCGTCGCGCATCCGGGCGAGAGCGAAGAGATTTGGCTCGAAGCGTTGGAAAATTTCAAAAAATTTCCGCTCACGCATCTGCACGCCTTTATCTTTTCGCCGAGGCAAGGGACCGCTTCGGCGTCGCTAAAAGGCCGCATAGACGGCAAAACGGCGAAGGCGCGGCTAAAGATGCTACAAAACATAACGGCGCTGAATAATTATAAATTTCGTCTTTCGCACAAGGTGCCGCTAAATGTGTTGATCGAGCGGAAAAACGGAGAGTTTTATGAAGGATATGATCAATTTTATGATAAAATTTGGATTAAAAGCGATGAGGATTTGTCGAAAAAATGGATGGAGATAAGAGATTATGAGGTTAAATTTGATGGAAATTTTGCATAAAATCAAAAAAAGCAAGCTAAATATAATTCTGATTTTTTTAGTGCTGCTTATCGTTTTGCTCTCGATCGTTTATTTTAAAGACGATTCGCGATACATCACCGAGCGCGAATTTAGCGAGCTGGTGCGAAAAGATCAGATCAAGCGCGCGCATATCGAGGACGGCACGCTAAGCTTTGTTTACGATGGCAAACGCTATAAAATTTTAACCGATCTCGTAGATCTTAAGGAGCTATCAAATCACGCTCTAATCAGCAAAGAAAAGGATGATGGCACGAGCGGTATCAGTGCGATTTTGGTAATTTTTACATTCGCATTTTTTCTCTTCGTATATTATTTTGAAACCGTTTTGGCTAGGCGCCGCAGGATGGACGGCGTAGGCGCTGTGCGTCAAGGCGGCGCAAATGCAGAGCTCAGCGATCTTTCGCCGAGCGTTAGCGACGTGAGATTTAGCGACGTAGCGGGCATTAGCGAGGTTAAGGACGAGCTTATCGAGATCGTGGATTTTTTAAAAAATCCCGCAAAATATCGCAATTTCGGCATCAAGCTGCCAAAAGGAATTTTAATGATCGGCGAGCCGGGCGTCGGTAAAACGCTAATTGCAAAAGCTGTAGCCGGCGAGGCGGACGTGCCGTTTTTTTACCAAAGCGGCGCAAGCTTCGCCGAGGTCTTTGTGGGCGTCGGCGCTAGGCGAGTTCGCGAGCTGTTTGCGAAGGCCAAATCCTGTGCGCCCGCGATAATTTTTATCGACGAGATCGACGCAGTCGGCGGCAAGCGCGGCATCGGGCGCAACGACGAGCGGGAAGCGACGCTAAATCAGCTGCTGACCGAGATGGACGGATTTGAGGAAAATAGCGGCGTGATGGTAATCGGCGCGACCAACAAAATAAATTTGATCGACGATGCGCTATTGCGCTCGGGGCGCTTTGATAGGCGCGTTTTTATCGGGCTTCCGAATTACAAAGACCGCATCGAAATTTTAAAAATTTACCTCGAGGGCAAAAGATGCAGCGCTAATATCAACAAAGTAAGCCGCCTCTGCGTGGGCTTTAGCGGCGCGGGAGTGGCGACGCTGGTAAATGAAGCCGCGATCAACGCTCTTAAGCGCGGCAGCGATACGATCGAGCTTAGCGATTTTGAAAACGTGCGAATGAGGGTCTTTTACGGCGTGCAAAAAAGCAGAATTCTAACCGAATACGAAAAAGAGATCCAGGCGTTCTATCAGGGCGCAAAGGCGCTTAGCGCGTATTGGTATTCGTTTGATTTCGAAAAGATCGAGCTTTTAAACGATAAATTTTTAAACGAGGATTTCGAGATCGAATCCAAAACGCAAATTTTAAATCAAATCAAAGTGCTTTTAAGCGGTATGGCGGCGCTACAGATCCATAAAAACGACGCCTTTTCAAATTCCGCTAGCGACGTAAAGCAGGCTATCGCGCTGGCGCAAAAGATGGTTTTTGAGCTCGCGATGGGCGACAGCTTCACCCCTAGCGCGCAGAGCGTGAATAAAATTTTGCAAGATTGCTACGACGAGGTAAGCGAGATAATCCGCACGATGCAGGATAAGCTAAATCAAATTTCGAAGCAAATTTTCGTCTATGAGTTCATCACTTTTGAGGGGGTGCAAAGTATATGTGATCCCGCCGTTACCGAGCAGGACGGCGCTGCCACGCAAGAGCAAGATTTGCAAAAGCCGGAAAAAGATAGCGAAAGCTCTGAAGAAAAGCCGCAAGACGGCACGCTAAATTTCGATTAAATTTTAAAATTTAAAATTCTAATAAAGGAGAGGAAAATGGTAAAAATAGGTGTTTTAACGATAAGTGATCGCGCTAGCGGTGGCGTTTACGAAGATTTGGGAGGCAAAGAAATAATTGCCGTGATGGATGATTGGCTAACTTGCGAGAAGCAGTATTTTTATGAAATAGTTCCAGATGAGCTGGAGCAGATCAAAGATAAGCTGATTTATCTTTGCGACGAAGCGGGTTGTGATTTAGTGCTAACTACGGGCGGTACGGGTCCTGCTCCACGCGATGTAACGCCTGAAGCGACCGAAGCGGTAAGTGAGAAATTAATGCCAGGCTTTGGCGAACTAATGCGCGCAGAAAGCCAAAAGATCGTGCCTACGGCAATTTTATCTCGCCAGATAGCAGCGATTCGCAAAAAATCTCTGATTATAAACTTACCGGGTAATCCAAAAGCGATTAAAGAGTGCCTTCTGCCAGTATTTCCTGCCGTGCCGTATTGTATTGATTTAATGGGAGGAAATTACATAACAGCGGATGAAAATAAGATAAAAATATTTCGCCCTAAACGCAAATAATTCGCAAAATTTAGCAGGAATTAAATGATTTATGATATTATTTGGGTGCAAATTTAAGGAAAAATATGAAAATAAATCACAACGATATTTTGGAATTTCATAAATATTTTAGCAAAATCAGCCACAGCAAAGGTCGTATTCGTATTCGTGTAAGTCCCAAAATTAGGGAGTTGCGAGATAGCGTGAGCGAGGAGAGCCTGAAGGCTAAAATAGCTGCAATTCGCGGGATAAAAGAGTATAAATTTAACTCTCTAATCGGCTCGCTGACGATTCACTACGACGAAAATATTTTTCCGATGCACCTTTGGGAGCAGTTTTTAAGTGGCATCAGTTCGCCTGAGCTAATAGCGCTCGTAAATTCCAATATAGAGGCGATTTCTTGAGCGAAGAAACATTGCGTAGTGCCAAAAAATCGCGTAGAATTTCTAATAAATCTCGGAATTTAAATGAGGCGCAAATTGCAGATATTGCTATTTTGCTCGAAAAAGAGGCACAAATTTTGCAGTTTTATTCGCTGGGCGCAGTTAAATTTCAAGATAAAAAGCTAGGAGAGATTCTATCTTTACGAGCCGAATTACTTGAGCGGATGCTAGATTTTGCAAATTCTTGTGGGCTTGGTGCTACGCCTCCTGAAAATAGCAGTGAGGCACTGGTTGCAAAAGGTATGAATGAGTTTTTGGCTTCGGCACTTTTGATAGAAAAAAGCTCTATGATGTTTTATGACGATCTAATTAATTCGTGCAATAACGCGGAATTTAAAGAGCTGCTATATAAGGCGCAGGCGGTTTCGTATAATGAAATTTTGCCGATTTTAAAAGAATTAAATTCTAAATACGAGGCTGATTTAAACTCTTTGAATTTCGCTGATTTATTAAATGAAATTTTAAAAAATCCGCAGGGATTAGAGCGGATATTTCAAAAATACGATTTGCAAAATATCTTAAATAGTGCATTTTCTAATCTAATTAAAGGAATTTTGCAGAAAAATTAAATTAGGATTGCAAAAATCTAAAAAAGTCGCTATAATATCAAAATCTATGTAAAGTTGATAAAATGACTTTATAATCTTAACACAAGGAGAATGAAATGCCGATCCCATTTCTAGCAGGTTTTGCGCTTGGTTGCGCGGCGGTTTACGCTTATAACAATCGAGATAAAATCAAAGAAGGTGCGAATAAAATCGCAAGTAGCAAAAGCGTCGAGGAGCTAAAAAATAGCGTCAAAGGCGGAGCAGAAAAATTAAGCAAAAAATCAAAAGAAATTTTTGCGGAAGCCAAAGAAGGCTTAGACGATGTTGCTGAGGCGGTAAAAGGTAAAAGAAAGTCTGGCGGTAAAAAAGCTACGACAAGTAGCGCCAGCACTGAAACTAGCACTGCAAAAAAAACTAGAAAAAAACCGGGACCAAAACCGGGATTTAAAAGAACTAAAAAATCCACTGCGAGCGCTAAGACGGGCGAAACACCGGCAGGTGAGACATCCGCAGCATCTACTACTCCGCTTAATATCCCGCAGATCGTAAAAATGGACGATAATTCTTCGGCTAAATTTACGTCCGCAGACGATAAATCAGAAAAATAGAGGCCTAAATGAATAGATCACTTACGACACAGCGTTCGCCGCTGGATCACGTTTTAAGCGGCGCTATAGCAGGGGCGATCGGCGGTTGCGCCGTAGAGCTCGTTAAAGCTAAAGAAGGCAAGAGCAAATCTAAAGCGATTCGCGATGCGCTGGATATTGCGCTAAGCGGCGGTATCATCGGCGGCGGCGCGATTTACAGTGCAAATAAGCTCGTACAAGGCGAGTATCTACGCGCAGCGGCAGGCGTCGCAGTATGCGTAGGTGCGCTCATTGCGGGTAGAAATTTTATTCTTAAGGTAGGCAATGAGTAATCCCTATATCACAAAAAAAGATTTGAAAGAAATTCTAGACGATTACAATTTTGGTGACAACAAATATGCTAGCGGCTCTGCGGGTAGCTTTGCCGGTGACGAAAAGCTCGGCGGTTGGGCTAAATGGATAAATGAGCGGGTAAATTCTACACCTTTTAATAGCTCAGCCTCCGACAGCGGCTCGGATAATAAAGATTCCGCCGCTCAAAGCTCAAGTGATGTAAATTCTACTCAGGGTTCTGCTTTCGGTGGAATTTTTAATTCCCTGGGTGGCAGGCAAAACGCGAACGGCTTATTTGGTGGCAACTCATTTATCACAGGTATCGTTCTAGGGGCCGCAGCGACCTATTTTCTCACCGACGAAAACGCGCAAAAAAAGCTTTTTAAGCTCATCGCAAAGGGCACCGAGATGTTTCAGATGGGCATCGAAGAGATGAAGGAGCGATTCGAAGACGCCAAGGCAGAGATGCAAGAGTAGTCGATGCAAAATTTTAAAATTTTACATGAGACTAAATCCAGACTGCGGCTAAAAATCGTCGGTTTTAGAGAGATTGATGCGAGCGCTTTTGCTAAAAACGTGGCTAAATTTCATGGCGTGCAGGACGCGAGATTTAACGCTAAAATCGGCTCTTTGATCCTTAAGTTTGACGCGGGTGTAGATAAGGCAGGAATTCTAAAGCAACTTGAAGCCTTAAATTTAAGCGAGCTAAAATCAATTATCCCCGCTAGCCATAAAAATTTACCGAGCAAAAACGACTTTATTTTAGCGCTTCTCGCATTAGGGGGAAATTTAATCTTTCGCACTTCGCCTTTAGCGCGCGCATTTAGCATCGTAGCGTGCATGCCTATCTTAAAAGAGGGCATTAAAGAAAGCTTTCGTCATGGGCTTACTTCAAAGGGCTTGGAGGCTGCTGCTGTCGGGATTTCGCTCGCTCGCGGCGATGTATTTGCCGCAAACAGCACCAACGCGATGCTCGCTCTTGGCGAATACATGGAGGAAAGCACCGTTTATAAAAGCGACGATCTAATCCGCGAGCTCGCCCGCCCGGACATCGCCGAGGCATGGATCGAGATAGAACAGAACGGCAAAAAGACCGAAGTAAAAATCGCAACCTCCAAGCTAAAGGTAGGCGATATCGTGGTCGTGGGCGCAGGCGACGTCATAGCCGTGGACGGACACGTCGTAAGCGGCGAAGCGATGATAAATCAAGCCAATATGACGGGCGAATCGGTCGCGGTGAAAAAATCTCGCGGCGATAGCGTGCTAAGCGGCACGATCGTGGAGGAGGGCAGGATCCGTATCTGGGCGGAAAACGTCGGTGAAAACACCTCCACGCAGCGTATCAAGCACTACATCACGGCATCTCTTAACGAGCGCTCCAGCATCGGCATGCATACGACCCACCTGGCCGACAAGCTCGTGCCGGTGACCTTCGGGCTCGCGGGCGTTTCCTATCTGATAAATCGAAATTTTATGAGCGTAGCTTCGGTACTGCAGGCGGACTACTCGTGCGCGCTTAAGCTACCTACGCCGGTTGCTTTTAAGTCAAGCATCTCAAAGGCAGGCAAAAACGGGATTTTGATCAAAGGCGCCAAGGCTCTTGAGTCGCTTGCGAGCGCCGATACTTTCGTATTCGATAAGACGGGCACGCTTACGTACGGCAACCTGGAGGTCGCCGAGATCATATCGTTTGACGAGCGCTTCAGTAAAAACGATATTTTAAATTTAACCGCAAGCGCCGAGGAGCATTACTTTCACCCCGTAGCCGAGGCGATCGTGGATGCCGCCAAAAAGCACGGCTTTATCCACAAACACCACGACGAGGTGGAATTCGTCGTCGCTCACGGCGTAAAGACCAGCATCGAGGGCAAAAAGCTCATCATCGGCTCGCGCCACTTCCTGGAGGATGATGAGATGATCTCGTTTGCGGCGCATGAGCAGACCATAGATCTTGCGATGCAAAAGGGGCTCGCGCTGCTTTACATCGCATTTGACGGTAGACTTTTGGGGCTCATCGGGCTTAGAGACGAGGTGCGCGCAAATGCCCGCACCGTCATCGCTAGGCTTCGCGAGCTGGGCGTAGGGCAGATCGTCATGCTAAGCGGCGACGTGAAATCAAAAGCCCGCGCCGTAGCCAAAAAGCTTGGCGTAGATCGCTATTACGGCGAATTGCTGCCGACGCAAAAGACCGAAATTTTAGAGCAGTTAAAAGCCGAGGGGCGGAAGGTGGTCTTCGTGGGCGACGGCATAAACGATGCGCCGAGCCTGATGAAGGCGGACATCGGTATCAGCATGCTAAACGGCGCCGAGATCGCCAAGGCTTCCGCGCAGATCGGGCTTTTGAAAAACGACATCGAGGGCGTCGCGCAGGTAAAGGCGCTGGCCAACGACACGCTGCGGCTCGTAAATCGAAATTTCAACGCTACCGTGGGGATAAATTCGATCATTTTATTTTTGGCGACTTTCGGCGCGCTAAGTTCCGTAGCTACGGCGCTGCTGCACAACGGCACGACGATAGGACTACTACTGAATTCTATCAAAGGGGTAAAATTTGAGCATTGAAGATAAAATTTTGGATCTAAATTTTCAGCGCAAAGCGGCTAAAACGGCGCTGGGAGTGAGTATGGGTATCACAGCTTTAACCGCGCTGAATATGAACTTGCGCATGTCGCAGCTGCATAAAGTTTCGGGTGCAGTGATGCTGGCAAGCGCGATCTGGCACGCTAGCCTTTACGGTTCGCCGTACAGCGAGTTTTTGCAAAATAGAAAAGCAAAGAGCAGGAGCAGAAAGAGATCCGTAGCAAATTTAGCTTTGGAAAACCTGCCGGACGGCAAAAGTACGTCAGTAAAAAGCGCTCCCGCAAAAAGAAAGCCTCGCGCGCGCAAAAGCGCCTAGCGGCATAGTGCGTCGTGGCTTTAAAGTGCAAAGATAAACTCTAAAGCCGCTAAATTTCTTTAGACACAGCCGCCGAATAAAACGTCGCAAGCGGTGAAATTTGCGCCGTTCGCGGCTAAATTTACTATTTTATTAATTATTTATCTATTTATCCATACAATTCCATCAAAATTTTAAGGAGAGACGATGAAATTGGTTTTATTGTTTTCGATATTGGCTAGTCTTGCCTTGGGGCTTGATTGCAACGCCAAGACCTATTGCTCGCAGTTTAGCAGCTGCGAAGAGGCGACGCGGTATCTGCGAGAGTGTGGCAGGGCTTAGGAGGGCGGCACCCAGCATACCGATGGCGACGGCGACGGCGTGCCGTGCGAAAAACAGCTGTGCGGCCGTAATGGTCATAAATTTAGCGGATTTTCTAGCGCGCGCGATGAAAAGAGCGAAGTTTCAAATTCAAAGGGCGCTGCCGACTCATGCGGTGCGGAGAAATTTAATGGTAGCGTTATAGCTATAAAATTTGCTTCATAAGTGCGAAATTTTATTTCGGCGCATCTTTAAATTTATAATATAAAGCGCGCCGTGATCTAATGCCGCCGCGCTCGCTAAATTCGCAACGTTCGATTAAATTTTAATTATAAAAGAGCCGGTAAATTTTACATTTAGCGGCTGTGTCGGCCGCTCAATATCGAAATTTTAATCTGCAAACATTTCATAATATCCTTTAAATTTAACCCGCCTTTACCTGCCGCAAATTTAAATTTCGCTACAATCGCTTTTTAAAATTTCGCGCCGAGTGCGCGCAAGAAGCAAAATTTAAAGGATCAAGATGGATTTTAAGATAGACGGCGCGGACGGCGCGGCGCGCGCCTGCACGATCCGCACGGCGCACAGTACGATCCGCACCCCCGTTTTTATGCCGGTCGGCACCGTGGGTGCGGTCAAGGCGCTCGATGCTACGGACGTAGCGCAGCTTTTAGGCGCGCAGATCATCCTTGCTAATACCTATCACATGTATCTGCGCCCGGGCTCGCGGGTGGTGGCGGGCTTCGGCGGGCTGCACGGATTTACGAAATTTCCTCGCAGCTTTTTGACCGACAGTGGCGGCTTTCAGGCGTTTAGCCTGCGCGCAAACACTAAAAACGACGAGGGCGGTATAAAATTTAAAAGCCACATCGACGGCAGCATGCATTATTTCACGCCGCGCTCGGTGCTCGATACGCAGTATGAGCTAAACTCCGATATTATGATGATTTTAGACGACTTGGTGGAGCTGCCGCGCGAGCCGGGCGCGCTTAGCGCAGACGATAGATCGCGGCTTAAAAAGCGGATCGATCTAAGCGTTGCGCGCACGATAAAATGGGCTCGCGAAGCGATAGATTATCACGAGACCATGAAATCTCGCGGCCTGCACGCGCATCAAAACATCTTCGGTATCATCCAAGGCGGCACCGACCCGCAGGCGCGTAAATTTTGCGCCGAAGCGCTGTGCGAGATGAGCTTCGACGGGCTTGCGATCGGAGGGCTTAGCGTGGGCGAGAAAAACGAGCTGATGTACGAAACCGTCGAGGCCATGATGCCGTACGTCGATGCGGCGCGCCCGCGATATTTGATGGGGGTTGGCACGCCCGAGGATCTCGTCGAAAACGTCGCTCGCGGCGTGGATATGTTCGACTGCGTGATGCCTACACGAAATGCGCGCAACGGCACGCTATTTACGAGCTTCGGCAAGATCAGCATCAAAAACGCGGGCTTTATCAGCGATCACGATCCGATCGATCCGCACTGCGACTGCTACACGTGCAAGCGCTTTAGCCGCGGCTATCTAAATCATCTATTTCGCGCGCGAGAGCTTAGCTTTTACCGCCTCGCAAGCATTCACAATCTGCATTATTACCTGCGCCTTGCCGCGGATATGAGAGAGGCGATCGTGTGCGGGCGGTTTGCGGAGTTTAGGCGGGAATTCTACGCCGCACGAAGCGGGGCGCGAGATTAAATTTCAGTAGGCGAGGGCGCGGAATTTAGCGCGGTAGTTAAATTTAGCCGCGGCGGCAGCGGGCGGAATTTTAATACGGCGCGCGGACGGCTAAATTTAAACGCGGCAAAATTTGGGCGATGAAATTTGGGCGATAAAATTTTGAAAGCTGCGTAGCAAGGAATTTATAGCGCGAAATTTAAAATTTTGATGGAGCGGGGTGGCGTCGGTTCGGCTTTTTAATGCGAATGCAAAAGAGAAAAATTTTAGCGCTAACGATTAAAATTTAGCGAGCCAAATTTTGATTCCACAGATCTGCTAGCGGAATAAAAATTTCGCCGCCGCTAAATTTAAAGGACTAAATTTCGTTACGCGCTAGCTTAAATTTTAGCCTTTTTTATGCGGCGTAAACAGATGAACGAAAATATATAAAATGGCGCGGAGATTGCGAAAATAACGATATGTTTCCACGCCATAGTATTAAAATCTATACCGGTGCTTTGCGCGATCTGTGCCGGAAGCCCGGCAAACGCGTCCATCACGCCGATTGCGATAATAGCGCAGAGCTCCACGGCAAGCGCGATGAGAAACGGTAAGGAGCCCTTGGTCGTGAAGATGAGATATAAAAACGCCTTGAGCTTGTAGCAATACGATAGCAGTCCAAACAGCGCCACGGCGATGCTAAAGATCGCCACGTAGGCGTCAAGCCCTATGGTTTCATTCTGTAAAACCGTGGCGACGACGCAGATTATCAAAAAGATATTGTAGCTCGTGATCTGCCGCACCGCGTATTGATCGTGTCTGGCGGCCGACAGGAAGATAAATACTTGATTTAGTGGCAAAATGTAGCTCAGCGCAAAGATCAGATAGATAAACAGATCAAAGGTAAGCGAGACGGTGTTTTGATTTACATATTCTTGGATCTGCTTAAATGACAGCAGCGACTCGGTGATCTGAGCTCTAAAGATCAAAGCGATGCCTATCAAAATAAGCGGCATAATGTAGGCCTTGATGCCGCTCATTCGGATAGGGTTGGTGTAAATTTTACTCTCGAGGTTCTCGCCCTCGCGTGGATCGTCCATCTGCACGAACTCAAATCCAAAGAATTTCGGTTTTTTTGCACTCGCGGGTTTGGTTTTGCGAGGAAGTTTGAATTTTTTAAATTTTTTCGCGATTTTTGTTACTTTTGCGGCGGATCTATCCTCTGCGATATTTTCGGCGGAATTTTGAGGAGACGA
>NZ_CALHHX010000085.1 GCF_938030685.1 uncultured Campylobacter sp. | reverse complement strand
CATCGCCGCAAAAAGGATAGATATGAGAAAGATCATCGACATAACGGCACTTTCTATCGCCGTTTGCGTCTTGGTTATGGTGCTTTTTTTGCCGTCGCCCGTTTTATCGTTTAAATGCTACCGCGGCGATGGCGTAAGCTGCGCGCAGCTGGGGCACGACAAGCTCTCCCGCGGAGATTACGATGGCGCCAAGCCCGCTTTTGTCAAGGCTTGCGAGGCGGGCGAGAAAGATAGCTGCTTTGATCTGGGAGCCCTATACGACGGCGAGGGTAATGCGACGCAAGCGGGCGTATTTTATGACGCAGCGTGCGATAAAAACGTCGCCGTAGCTTGCCACAAGCTAGGCAACCTGTATCAAAGGGGGCGCCTGAGTAGGGACTTCTCTGCGGCAGCTCGGCACTATATCAAAGCCTGCGATTTGGGCTATGCCAAGAGCTGCCACAATGCGGCCGTGGTCTATTTCACGGACGGTTTCGGGCTTGCGGCGGATCCGGCAAAGGCGGTGAGCTTTTTCGAGCGAGGCTGTGACGGAGGGCTAGTGGATAGCTGTTATAACGCCGGCGTTGCGTATGATAAGGGTCTCGGCGCGCCGCAGGATCGCGACAAGGCAGAGAAGCTTTACACTAAATCCTGCGAGCTGGGCTACGGCGATGCCTGCAATAATTTAGGCTATTTGTATGTGAGCAAGGGGGATCTGCGCGGATTTTCCAAGGGGCTTGGATGGGTCAAAAAGGGCTGCGATGCGGGCAATAAAAAATCCTGCCAGCTCTACGAATTCATGAAAGAGCAAATTTTAAAGAAGTAGGCGCTTGGTAACCTGGTGCACATTATCCGTCGCGAGGCATTTGTTTTGTATGCTTGCCGTGCGCCGTTTGTAGTATGGCGTCTGTTGTGCTACCTGCCTTGCGCCGTCTATCTACGCTGCTCGTCGCGCGGTATCAGTTTTTTCGATGGGCTTTGTCTGCGATATTGCCGCGACGGGTTTGTGAGCTTTTGTAGCGCACGCAATTTCGCCGCGATTTTGCGGCGCGTGAAATTCGGCAAGGCGTAGATAGCCCATGCATGCGATTAGTTAAATTTAGCGGCGGAGCTTTACTTGAAATTCTATCGCTATGAAATTTTAAGGCTTAGCTCTAAATTCAGGACTTGCAGAATCTCAACTTTAAAATTTTACGGACGGCGCTGCAAGCAAGGCATAAATTTTGATTTTAAAATTTTACGGCGCGGAATTTAGCGCGGAAGCAAAGCGCGAAGCTGTTTGAGGAGGCAAATTGGAATATGAGATCACGGGCGAGGTTAGAAATCTCCGCGTCCATGCTGCAAGAGGAAATAGCAAAATTTGGGTATTTTTCGAGATAGACGGCGTGAAGCTGCGCGGCGAGTTTAACGATATCCCCGTAGAGGAGGGCGAGCTTGCGCGCGCGTATTTCATCCGCGGAGGATATGCGGGCAGCTACGTGATTACGCGGGTTCAGGTAGCGCGCAAACCAAGCCTCTTACGCCGCAAGCTGGGGATCGCGACCGCCGTGTGCACGCTTGGCTTCGGCACGGCGCTGTGGATTGTGGGCTTTGGGATTTTAAACGTCAGCGGGAGGGGCTCGCTAATTAATTTTGTCTGTATTGCCGCCGCAGGATTTGGGGTGCTAAAAGAGGGCGCGGGCAATCTTAAAATGTGGCTAAATCAGCGCACGTCCGAGTAGATCGCCGCTGCAACGTAAATTTCATAAATTTAATCCGCCGAATAAAATTTACTCACGCTCGCCGTATCTTTGCGGCGCAAATTTTGCTAAAATTCGCTCCGAGCGCGAAATCCGCTGCGTAAATTTAGAAAAAGGCAAAATTTGAACATAAATGAAGCGATAGTTGCCACCGCAAAAAAGCAAAAAGAGTGTCGGCTAGCATTTGCAAAGTATCTGTTTTTGGGGATTTTATTTATAATTATACTGCCCGTAGGCGGCGGATTTGCCGTAGGGCGTCTTTTTGAAAATCACCTTGCACCGCTATTTTTCATCATTATCTATATTCCGTTTTTTCAAGCCGCGCTAATGGCTAACGCGAGCCGAGTGACCAGCGAGCTGGGGGATTACAAAGCGTTTTATAAAGACGTTTTCGTCCGCGCCGCTATCCGCGAGGTAGATCCAAATTTTAGCTACGATCCGAATGCCGGCATCAGCCGTAAAGAATTTCGCAAAATCG
>NZ_CALHHX010000084.1 GCF_938030685.1 uncultured Campylobacter sp. | reverse complement strand
GTGTAGTTTTTCACGAGCCCTACCTCATCCTCGCCGCATCCTACTAAAATCAATGCCGCTAGCGCAGCGCTTAGTACATATTTCATCTTCGCTCCTTTGAGATAAATTCTGAAAATAATGCTACCCCCCCCCCTACTTAAAAACGTATAAATTTAGAGCTAAAATTTGAAATAAATTCGCAAAGCGCTAGAGACCAGGAATCGTAAAAGTAAAATTTAATGAAAGAATTCGGCGAGAGAGGGAGGGAATCGAACCCCCCGGAAAACGGTCAACCGCCCTCCTATCGGATTTGAAGTCCGCAGACGCCACCAGGTCGCCATCCTCTCCAAATGCGACAATTATAGCGAGATAAAATTTATTTAGCTTTAAAGAGGCTAAATTTTAAGCCCTTTCGGCTCATTATTAGCGACGGCAGGATTATGAGCGCACCCAAAAGAAGCAGGCTCATCACCAGACATATTAACATCCCGAAGTAGATCGTAGGCCAGAAATTACTCATCATCATCACGCTAAAGCCCAAAATGATCGCAAACGACGTATAATACATCGCGTATCCGATACTTGCGTGGCTCGCGCGGATCGCCGCGGCCTCGTCGCCAAGGCGCGCAAACTCCCGCTTGTAGCGATAGATGTAGTGGATGACATCGTCCACGCCGATACCGATGCTAATCGCTGCTATCGTAATACTCATGATATCCAGCGGAATGCCCGCAACCCCCATGATGCCGAAGCAAGCGCAAAGCGGGATTAAATTTACGACGATCGCGATAAGTGCGTATGAAAACGAGCGAAAGATGATTACGAAAAGCACGAAAAGCACGAGCACGGTGATACCCAAAGTGCCTATCTGTGAGCTCATCAGGCTTTGAAGCATATTGTTATAAAGCACCATTATGCCGCTAATCTGCACCGTGACGTTATCCTTAGCGAGTAGGGGGTCCAGATCACGCTTAAGATCGGCTAGGAATTGCGCTCTGCGAAGATTCGGATCGCTATCTATCGTGCGGATGCTAAAGTGCGCCTCGTTCGCTTCGATATTTACAAAGGGCGAAAGCACCAATTCACGGTAGTTTGCCGGCATTTCAGAGTAGATCAAAGCAAGGCTTAGATCGTCCAGATCGCGCCCCTGATTAATCTGTTTGCCGAG
>NZ_CALHHX010000083.1 GCF_938030685.1 uncultured Campylobacter sp. | reverse complement strand
TTGATGTGCGCGATTTGAGTGAGTTTTTAAAGGAGCGAAAATGCAGAGCAAAAAAAAAGCTTCTAAGTTACTGGGGCGCACACAAGCAGCTGTTTTATGACGCCATAAAGAGCGCTAAATTTTGCCCTTTTATTCGCTTACGGTGCGCAGCTACGGCATATTCGTTTGCACGGACGAGGAGTTTACGCCGCCTTCGGGCTACGAAGTAGCTTTCAAGCGCGATAGGCTGTATTTCGCTCCGCAAAGCGGCTCCGCGGTCCTAGCGAGCTTCGATACTTTGCAGTACAGCTTTAAAAAACGGCGAGTTAGCCATGAGTGTCAAAGCGGCGCTGCGGGCAAGATACAAAAATTTAATTCCACGCTCAAGCTAAATTTACAAAGCGGCATTTATGAGCTTTGCGCCCTGGGGTTAAAAAACAGCTCGCAGCACTTCGAGAAATAGGGCTACGCCTTTATTTTCAAGCGTAACGCAGGCGCGGAAAATCAAAATTTTGATAGGCTTGATAACGATAAATTTAGCTTTGATATTTGCGAAGGCGGTTAAATTTGACCGAAATTCCGTGTCGCGCAAGGTCTCGGCGCGACCCACAAATTTCAAAGACGCGATCCGGCACGGTAAAATTTAAATCTAAATTTTACTCCCTTGCTCCACTGCTTCCTAGCAAGCGTACAAATTTTGATAAATTTCGATTTCAAATCTCGCGGCGAAGAAATTTTAAAATTTCACGCTCCAGCTCTTGCAGCGGCGCTGAAATTTTATCCGCGAACTGCGAGCGGTTGAAAGTGCGTTGGCGCTTTGCGAGTTGTATCGTGTGTAGGCTCACGAGCTGCTCGCACTGCGCCCGCGAGATCTGCCCGCGCAAAAGCTGCCCGCACTCCTTTAGCCCGATGCAACCTAGCGCCCTGCACTCCGCGCCGTAGCGGGCGAATAAAAACTCCGCCTCCTCCAAAAGTCCGCGCTCAAACATCGCCTTTGTGCGTGCTTCGATGCGTCCTGCAAGCCACTGCTTGGGCGCGTCGATCTCAAAAATTTCAATATCCAAAATGACGGGCGAGGCGGTGTTTTCGCGCAGAAATTTACTCGGCGCCTCGCCGCAAAATTTATAGATGCTTAGCCATTTTTTTAACCGAAAGCTGTCCGCCGCGCTAAGCTTTGCGGCAAATTCCGGATCGATCTGCTGCGCTAGAGCGTAAATTTCATCGTTTGAAATTTCACTTTTAAAATCGGGAACCTTCGGCGCCAGCCCGCTTAGCATCGCTTTTAGATAAAATCCGCTGCCGCCGGTGATTATCAAAGGCGCGCCGCTACGCTCTGCAAAAGCCCGCGCGGCCGCGTACTCTTTGATAAACTCGCCGACACTAAAGTATTCGTTTGGATAGATTAAATTTACGCCGAAGTGCCTGATCTCGCGCAGCTCCTCCTCGCCTGGCTTAGCGCTTGCGATGTCGATCTGCCGATAAATGCAGAGCGAATCGAGGCTCAAAATCACGGCGCCGATTTCGCGCGCGATACTTAGCGCAAGATCGCTTTTGCCGCTTGCTGTGGTGCCGATGATCGCGATCTGCGGGCTTGCGTGTGAGTTTTGATTTTGGCTCAAGGCGTTTCCTTTCGTAAATTTTTCGTTCAAATTATATCAAATTTAGAGCTATTCTTACTTTTTTTTGATACAATGGTGCCCAAAACAAGGGGCGAAATGGCTAAATTTAAAGAAATTTTATCCGATATCAACGAATTAATAGTTTTTAAACACTCGGTTTTTGCGCTGCCGTTTATCTTTACGGCGATGATCACCGCTAGCAAGCTGCAAAACGGCTCGGTATGGTTCGGCTGGAAGCTGCTTTTTTTGGGAATTTTGTGCGCGGTGAGCGCCAGAAGCTTCGCAATGGCGCTAAATCGCTACTTGGACGAGGACATCGACCGCGCCAATCCGCGTTGTGCTTCGCGCCCCAGTGTGGACGGACGGATCGGACGCGGAAATTTGCTGCTTTTCATAATCGCAAACGCGGTAGTTTTCATAGCGGTTTCGGCGCTTATAAATCCTTTGGCGCTTAAGCTTTCGGTGCCGATTTTAGCGGCATTGGGCGTGTATTCATATTTTAAGCGCTTTAGCGAGACTGCGCATTTAATGCTAGGCTTTTGCCTGGGGCTTGCGCCGATTGCGGGGGCGATCGCCGTTAGTGGCGGAATTCCGCTATGGTCGGTGCTGCTATGCCTCGGGGTAGTATTTTGGGTAGGCGGCTTTGACGTGCTGTATTCTCTTCAAGATATGGAATTTGACCGCAGCAACGGGCTTTACAGCATCCCTGCGCTTTACGGCAAGGAAGCGTCGATGTTTATCTCCAAAATTTTTCACGCCGTGGCGGTACTTTTTTGGCTGCTGTTTTGCGCGGCGGCAAATTTAGGCTTTTTTGCCTATCTTGGTGTGGCTGCGTGCGCGGCGATCCTGTACTTCGAGCATAGGATCGTGCAGAAAGATTTTAGCAAGATTGATCGCGCGTTTTTCACGCTCAATGGCTACTTGGGCATCGCCTTTTTTGCTTTTGTTTTTGTAAATTTATTTTAAGGAACCCCTATGGATCTTAACACTATCATCATTTTAGGACTTTGCGTCGTTATATTTTTGATGTTTTTCGTCATATATTTTAAGGATAAGCAAGCGGATAAAAAATTCGAGCGATTCGATCAAGTGTTGACCGATGCTATGCAGGAAAATTATCTTCTTAAAAAGAAGGTCGAGGAGCTAAAAGAGATGATCGATTCGGGCGGCAAAGTCGCTCCTAATATCGATATAAACGCGATTGCAGACGTGATCGACGAGACGATAGAGCAGAGACTAGATGTAGTGCCTACGATGATCGACGAGCGGGTAGAAAAGCAGATCAGACCGCTACTAGATCAGCTTAAAGAGCTCATCGGCTCGGTAAGAAAATAGCCTGAGCAATATAAAAATAAAATTTTGCAAAATCGCTTTGTTTTTTATATAATCGCCGCAAATTGATATTAAGGCAAAATATGCTAATTGATAAATTTGGACGAACGATCGATTATTTGCGCATTTCGGTTACGCAGCGGTGTAATTTCAGATGTAGATATTGCATGCCTGCTACGCCGTTTAACTGGGTGCCGCGAGAGAATATTTTAAGCTTTGAGGAGATGTTTTTATTCGTCAAGGTTGCGATCGACGGCGGCGTAAAAAAGATCCGCATAACCGGCGGCGAACCGCTAGTGCGAAAGGGGATCGAAGATTTTATAAAGATGATCGCGGATTACGCTCCGGGCATCGATCTTGCGCTTACCACCAACGGGTATTATCTCAAAAACTACGCGCGCGCCTTGAAAGACGCGGGGCTAAAGCGCATCAATATGTCGCTTGACTCGCTGCGTCCGGAGCGAGCTAAATTTATAGCTCAGCGCGGCGTGCTTTATAACGTCCTGGAGGGCCTTGACGCCGCGCTTGAAGCGGGGCTAAAGGTCAAGCTAAATACCGTCGCGCTAAAAGGGATCAACGACGACGAGCTTATTTATTTGCTGGAATTTGCCCGCGAAAAGGATTGTCAGATCCGCTTTATAGAATTTATGGAAAACACCCATGCCGGCGATCTTACAGGCTTAAAATCGAGTGAAATTTTAGATATTTTAAGGCGTAAATTTATCTTTACCGCTCTGCCGAAATTGCAGAGCTCGCCCGCGTCGCTTTACGCGCTTGGGGACGGCTACACCTTCGGTATCATCGATCCGCACAAGCACGATTTTTGCGAGAGCTGCAACCGTATCAGACTAAGTGCCGAGGGGCTTTTGATCCCGTGCCTTTACTTCGAGGACGCGCTAAGTATCAAAAAGGCGGTTAAAGAGGGCGACATCGCCGCAGCCGCCGAAATTTTGGCTAAAATTTTAGCGAATAAGCCCGAAAAAAATCGCTGGCAAACGGACGCTTCGAATGAAATTTCAAGCCGCGCATTTTACGAGACGGGCGGATGAGGCTCGTAGAGAGCTTTTTGAGCATCCAGGGCGAGGGCAAATACGCAGGCAGGCTCGCGCTTTTCTTTCGCTTTGCGGGCTGCAATCTGCGCTGTGTGGGCTTCGGCGGCGAGCGCGTTTCGCCAAAGACTGGCGAGATCTTGCGCGGTTGCGATACGATCCGCGCGGTTTTTACGAGCCACTTTGAGCATGAAGAAATTCTAAATTTAGCCCAGCTTTTGAATAAAATTCCAAATTTATCAGGTTCGTCCTGTTCCCTACCTGCACGCTCTATGCCGGGCTTTTGCGCCGCCGAGCCTTTTTCTGAAAGCGATACTTTAAATTCCGCCGCCGCGCAAACGCCTCCCCGCCCAAACGATAGCGCAGAGAATTCTTTAAATTTAACGAGCGAAAATTCTTTAAATTTCGCCGCACAAAATTCCTCAAATTTAAAGCCGCAAAGCTCAGACTCACCGCAGAGCGCTAAGCTTTACCAAAAGCCGATCATCGTTATCACCGGCGGCGAGCCGCTACTGCACCATAAAGAGGCGCTATTTTACGAGTTCGTCTGCGAGCTGCTTACGCGCGGACACGCGGTGCACTTCGAAACCAACGGTACGATTTTTGTGGATTTTGAAAAATTCCCCGCCTACAAAAGCTGCGTCTTTGCGGTCTCACCTAAGCTTTCAAGCTCCGCCGAGCCGTGCGAACGCAGGTTAAACTTCGCCGCGCTACGAAATTTAAAGCAAAACGCAAAAGATAGTTTTTACAAGTTCGTCATCTCGCCCGAGTTTGACGCGCAGCCCGAGATCAGCGAAATTTTAGCGGCGTGCGAGAGCGAGGTTTATTGCATGCCGCGCGGCGCAGATCGTCGCGAGCTAGAAAGCGGCGCGCAATTTTGCGTGGATTTTTGCCTAAAAAACGGCTATAATTACTCCGATCGCCTGCACATTAGAATTTGGGGCGAGAAGGACGGGGTATGATAATCAGGAAATTATACGAATTCGAAAACGCTCACATCGTGCGCCTGTGCGGCTCAAAGCGGTGCCGCACGAGCATCCACGGTCACTCCTACAGATGCGAAATTTTGCTTAGCTCAAATTTTTTAGATGAAGCGGGTATGGTTTATGACTTCGGCTACATGAAGCTCGGTATCCGCGAGCTTATCGATAGTTTCGATCACGCTACGACGATCTACGCGCACGATGATGCTGGCTACATCGCGGATCTTAAAAAACACAGCGCGCGTTGGGTACAGATACCGCTAAATCCGAGCGCGGAGCAGTTTTGTAGAATTTTTTTCGTCCTTGTGGACCGACTTTTGAGCCTGACTCAGATGCAAAACGGCGAGCGCGAAGTAAAGCTTCACAGCGTCATCGTGCACGAAACGGCCACCGGCTACGCACAGTGCTTCCGCGAGGATGCCTACAACGCGCAGATGGGCGAGATCGCGCTGGATGAGATAGAATTCTCGCCCGCCGTGCGCGAGGAGTGGAGGCAACCTGAGCTTTGGCACAAACTGCTGCGCGGCGAAAAAATCATCTATCCAAAGGACTGCTGATGAGAAATTTCTTTAAATTTGGCGCGGGGTTTGTGCGCGTTTTTGCCGCGTGCGCGATCTTTGTCTGCGCGCTTGCTTTGGGCGGTTGCGACGATGAGAAAAAGGACACCTTGCAAAAGCCGCCGGTGGATAGCGAGGTGCCGAAGGACGTCCCTATCGCGCCTAGCGAGCCTAAAGTCGATATAAACGCCGATATGCCGCCGCTTCCGGTGACCGAATAAGGCGGAGCGTTGAAAAATCCGCGTCTAAATTTGAAAATTTTTAAAATTTGCGTTGTTTGTATGCGGCGCGCAAGCGCGATTTTGGTGTCATTTTTGCCAGTGCGATCTACGCAGAGAAATTTTAAATTTTATAAAGCTCTATCCGCAAAATTTCATTCTTGGCGCGAGAGATACGGCGCAAAACCGGAGTTGAGAGAGCGCGCGGTAAATTTTGGCGCAATAAATATCCGCGACCGCTTTGAAAGGTTTTTAAAATTTCAAAGGCGCGGAACAGGTCTGTCTTATCTCGCGTCGAAAAAATTTGCGTTGAAATTCGGTCGTTTCGGCTCTAGCCGCGCAAAATTTTATCCTGCAAATTTAACCCTCCGGCGGAAGTAATGGATTATCTGTATCAAAGCGCCCTAGGTTTTCATAAGTTTTTCGCGCTAGCTGCGGCGATTTTAACGATAATTTATCTGATCTTTACCCAGCTTAAGATCGATGCGGCGGCGGAATTTTGCCCTCGCAGCGAGGCTTTAAATTCCGCCGCCTCCGCGCCGCAAGCTGAAAATTTAAAGCAAAAGAGCAGATCTGGGCTTAGATTTCTTAGGCGCATCAGGCTGTTTTTGCCGATATATTATGCGACTCTCGCGGCGCTGATAATTAGCGGAAGCGTGATGTTACCGGTGCTGCGCTTTGATCTGAGCTTTAAAATTTACTTTATGACGGTCGGATCGCTAGCGATGATCATACTTAGCGCGGTATCGTACAAACGGCTGAAAATAGCGTATCTAAGTCAAAACTTTGCGCCGTATCAGCGCAAAATGCGGGTGATTTTGGGGCTAAACTTAGCGATAATTTTGATAGCGAGTGTTATTTGATGGTATATTTTTACGATAAGTTTGCAGGCAAACAGAGCCTAGTTTTGCAGAATGATCAGTTTTTACACCTAAAGGCTAGGCGAGCAAGGGCGGGCGAGCGCATAGACGTGCGAAATCTAAAGGACGGGGCGAGTTATCTATATGAGATCGCCGAAATTTCGCGCAAAGGTGCGGCTCTGAATTTAGTTTTTAAAAGCTCTGTTTTTACGCCGAGCCACGATTTTTGCGTCGCTTGGGCGGTCGTCGAGAGCGCCGTGATCGAAAAGAGCCTGCCTGCGCTAAATGAGATGGGCGTCGGGCGGCTTGTTTTGGTATATGCCGATCTGTCGCAGAAAAACGTGCGGCTCGATCTGCAGAGGATGGAGCGGATTTTGATCAACTCGTCGCAGCAGTGCGGGCGAAATTCCATCATGCAGATCGAGGTTTTGAGCAGCTCGGACGAGCTTGCGCAAAGATATAAAAACGTAAGCCTGATCGATTTTGGCGGCAAGAACATCGACATTTTCGGCGGCGAGGAGATTGCGTTCGTAGGCCCCGAGGGCGGATTTTCGCCGCGCGAAAGGGAGAAATTTAAAAACGCCTATGCGCTTAATAGCCCCTATATTTTGCGCTCAAACACCGCGCTGATCGCAACTTGCGCGAAGCTGATCTTTTAAACGCTCGGCAAATTTTAAAATTCAAAAAGATCGTGCGCTTTAAATTTTGGAATTTAAAATTTTGCTTGCGCGACCTGTTATGTTTATCGGCGGCTTGATGCGCGGCGCATATTGCTGCGGCGTATCTTCGCGCGCTGTATTTTGCACGCTGCGGTGAAATAAAATTTTACTCGCAAGCGGGCTAAATTTTAAAATTTCGCGTCCAAAAAGCTTGCTCGAAAGAAAATCCGCGCTTTGCCGAGAGTTTTTTAAAACCCTTTAAATTTGCTTTTTAGATAAAAAAGTTGTATAATCGCTGCCTTTTAAAATCATCAAAAAGGATCAAAAATGAAAAAAGATATCCATCCGAACTTTGTCGAAACGACCGTTACCTGCGCTTGCGGCAACACTTTTAAAACGCGCTCGAACAAGCCTGAGATCCGCGTCGATATCTGCTCCAACTGCCATCCGTTTTTCACTGGCAGCGAGAAGATCGTAGATAGCGCGGGTCGCGTCGAGAAATTTAAGCAAAAATACGGAATGAAATAGTTGCTATATCTCATTCCTACGCCGATAGGAAATCTAAGCGATATCTCGAGCCGCGCGCTTGAGGTATTGCAAAGCTGCGAAATCCTAATCTGCGAGGATACGAGGGTTTCAAAAAAACTTCTAAACTTATTATCCGATAAATTTCAAATTTCATTTAAAATTTCACAGTTTTGCTCCCTACACACGCACAACGAAGCGGAGTTTTTCGCGAGTTTTGATGTGGCGCTTCTGCGCGAAAAAGCTTGCGCATACGTAAGCGATGCGGGCATGCCTTGCATCAGCGATCCGGGAATTGCGCTCGTAAAATTTGCGCAACGAAGCGGCGTAGCTTACGAGGTGCTTAGCGGCGCAAACGCTCTGCTGCTTGCAGCCGCCGCAAGCGGACTGGTGGAGAAAGAATTTAGCTTTTTAGGTTTTTTGAATAATGACGGCACGCAGCGCAAAGCTCAGATCCTAAATTTAATGCAAAGCCCCTATCCATGCGTACTATATGAATCTCCAAAGCGCGTGATAAAGCTAATAGAGCAGATCACGGGGATCGATGCGCAGCGCAAAATTTTTGCGATCAAGGAAGCCACGAAAAAATTTGAAACCAAATTTTTCGGTAGCGCCGCGGAGCTCTTGCTGGAGCTGAAAAGCGCAAATTTAAACGGCGAATGGTGCGTCGTGATTGACGGCGCAGGCGAGAAAAGCTTTGAAAAAATCACGCAAGAAGATATTCTTTCGCTTGAGATCGCGCCGAAAATAAAAGCAAAACTACTCTCAAAAATCAGCGGCGAACCCGCCAAAGAAATATATAAAAATTTGATACGCTAAGTCATATTTTAACCGTTTTTCGCTAAAATCCCAAAATGATTATTTACGGTAAGCAGCTGTTTTTGCACCTTTTAAACCGGCATCCGCAGAAATTTATCCGCATCATCCTTGCTAAGGAGTGCGAGAAAGAAATTTTTAAAAAGATCGCCGCGACCGGCGTAAAAATCGAGCGCGCCGATGCGAAAAAAGCTCAAGCCCTCGCTCGCGGCGGCAACCATCAAGGCTTCTTGGCCGAGGTGGAGGAGTTTAGCTTCGGCGATCTTGCTAGCGTCAAAGACGATAAATTCGTGCCGATCCTTTATGGGCTTACCGATGTCGGAAACATCGGCGCGATAATGCGCAGCGCCTATGCTTTGGGTGCGGACAGCGTGATCGTCGTCGCAAATAATCTAAATATGGCGGGCGTAGTGCGCGCAAGCTCGGGCGCGGCGTATGAGCTAAACGTTGTTAAGGTCGCAGACGGGCTTAGCGTGTTAAACGAGCTTAAACAAAGCGGCTTTGAAATTTACGCCGCGAGTGCGGACGGGACGAGCTTTAATGAGTTAAAACTCGGCGCGAAAAACGCACTCGTAATGGGGAACGAAGAAGAGGGGATACCTGCTAGGGCGCTTAAAAAATGCGACCGCACGGTATCGATAAAGATGCGCGAAGGCTGGGATTCGCTTAACGTAAGCGCGGCATTTGCGATACTATGCGATGGAATTTTAAATGGAAGAAATAGAAGAGAAGTTAAATAATACGGACGAGCAGGCGGAACAAACCGAGAAGCCGGAGCAAACGCAGCAGCCAAAAAGCAGCGATCTGGATAAATTAAAATCTATGGATCTGATCGAGATAGCGCGCACAACGCGCATCGACGCGCAAAATTTAGAATACATCATCAACAAAGACTTCGAAAAACTTGCAAATTTTAACGTTAGGGGCTACATTAAAATTTTAGAGCGTGAGTTCGGGCTGGATCTGTCGGACTGGATAAGCGAGTTTGAGGTCGCAAAGGAGGGCTTTGCGCCCGTTAAAAAGGCCAAAGTCGAGCAGGTTTATGGTCAAAGGGTCAGCCCTAATAAAAGCGGCAGCGGTTGGCTTTTGTGGCTGCTTGCAATGGTATTAATCATAGGCGCAATCTTTTATTTTGGACTTTATAAAAGCTTCGGCGAATTTTTGGGCTCGCTTTTATGGGAGCAAAACAAAACCACCTACTCGGACGCTCCGATCGTAAATAATACTCAAAAAAAGCTTGAAAATATCGGTATTGACGTCGTTTCGCACAACGCTACAGATGAAAAATTCGCACTAAAGTCAGATGCCAATGTAGCTGCTGTTACGGATGAAAATTTAAGCTCGCTAAACGCGCTGGACCGCTCTATAAGAATCGAGCGCGCGAGTGCCAAAACGGAGGAAAATTCCACCGACGAAAACGCCACGCAAAGCGCACCTGCGCCCAGCAAAGATATCGTGCTTAATCCACGCGGCAAAATGTGGATCGGTATCATCGATCTAAAAAGTGGCAAGAAGCGCGAGATGGTCATCAATGCCCCTTACGTCGTCGCTTCGCAAGGAGATGAGGAGCTGCTAATCTCTACCGGTCACGGGATGTTTGAGCTCGGCAAAGCCGATGGCAACGTAACTTTCAGCGAAAGAAACACTCAAAAATTCCACGTTAAAGATGGCAATATCACTAAAATTTCAGCCGATGAGTTTCTGCGCTTAAACAAGGGCAAGAAGTGGTAAAATCCTCGCTCTCGCGTGGCTCTTCGCTCTTAGGGCTTTTGCCGCCGTTGAGAGTAAAATTTCGGCTTGCTACGGCGCTCGGTTTAAATTTAAATTCGCGAGTGTAAATTTAAAAGGTTTAAACTGCGCCGCCTTAGATAGAATTTTAAGCGGCGCAGGTAAAATTTAACGGTGCGGATAAAATTTTAAGTGGTGCGGGCGCTTGCGATAGCGCGCTAAATTTAAGAGGCGCCGTCCATGGTGCCCTGCAAAACGGAGGTCTCGGTCGTTTCGATCGGATGTAAATTTAAATGTCGCGCAAAGGGTCGCGACGCGATAAATTTAAACGATCAACGCCTCCGCCCCCCGCGGTTTTAAAATTTTAGCGAGGCAAGGATTTAAACCGCCCAAGTGTTGCAAAAGCGCCGCCGCATCGACGCTAAGGCTTGAAATTTTGCCTCCGTGCGGTACGAGCAGATCGCGCGTTAAGGCGCTAAATTTTAAATAAAGCTTGAAAATTACTTTAAGATAAGAGGTTTGAGATGTTTGACGAAATTCGTTTTTCAAAAATCGAGCGTTTGCCCAATTACGTTTTTGCCGAGGTCAATGCCATAAAAATGGCGGCGCGCAGAGCCGGCGAGGACATAATCGATTTTTCGATGGGTAATCCCGACGGCAGGACGCCGCAGCATATAATCGACAAGCTTTGCGAAAGCGCGCAAAAGGACAAAACGCACGGCTACTCCGTAAGCCAGGGTATTTACAAGCTGCGACTTGCGTGCGCGAATTGGTATAAGCGCAAATACGGCGTGATCTTGGATCCGGATAGCGAGATCGTCGCGGTGATGGGCTCCAAAGAGGGCTTCGTGCATCTAACAAGCGCGATCGTAAATCCGGGCGATGTCGCGGTAGTGCCCGATCCTGCGTATCCGATCCACACTCAAGCCTTCATTATCGCGGGCGGCAACGTCGTTAAAATCCCGCTTGCCTATGATGAGAATTTAAATTTTAATGAGAATAAATTTTTCATCGATCTGCAAAAAACCTTCGATGAGAGCATTCCGCGCCCAAAATACGTCGTCGTAAATTTCCCGCACAACCCCACCACCGTCGTCGTACAAAAAAGCTTCTACGAGCGGCTCGTGGCGATGGCGCGGCAGGAGCGGTTTTATATCATCAGCGACATCGCTTACGCAGAGATCGCTTTCGATGATTATAAAACGCCGTCGATCTTTGAGGCCCAGGGCGCGAAGGACGTCGCAGTCGAGGCGTACACGCTTTCTAAAACCTACAATATGGCGGGCTGGCGCGTGGGTTTTGTTAGCGGCAACAAAAAGCTCGTCGCCGCGCTTAAAAAGATCAAATCGTGGTTTGATTACGGCATGTTTACGCCGATCCAAGTAGCCGCCACGATCGCGCTGGACGGGCCGCAAGAGTGCGTAGAGCAGATCCGCGCGAGCTATGAGAAGCGTAGGAATTTTTTGATTGACGCTTTTGCGGATGCGGGCTGGCAGATCGCAAAACCTAGCGCGTCGATGTTTGCGTGGGCGAAATTGCCGCCCGCGGCGGCTCATCTAAGGAGTATGGAGTTTTCCAAACAGCTTCTTACCAAGGCGCGCGTAGCCGTAAGTCCAGGCGTGGGTTTTGGCGCGGCGGGAGACGATTACGTGCGGATCGCTTTTATCGAAAACGAAAACAGGACCCGCCAGGCTGCTAGAAATATAAAAAAATATTTGAAAGAGATCTGATGAAGGTAGCGATTTTAGGCGTCGGCACCGTAGGTAGCGAAGTTGCAAATATTTTGATCAAAAATAAAGATATCATCCTTGCGCGCGCGGGCGTTAGCATAGAGCCCGTAATCGGGCTCGTGCGCGATACGAGCAAAAAAAGGGGCGTGCAAATTCCGCTTAGCAGCGACGTGCAAAGTATCATCGAGCGCGACGACATCGACGTTTTTGTAGAGCTTATGGGTGGGGTAGAAAAGCCCTACGAGATCGTAAGTGAAATTTTAAAGCGTAAAAAGGCGGTCGTTACCGCAAATAAGGCGCTTTTGGCTTATCATCGCTACAAGCTTCAGGCCTTAGCGGGCGATACGCCTTTTGGCTTTGAAGCGAGCGTAGCTGGTGGAATTCCGATCATCAAAACCCTACGCGAAGGGCTGAGCGCCAATCGTATCGAAAAGATAATCGGCATCGTAAACGGCACGAGCAACTTCATCCTTACGAATATGATGCAAAAAAATGAGAAATTTGAGGACGCGCTAAAGCGAGCTCAAGAGCTCGGATACGCCGAAGCCGATCCTAGCTTTGACATCGGCGGGTTCGACGCGGCGCATAAGCTTTTGATCTTAGCTAGCATCGCATACAGCGTGCACGGAGATCCTGAAGATATCCTAATCGAGGGAATCGAGGAGATTACGCAGGAGGATATCTATTTCGCGCGCGAATTTGACTTCATAATCAAGCTACTTGCGGTGGCTAAGCGCGCGTGCGACAACAAAGTCGAGCTGCGCGTCCATCCCGCGCTCATTTCAAAAGATCAGATGCTCTCAAAAGTAGACGGCGTGATGAACGGCGTGAGCATCTACGGAGACTGCGTCGGCGAGAGTATGTATTACGGCCCCGGCGCGGGCGGTAGCGCTACGGCAAGTGCTGTTATAAGCGATCTCATCGACATTGCGCGCGATAACAAAAACCCGATGCTGGGATATAAAATTTTGCCGAGCGAAAATTTTATGCAAATTCTGCCTAGCGAACAGATCCGCACGAAGTATTATTTCAGGCTGCGCGTGCGCGATGAGAAGGGCGTGCTTGCGAAGCTTACGAACATTATGAGTTTAAACGATCTTTCGATCGACAGCTTTTTGCAAAAGCCTAAGCTCAAAACGGATGAGGAAGTGACGCTGTTTTTCACGACGCATACGTGCTGCGAGAAGGACATAAAGCGCGCTATAAGCGTGATTAGCGGCGAAAATTTCATCACGCAAAAGCCTTTTATGATCAGGATCGAAAGCTAAGTTGAGCTTAAAAGAATACATTTTCGGCTTTGCCTGCGAGGACCGTGCGGCAGAATTTTTGCGCGGCGAAGGGTTTGAAATTTTAAAGCGAAATTTCCGCTGCCGCTTCGGCGAGATCGACATAATCGCGCGTAAGGGCGGAATTTTGCACTTCGTAGAAGTAAAAGCTACAAGCGGCGATTACGACGCCGCAGAGCGCGTGACGGACGCCAAAATGGCTAAAATTTTAAAGGCGGCGGAATTTTATCTGATGAGCTGCGATACGGACGAGCCGTGGCAGATCGACGTCGTGGGAGTTTATCCAAAGCAGATAAAATTTATCGCCAACATATCTTTTTAAATTAGAATTTTTATTATTTATTTAAGATAGTTAACTATAATCCGCAGAATTTTAACACAAGGAGAACATTATGGGAAAGTATATAGAGCTTACTTCGGAGAATTTCGACGTTACTAAAGAGGGTGTCGCGCTAGTCGATTTTTGGGCACCTTGGTGCGGGCCGTGCCGTATGATCGCCCCGATCATCGAGGAGCTTGCGAACGACTACGAGGGCAAGGCTAAAATTTGCAAAGTAAATACCGACGAAGCGCAGGATCTTGCGGTGCAGTTCGGCGTCCGCTCGATCCCTACGATTCTATTTTTCAAAGACGGCGAGCTAAAAGCTCAACTCATCGGCGCGCAATCCAAGCAGATCATAGCCGATAAGCTAAACTCGCTTCTGTAAATTTTAAAAGGGCGGCTTTCGCCCTTTCTTCTCCCACTCATCGTTTTATTAATTAAATTCGTAAATTTAACGCCCGCGACTTTACTTAATAAAATAATTAAGGAGAAAAAATGTTAGATTTAGCAATTATCGGCGGCGGTCCTGCGGGGTTAGCGGCGGGGCTTTATGCTACAAGAGGCGGTTTAAAGGACGTCGTGATGTTTGAGATGGGGATGCCCGGCGGACAGATCACTTCAAGCTCCGAGATGGAAAACTATCCGGGCGTCGCCGCGGTAACCGACGGGATGAGCTTTATGGCGCCTTGGCAGGAGCAGTGCTTCCGCTTTGGCTTAAAGCATGAGATGGTGCGCGTACTGCGCGTCTCAAAAGACGACGACGGAAATTTTACGATCTATCTCGAGGGCGATCAAACACGACGCGCGCGTGCCGTTATCGTCGCTACGGGCTCTACTCCGCGCCGCGCGGGGATCGAGGGCGAGGATGAGTTTTTCGGTCGCGGCGTCAGTACCTGCGCGACCTGCGACGGTTTTTTTTACAAGGGCAAAGAGGTTGCCGTCCTCGGCGGCGGCGATACGGCGCTAGAGGAGGCGCTGTATCTGGCTAAAATTTGCTCTAAAGTCTATCTGATCCACCGCCGAGACGAGTTTCGCGCCGCGCCTTCGACAGTGCAAAAGGTGCGCGAAAGTGAGAATATCGAGCTCATCACAAACGCGCTCGTAGAGCAGATCAAGGGCGATGCAAGCGGCGTAACGGGCGTCGTAGTCAAGGATAAAATTAGCGGCGCCACGCGCGAGCTGCAGCTACCGGGGATCTTCGTATTCGTGGGGCTTGACGTGCGAAACGAGGTGCTAAAAGACGAAAGCGGCAAGTTCATCTGCGACATCACGCCGGGCGGGCAGGTCGCGGTAAATTTAAAGATGCAAACAAGCGTTAACGGGCTATTCGCGGCGGGCGATATGAGGCAGGATGCGCCTAAACAGGTCGTTTGCGCGGCAGGCGACGGCGCGGTTGCCGCACTTAGCGCGATTGCGTATCTGCAAGGACACGATAAATAAGCCTGTATTCGGCGTAAAATTTCACGGCGCGGCGGGCGAAACTGCTTCCGTCGCGCTTTTTAAATTTAAAAGCCCGCGTCAAATTTGAATGAAATAATGAAATTTTGACGCAAGGCGGCTCAAATTTAAAATTTCGTCAAATTGAGCCGCAAAATAATGCTATCGTCTTTTGCGGAAACGCTTCCGAGCCGAAACGTCTTTTAAAAATTCAGATAAAATTTTATTGTCTTTCGTAGAAAGTCGCAAGGGCGTCTTCCGCCGTTTTTCTATTATTAAATGCCGATCTTATCTTAATAACATCATCAATTATATCTTTAGTCACTATAAATTTATCCGATAAACTTACGCTCTTATCGGCATTCACGATAAAATTTAATTCGATCTCAGCCTGTGGCGGCAGCTCTGCTGCCCTTCCAAGCTGTAGCCTTATTTGGCTAGGCGTTAGCTGCGAATAATAAGCGACGTCTTCTAATGAATCAATAATATTACTCATATAAATCGCAGAAGTTTTTGGTTCACCATCCTTTAGTATTTCATCTTTTAATTTATCGTCGCAATCAACCGGCTTTTTTTGAAATGAGTAATCTATTTTGCCTCTGTCTTTGAGCTCCTCTTGAAATTTCGTCTCATTTATTTTGCAATGTTCGTTTGCCAATTTAAGTAAACGCTGTTGTTTATCATCAGATTTATCTTTATAGAAAAGCACGGCACCTCTTAAAGACGTGTTTAGCGTAGCTTCTTTATATTTTTTGTTAAAGGCATCTACATCGACCTTTACTTTCTCCATATCCACGTCGCATACCATCCTAACCGTCTTTAATCCGCCGTTTTCCTCTTTGCTCCAGGCGATATTTTTGCAGATTTTCGAGCCCTCGATCGCCGCGCCGATACTCATTGACTTAAAATCGGGTAGAGTGTAGTTTTTCACGAGCCCTACCTCATCCTCGCCGCATCCTACTAAAATCAATG
>NZ_CALHHX010000082.1 GCF_938030685.1 uncultured Campylobacter sp. | reverse complement strand
AAATAAAGTAGATATGGTGCTTGCGACCTTTACGATCACAAATGAGCGTAAGCAGCTAGTTGATTTTACGACGCCGTATTTTGCAGTAAATATCGGCGTGCTAACCCGCGCTGGCGATAGGATCAAGACTGTATCGGATCTGCACGACAAGCCGATCATCGCAGAAACCGGAACTACGGGCGAAGCGTATTTTAGAAAAGAGGGCTTTGAAATTGTAAATTGCGCTACCGCAAACGAATGCTATAAAATGCTAAAGGACGGTAAGGGCATCGGATATGCGACGGATAATCTGATAGTTTTAGCTTATGCCGTCATCGACAGCGACACCGAGGTAAATATCAAGAATTTAGGCGTTTCGGATTTCTTAGGCATTGCGGTTTCTAAGGGCAATAAGGATCTGCTTGAGTTCTTAAACGGCGAGCTAGTCAAGCTAAGCAAGAACGGCTTTATGAAAAAGACCTACGACGAGACTATCGAGCCGTATTACAAGGGCACTGCGGAGAAAAAATATTTCTTGCTGGATGACCTTTATAGCTTATTTTAGGCGGGCATAGCGGTACGGCTCGCCTGCATTTGCTTGCAGTAAGCATAGAGCTGTGCGCTATACGCCAGGTAAAATTTAAAAGGCTTGCATAGCCTTGCTATTTTGCCCGACTTTGCGAGCTTGGTTTAGATTGTAAGATTTTACTAACGCGCCGTTGCAGAATTTATAAAATTCTATAGAATTTCGCAGCGGCGCGCTATTTTTATGGCGCTAATAGACGCACAGAATTTTATAGCGAAGCGCTAAAATTTAATGAGAGCAGGCGGAGCTTGATGCAAGGTAGCAAAATTTAAAAAGCCTCTATCATTATGCTTAGAAATTTTAGTTACGAAATTTTATCGCTAAACCCGCAATTTAGGGAATAGTTTCGGTTCTAGTAAAATGAAATTTTAAGAAAATTTACATTACAATTACGAAAAATTTAAAATTCAAGGAGGAAATTATGAAAAAGTCATTTTTTCTTATTCTATTGTCGGCGATCTTTGTTTTTGCGAATTCATTAAGCGAAATAAAGCAAAGCAAGGTTATCAGAGTGGGCGTTTATGAAAACGAGCCGCCTTTTAGCAAGTCAAGCGAGAAAGGCTTTGAGGGTTTCGAAGTCGAGCTTGCCAACGCGCTAGCCGGTAAAATTTTCGGTTCTGCCGGCGGTCGTATCGAGCTCATACCGGTAACGAACGAAGTGCGTTTTCCGATGCTGCAAAACAATCAGGCAGATATGATAATCGCGGCTGCAAGTATTACTGAAGAGCGTAAGGGAAGCGTGGATTTTTCGATGCCGTATTTTACGGTGAATTTGGGGATTTTAACGAAAAAAGACTCAAATATCCATAAAATAGGCGATCTGATGGGCAAAAAGATCGGTATCATCCGCAAGACTACCGGCGAGGCGTATATCAAAAAGGACGGCGGTTATAATGTTTCCTACTGCAACGATTCGGTCGATTGCTATAGGAGATTAAAAAGCGGCGAGATCGACGGGTATTGCAACAACAACCTTTTTGTAATGGTCTATCCGATCGTAGATCCTGCGGTCGAGGTCAATATAAAAAATTTAGGCGATAATGTATTCTTGGGCGTCGCGGTGCAAAAAGGCAATGCGGAGCTGCTAGAAGCGATCAACAAAGGCTTGATCGCACTTAGCAAAGAGGGCTTTTTCAAAAAGGCTTACGAGGATACTTTCGAATCCTTCTATAAAGGCACCGTCGATAAAAAATATTTCTTACTCGACGATCTTTACAGCTTTTTTTAATAAAAAAGGAATTTGAAATGAAAAAATCACTGTTTTTAATTCTTTTATCTTGCATCTTTGCGCTTGCGAATTCTTTAAGCCAAATAAAGCAGAGTAAAGTCATTCGTATCGCCGTTTATGAAAACGAGCCTCCGTTTAGTAGGGTCACGGATAACGGCTTTGAGGGCTTTGACGTAGAGCTTGCTAATGCAATCGGAGGCAAAATTTTAGGTGATACCGGCGGCAGGATCGAGCTCATACCGGTATCAGCGCAAGCACGCTTTCCGTCCATTCAAAATAATCAGGCGGATATGCTTATCGCGGCTGCAAGCGTTACTGAGGAGAGAAAGAAAAATTATGAATTTTCGATGCCCTATCTTTCGGTAAATTCCGGAGTTTTAACCAGAAAAAGCGACAATATCCAAAAAATGAGCGATCTGCGAGGTAAGAAAGTAGGCGTCATCCGCGGCTCGACGGGCGAAGCGTTTATGCAAAAGGACGGCGGCTACAATCTAGTGTATTGCAAAAATTCCTCCGATTGCTACAAGCGGCTAAAAAGCGGCGAGATCGACGGCGCGTGCGACGATAATCTATTTGTGATGGTCTATCCGGTCGCAGATCCTAGCGTCGAGGTTAATATCAAAAGTCTTGGCGAGAACGTATTTTTAGGCATCGCGATGCAAAAAGGCAACGCAGATCTCGCAGAAGCCGTTAATCAAGCGCTCATTTCGCTTAGCAAAGAGGGCTTTTTCAAAAAAGCGTATAACGATACTTTCGAGCCTTTCTACAAAGGCACTGTCGATAAAAAATACTTCCTTTTAGACGACATATACAGCTTCTTTTAAAATTTTAAATTTTGATTGCGGGGTCGGGATTTGAAGCTTCGCGGCTTTAAATTCTAGCCCACGCGGTCTTAAAATTTCGTCTCGAAATTAGCTTTAAAATTTCGCTTAAAATTTTGTTAGTCCTGCCGCCGCGCCTAAGCCAGCGTGCACACAGCAGTCGCAATCTTTAGTATTTGCGACCATTTGCGTCGCGCAAAATTAGATCGAGCTAAGCTTTAAAATTTTACTCCGAGCCCTTGGAATTTTTTAAATCCTCCATACGCTCCTGCTGCGACTGCACGAACGCGCCGTATCTCGTAAAAAGATAATCTTTGATCTCAAAAATCATCAACGTAAAAATCGAAGGCAGCGTAAAAAATCTAATCGTCATAAATACAAGATCAAGCGCGCTTAGCTCATCATCGCTCGCGCGATACCCTCCAGAGCTTGCGGTTAAAATCCCATGCAGTGCCTCGTAGTTATAAAGGATGAAAATCGTCACGAAAAGCGTCGAGAGCTTCGATACGATCTTATTCATGATCTGCGCCACGTCCTCATCGGCGATCACCGACATCGCAAACCACACGAGGGTAAAAAACAGCGGAAAGACGATGTTGAAATTTAGCGAGTTATCAAGCTTTTCCGCGCCCGTCACCGCGATGATCGCAAACACCGCCGCAAAGGGGATCACAAATAGCGCGAAGGTCATCGCCGATTTTATCGCCTTAAAAAAGCCGTACGCAAGCAGCGGCGAGCCCAAAGCGAGCAAAAAGATCGTCAGCGCATAGTTTGCTTTGGCAAAATCGTATAGATTAAACAGCGCAAACGCCGATGCTGCTGCAAGTAGCGGCACGCTGAGCTTAAACAGCACCCCATATTTGGCGTAAGCGCGCGACACGACGGCGTCGAGTCTGCTAAATTTGACGTTTAAGCTTTGCGCCTTGATGAAAAACAAAATGACGAATTTGACGATTACGTTTGGATTCAAGATAGCTCCTGAGATTTATATATCTCTTTTATCTCCTAAATATTTTTTAATTTCAAACACCATCAATGATATTCCTGATGGGATGGTCATAAATTTAATTATATCGGATGCTTGATTTTGATGTAGAATTATAAATAATAGGCTTATTATAGTCGATAGTCTAAATATTGTTTTGTTTACAATATCAGCAGCTGCTCTGTCTTTAAAATTGCAAGATGTTATAGTCCAAATAAAGCTAATGCTTAATACGAAATATAGATCTGGAAATTCCTTAATTAATTCTTCTAGTGGTTTAAAATTTTTTGTAGTTCCTTTTATATTTTGTGTTCCAAAATAAAGAGTTATTAGGGCAAGCTCAATGCCCATAATAAACATAGATACTCCAAGCGCCAAGTTACATTTTCTATATTCTTTTCCAAATAATATTTTTTTTAACTCATCGAAAGATTCTATTGCAAAGAAGAAAATCACAGGAAGAACAAATCCCATAATTCCTATAGTAATCCAATTTAATAAATTTTTGGTGGATGCAAGAAATAACGCTATAAAGAATAGAGCTATAGATAGTGATAGAGCATATTTCACGCATTTACTCAATGGGCATAGTATAATTGTGAGTATACAAGTAGATGATATAACTAGTGTTGTAAAGATAGGGTTATTAGGGTTATTATGAAGAACCCTTATGGCATCTTGAGCCATACATTCAAATACTATAGAGTAAATTATTATAAAAAATCCAAATATTGTCGCTGGAGATTCGATTTTTTCAGATATTTTATCATTATGTTGATATGCTATTAACAGTATGCTTAATATGATAAATGAGACAAATGAGATAAATGATCGGTATTCCCAAAGCCAATTAAGTATATTATCCATATCTCTTCCTTCACATCCAATCTAAAATTTGCGTGATCTCGGTGGCGTGAAAAATTTTAAGTCCCTGCGCGTTTTGCGGCTTCATCGGGACGATCGCGTTTTTAAATTTCTGCATCGCGGCTTCCTTCAGGCGCGCATCGAGGTTGAAGATCTCTCTGATCTCGCCGTTTAGGCTCACCTCGCCGATGAAGACGCTTTCTTTGCTGATCGGGCGGTTTTTGAAGCTGCTTACGATCGCCGCGACGACGGCGAGATCGCACGCCGTTTCGGTGATTTTTACGCCGCCGCTGACGTTTACGAAGACGTCGTATCCACCAAGCCCGATCTCAAGCTTGCGATCGAGCAGCGCCAGAAGCATATCCAGGCGGTTTTTATCAAAGCCCGTAGCGCTGCGCTTCGGGTAGCCGCTCTCGCACACGAGCGCTTGGATCTCCACGACGAGCGCGCGCGTACCCTCCATCGTGATCGTGATCGCCGAGCCGCTTACCGCCTTGCCGCGCGTGAAAAATTTACTCGCGACGTCCTTGGCGCTTACGAGCCCGTGCGGCCCCATCTCGAAAATCCCAACCTCGCTCGTAGCCCCGAAGCGGTTCTTAAAACCGCGCAAAATTCTAAGCTGCTTGCTCGCATCGCCCTCGAAATACAGCACCACGTCCACCATATGCTCTAGTATGCGCGGGCCCGCTATCGAGCCCTCTTTGGTGATGTGGCCGATGATGAAGATCGAAATCCCGCGCGCTTTGGCAAGTCGCATCAGCTCGAACGTGATCTCGCGCACCTGCGTGATAGAGCCCGGCGCAGAGGGGGCCTTATCGCTAAAAAGCGTCTGGATGCTGTCGATGACGATAAATTTATAATCCCTGCGCTTGACCTCTTCAAGCACGGCACCCAGATTTATCTCGGTGAGTAAAAACAGCTGCTCGCTTATCGCGCCAAGCCGCTGCGCACGCATTTTGATCTGGCTGGCGCTCTCCTCGCCGCTTACGTAAAGCACGGCGCGGTCGTCGCTTGCTAAATTTGCCGCGATTTTAAGCAGTAGCGTGGATTTTCCGATGCCGGGGCTGCCGCCGATTAGCACGAGCGAGCCCTCTACGACGCCGCCTCCGAGGACTAAATTTAGCTCGCTATCCTTGGTGTCGATGCGTGAAATTTGCTCGATTTCTATCTCGCTGATCGCTTTGGCGCTTGCGGATGAAGCGCGGGTAAGCTCGCCCTCGATCTCTTTTAGCGCTTTGATCTGAGCGGGCTTGAGCTCGACGAAGCTATCGAATGCGCCGCAGTCGGGGCATCTGCCGAGCCATCTGCTTTGCTGATTGCCGCAGTGCTGGCACTCAAAAATCGTGGTTTTAATCTTCGCCATCTTTATCCCTCGCTCATTTTGTCTAAATTTAGCCTTGAATTTCGCGAAATTATACTTAAAATTTTTAAAATTTTAGCCGCCTCGTGCGCTGCGTGTCCGCCAAAAAATCGTAAAAAAGCTAATTTTTAGCTAAATTTCGGCTAAATTTAAATATGTTTTAAACATTTGTAACTACAATATAAGTTTCAAATCCAGCAAGGAAGGTTTTAAGATGAAGGGCAAGCTTAGTAGAAGCCAGTTTTTGACGATATCGCTTACGCTGTTTGCGATGTTTTTCGGTGCGGGAAATTTTATTTTCCCGCCGGGTCTTGGCAGGGAGTCGGGGCAGAATTTTTATATTGCGATAATGTTTTTTTGCGCTACGGCGGTGCTTCTGCCGGTGCTTGGCGTCGCAGGCATTGCGCGCGCAAAGGGGCTTCAGAGCTTGGTGCGCCGCATAGATCCGGTATTTGCGATCATTTTTACCGCGCTTTTGTATCTTACTATCGGGCCGCTTTTCGCGATACCGCGCGCGGCAAATATGCCTTTTGATATCGCGATTAAGCCTTTTATTGCGGAAGAGCGTCTTCAAATTTGGCTATTTGTTTATTCTGCGGCATATTTTGCGCTGAACTATTACATCTGTATGAATCCTTCAAAGCTCGTCGATCTGCTAGGAAAATACCTCACGCCGATACTTTTGGCGCTTATTTTGCTGCTTTTCGGCGCGGGATTTTTGTTTCCGATCGGAGGTTTCGTCGCTCCTAGCGGGGAGTATGTCGATCACGCCGCAGCAAAGGGCTTCGTAGAGGGCTATCAGACGATGGATGCGCTTGCGTCGCTGGCATTTGGAATCATCGTAATTAACGCCATTAAAGCAACCGGCGTAAGCGACGAAAAGCACCTTGTAACCTCCACGATAAAAGCAGGAATGATGTCGGGCGTCATACTGATGACGATATATTTTATGCTGGGCTATCTGGGCGCGACCTCCGCAGAGCTTTTCAAAGATACGCCGAATATCAATGGAGCGGAGCTTTTGTCGCGAGTAAGCGATCATTATTTCGGAAGAGTTGGCGTCGTGATCCTAGGCAGCGCGTTTTTCCTAGCTTGCATCACCACGACTCTTGGCCTTATAAGCTCGGCTAGCGAATACTTCGAGGAGCTTACGAAAGGCAAGATCAAATATAAAACCTGGGCGATCGCTTGGTGCGTGATCGGCTTTGGAGTCGCAAATTTCGGCCTTACGACCATCATCAAAGGCTCCATCCCCGTACTAGTCGCCATCTATCCGATCTCGATCATGCTGATAATCCTCTCGCTGATTAATCCGTGGATCGATTCGAGCAAGCTGATTTACCGCGCCTGCGTCTATGTCTGCGTCGTCGAGGGTGTCATAAACGGACTTGATATTTTGGGGATTTCGGTGCCGCTTGTTACGTTTATTGTAAAGAAAATGCCGTTTTACGACTCGATGCTCGGCTGGATCGTGCCTAGCACCTTGACCTTCGCCGTGACCTACGTGCTGCATCTGATCTTTGAAAAAAGAGACGATAGCTTCTAAATTTAAGAGCTATTTTAAAATTTAGCCGGGCTCTACGGGGCTCGGCGTACTTCTAAATTTTAATTCACTACCAAATTTAATCTCCATATTTTTCCATAGAATTTCGACATATAAAATAAGCCGCCTTCAAAATTTAACTTAAATTTACGCTAGAATTATCAAAGTAAAATTTCAAAAGTAAGGATGGCAAGATGGGCAAGCGAGACGAAGCGCTAAGCTTGGCACGAGATTTCGAACGCGACGGCTTTAGAGTGCCCGGTTTATACGAGCGGTTTTGGC
>NZ_CALHHX010000081.1 GCF_938030685.1 uncultured Campylobacter sp. | reverse complement strand
AAAATTTAATTCTCGGATTATACTACGATATGTTTATATCCGCCTGTGCGCTCATAGATATATCATAGAAGTTATTTAATAATACCGTCTCAAATCAACCAATGCCAATCTTAAGTTTGCTTGCTCTAAACTTAATCCAGTCATCTTATTTTTTCTCCTTATCAGTTAAATCTTGTAGTTCCATGGTGTAGTTTGGGATTTGTTCCCATATTCCGTCATATCCATATACATTCAAAATTTTATTTAAAAGCATAAGTATTTGATTTTTTGAAAGGGATTTGGTTTCTTTTGACTTTAATTCTAAAAGCTTCCAAATTCTATGAAATTTTTCTGTATCTGATATATTATTTTGGTAATCAAGCGTAGCCTCTATTATCTCTCCTTTACAATATAAAGTCCAAACCGATTTCTTAAGATATGCATGATCGTATTCCGGATCTTGAAAAAATTTAGTTTCCATAAACCAGCAATCTGCACTTTTATCGACGACCCATGATTTTCCATCGGGTAGGGTTTTATAAGTGGGGTTAAATTGATAAAACAATTTGCTCAACCCATACTTCTCATCATCCTCTTTAGTGATGATCGCATTTTCAAACGCCATTCTATTTCTCCTTGATTAAATTTTGTATTTCCATGGAGTAGCTATATGATGACTCCATAGTTTCAGTATAGCCATATTCTCCATATGTTTCCAGGCTTTCATTTAAAATTGAAATTATTTCATCAGTTGAAAGTGTTTTTGTGCGCATTGGGCTCAAACCTAATAATTGCCAAATTCTATGAAGTCGCTTTGGTCCCACTGCTTTATCAATTTCATAATCAAGAATAACTTCGATAAAATCTCCATTATAATATAAAATCCAAATAGCTTTTTCAAGCGTATTATGGTCATATTCATAGTCTGGAAAATTATAAACTTTCCACAACCAACAGTTTCTTACTCTATCAATAGTCCAATCTAGTCTACCGGCAAAAATTTTATAATATGGATTATACTTGTAGTAGATTTTACTCAACCCATACTTCTCATCATCCTCTTTAGTGATGATTGCATTTTCAAACGCCATTCTCTCCTCCTTAAGAAATTTAGAATTCAAATTTATACGATATGTTTATATTCGCCTATACGATCATAAATATAGCATAGGAGTTAAATTTATAATTGATTTTCGCTTTGAACCTCACTCAACGCTCGCATTAAAATTTTTCAAATTCCGAAGCGCAGTTTAAATTTACAGCCGCGGCTCGGCGCACTAAAGTGCAGACCGCCGCCGTATGTTTGAAATCCCGCTATAAACTATGCGGCACTACGTATTCAAAATCCGCGCATATCAGGCGCTGATGACGCGCCGAGTCGCGCGGGCTCGGTAAATTTTGCCGCGGCGCGATTAAATTTCGTCGCGGCGCACCTAAGCTTCTATCGCGTAGGGGATTTTGTCTTTCGCGCCGGCGCCAGCAAAGCCTTTGAGCCGCAGCAGGCAGCTGTCGCAAAGCCCGCACGCAGCGTTCTCGCGCTCGTAGCAGCTCCACGTAAGCTCTAGCGGCACGCCGATCTCAAGCGCTAGTGAGACGATCTGCGCCTTGCTAAGGTGCACGAGCGGGGTTTTGATGCGCGGATGAAAGTCGCGGCTCGTGCCCAGCTCAAGCGCTCGCTCAAACGCGCCGATGAACTCCGCGCCGCAGTCGGGGTAGCCGCTGCTATCCTCCTGCACCACGCCAATGAAGATCGCGTCGCAGCGCTCCTTCTCGGCGAGCGCAGCGGCGATGCTCAAAAACACGCCGTTGCGAAACGGCACGTAGGTGCTCGGCAGATCTGAAAACGCGCCCTCGCCGCTTTGCGGTGGAATTTTATCGCTTCGGCTCTGCGATGAAATTTGATTGTTTTGGCTTTGTGGTAAAATTTCACCCCCTGCGTGCTTGGGTGGAATTTTATCGCCCTGCTGCGGCTCGGCTTCGCTTTGAGGTGCAATTTCGCCGTCTTGCAGTGAAATTTTGTCGTCGCGAGCTAAAATTTTGCCGCCTTGTGGTGAAATTTCATTGTCCCCGAGTGAAGCTTCACCGCCTTGGGTTAAAATTTCGTCTTTCTGCGCGCAGCCGCCGCTATTTCGCGCCAAATCTGCACTTAGCGTAGCGTCCGCAGGGCTCGTCGAGAAATTTGACGCGGTAAAATTTTGCCCGCCAATCTCGGCATCAATAGAATTTGCCGCGATAGAATTTTGCCCGTCTAAGCGGGCGCTCTTGGAATTTGTCGCGCTATCAATCTCGGTGCCGGTAGAATTTGCCGCGCCGCAAAGCTCCGCCGCACCCTTTCTGATTGGCAAGGTGCCGTCCGTAAGGGCGCTGCCACCGATTTGCGCGATGAAGCGAGCGTCTAAAATAAACCTCTTTGCGACCCCCAAATCGTCGCAAATTTTACCGAAGCACTCGCGTTCCTTGTCCATCGTGCGCTGATTATAATCAAAATGCAGCGCCACGATCTCGTAACCTTCGCGCTTCGCGATATAGGCGCAGGTCGCGCTGTCCATGCCGCCACTGATCACGCATAAAGCTCTCATTTTCGTCCTTTTTTTGCTAAAATTATACGAAAATTTTATAAAAGAGGGGTAAAAATGATACTTTGCGAGCAGCCCTATCCCGAAATTTTGGACGCTATCGCGGCGGAGCTGGGCGGCGGGAGCGTCGAGCTAATTTTCGTGCGCGGCGAGGAGATGCGGCAGCTAAATGCACAAACGCGCGGCATCAACAAGGCGACCGACGTGCTGAGCTTCCCGCTAGATCCTGCAGCGTTTGCGGGCTTCAGTGGGGATTTGAGCGAGGAAAATTCCGCGCATGAAAACAGCGGCGATAAAAATCAAAACGCCGTAAATTCCGCGAGCAAAAATCCTAACGATGAAAATTTAAATAATGAAAATTTTGGCGACGAGAATTTCGCTCCCGCGCTGCTCGGCTCGGTCGTGATAAATTTAGACCTCGTAGAGCTGAAAGCCGCGCAACTGGGGCACGGCAGGGATGACGAGACGGCGCTACTTTTTACGCACGGCATGCTGCACGTGCTAGGTTACGATCACGAGAGCGACGACGGACAGATGCGCGCCAAAGAGTGCGAGATCATCGAAAAATTTCGCCTTCCAAAAAGCCTGATCGTGCGAACGGAGGGAAATGAGGAGTAGGCGCTGTATATCGAAAAGGGGCGAGCAAGGCATGCGCGGCGGCCTAAAATTCTAATCAAATTTTAAAAACGCAGATTGGGAAGCAAAAACTACAAGCCCAAAACCGCAGCGATAAAAGGATTTTTAGGATAACTCGCCATGATCTCCCAGCCAAAATTTTGCATACTTAAAGTTATCAACGGCAACTGAATGTATTGCATGATTTACTCCTTAACGATAAATTTTTGTATTTAAATACGAATTTATACAATTTATAGAAACGGATGTTCGCGAAACTTTGTCTTTAAATTTACTAATTTGAATAGAAACCGCTTTAAGACCGTTTATTAAATTTACGGAATCGATAAAAAGTAGATAATCTTCGCTCTTATATTTTATCGGTCCGAAATAAATCAGAGTATCTCCTGCGATCTTGTTTCGATAATCCTCAAAATCTATCCTGCTATAATATGAATCGTATGAGGGGTCTTTTATAATTTTACTGCACTCTTGCGGATCTAGAATATACATAAAATTTGCAAAAGACATCTCGTATTGCCGAAAATCTTCTCTATACGTCATAATATACAAAAGCTTATTATCAAATTTATACAATGTAAATCCGCGCCCCGTAAAGCCGTCTCTAATCGTTGTATTCATATCCATATACCAGCAATCGCCCATATTTTTCTTTAAAACGGGATTGTTGTAATCCGTCGTATCAAAAACCAGAGGCTTGATTACGCTTATATTTTTCCATTCGAATAGATCATCGTAAAAGTCGTTGCAGAAGTCTCTTTCTTTTGATAAATGCTCTTCGTATTCTTTTTTGAGCGTTGCATTTCTATCTATTTGCCAAAAGCTAACGGTTTTTCCGTTGAAAGTGGTTTCTCCTTCTACCATACCGGAAGGATTGTTTCTTACTACTTTCCTATCATTAGCTTTCCATAAAGCTATTTTTAAATCAAAAGGAATTTCCGTATCGCTTACATCGTTTGCATTCGCAAATAGTACGAATGCGATCATTAAGATGAAAATATGAACCCACATAACCGCCCCTATCGATAAAGCTTCGTATTTACGTATGAATTGCTACAAACAGGCATTTGTAAAATACCGTCTTTAAATTTCCTGATTGTGACGTTGAATAGTTGTCCGCTATCCGTATTGTCAAAATCTATGAAAAGTAGATAGTCTATATCTTTATAACGTATCGGTTCGGCATAAAACAGACGCCGTTTATATATGATATTGCCTGGAATCTCCAAATTTACCCTGCTACGAGGATCTTTTGTGATTTTACTACACTCTTTGGGATCTAAAATGTAAGCAAGATTTGCGAAATCATCCGTCTGATATATATAAGGAGTGGTTTTGTAAATCATAATATACAAAAGCTTATTATCAAATTTATATAACGTAAATCCTCTCCCCGTAAAGCCGTCTCTAATCGTTTTATTCATATCCATATACCAGCAATCGCCCATATTTTTCTTTAAAACTGGGTTGTTGTAATCCGTCGTATCAAAAACCAGTGGGTTTATTATATTTATATTTTTCCACTCGAACAGATCATCGTAAAAGTCGTTGCAGAAGTCTCTTTCTTTTGATAAATGCTCTTCATACTCTTTTTTGAGCGTTGCATTTTGTTCTATCTTAAAAAAATAAAAACTCTTGCCGTTAAACGTAGTTGCGCCCCGAATCATAGGTTCGTGAAGAGCTTTTCTTACAACTTTTTTATCTTGAATTTTCCATAAAATGGATTCCAGTCGCCATGGCGTCAATGGATGCTTTATATCATCCGCTTTTGCGAACGATACGACAAACAAGGTCGCTAAAATAAAAGCACGAACTTGCATCCCTCACTCCTTAAAATGAGCTTTTGAAGCTTTAAAAGCGTTTTTTGCTATCGATCGTATAAGCTTATACAACATAATTACTTAATCTAAAGTATAAAATACATTATCGTATCCGCACAAATATGAATTTATGCATATACCGCCGATCTATACGGCAGGCTTTCAGTGTTTCAATTACCGATCAATTTTATTCACATTCATGAATATATGGATCTTTTAGGGTAAATTCGCCATGATCTCCCAACCAAAACGTCGCATACTCAAAATTATCAATAGCAAATGTCGCATGGTGCTCGCTATACACCCTGCGCGATCTGCATTTTTTGCCTTTGTAATCATAGTGATCTGATAGCTTTTTATAAAACTCGATGCTTTCGTTATCAAAGTCGTAGCCCAGTGCGATATCTTGATTTTGCCCGTCGTAGAAATGGATATAGTCGAAATCGAAGTTATAATAAACCTTGCAATGGCCATTTTCGCCGTTTATTATAGCATCGCCGCAATATTTTTCTAGCTTTAATTTCTCTTTTTCAAACTCATGCCGTAGCTTGGTTTGCTCAGACGGGTCTAAATTTTGTGTTTTCTCAGTAAAAAATTTCTCTTCATACCCAAGCGCCTTTTGCAATAAAATAGCCGCATATTCGGCTCTTTTAGAATAAAAATATAGAAAATAAGAGGTATATAGCATAAGGATGAAACCTGCAAAAATCATAAAATTTCTAAGTAGTTTTTTCAAATCGTCGCCTTTCTATGTTCTATATCGGTGCAAATAGTTTTGCCTCTTTCAAAAAGAGCGATGACTTATTATATCCCCCCGTTAAGATTAAAACGCTGCAATTTGATATTATATTTTGATTTTAATCTGATATAAGAATGACGGGGCGTAAAATTTATAGTCGTATCATGTAAATTCTGCGAGCAAAATTTAGATAAATAAAATTCGCTTAACTGCACGCTTAGCCAAAACTCACAGAGTATGTATTTATTCCTGCAGACAAACCCTCAAGCGCGCCGATTTAGAATTTAAATTTCTTAAATTCTATCTTTTCATCGAAAACCGACATCGTGCGCCGTAGCTCATCTATATCGACATTTAACACGGCTAAGAAATACTCCCGTAGCTGCGCATATTCATCCTTGTTTGCCATCAAAATATTCATTATATCAACGTTGGCGTTTTCTTTGTATAGCACTAGTTGATCGTGAATGCCGAAAAATCCGAGGCTGCCATTATGTAGATGCATAAATATCTTAGAGCCGTAAAGCAAGGTAAGTACCATAGTAAAAATACATACTATATTTCTAACATTGACACTCACACTTTCGTCGTCTCCGCCAAACTTAAGCGCGAGTAAAACCCAAACGGCGATAACGATCTTAAGGGCTAACGGCATTTGCTGCCTCCAACTCCATCTGCAATCGAAGCTAATCGCCATCGCACCGATCTTTTGTAGCTCAAAAAATTTCACAATTTCGCCCTTTTTATAATACGCGACGGCGGAGTTCGTCATCACGAAATATGCTTCGCCCTCGCGCCTAGCCGCCTCTATGAGCGGTAAGAGCACTAGGATAAACATCCGCAATACGCCTAGCTCTGGCGGACCCACCACGATGATGGCAAAAAACAAAAATATTAAAAATACGCAGCACATCGCAGGGAATTGATATTTAACGTAATCGCGATAGAGATGATCCGTGATGATTAATGGGGCTCTGTCATAATCTATGATTATGGTATTATCCTTGCTCGAAAGGCTCGCGTTCTTGTAGGTATATGTTTCTGTACTATCATCTGCAAACTCCGAGCCATCTAGTTTTAAATCCGGTTTTAAATTCAGATTGCAAGCATCGGGCTTGTCACTATCCGTCTGCGATCCGCAAGACGCCTTCGCGTGCCTTCCGCGTAAGGCTTCTCTTAGCTCATCTAAATTATCGCTCAAATCGTCTCCTTAAATTTTACCCGAAATTTTGCCACTCTTTTTTAGCCCACTCCGCAAACAAACGCTGCAAAAAGGCGTCCGCGGCGGATAAAATTTCGCTCGAATTTTAAAAGCTCCGCTTAGCCGAAGTTTACGGGATCCATATCGATCTCGACGGGCAGATGCTCAAGCGCGCGCGCGGCG
>NZ_CALHHX010000080.1 GCF_938030685.1 uncultured Campylobacter sp. | reverse complement strand
ACAGATCTCCCGGCGCTACTACAATCAAAACGAACGCCGGTATGAGATGCAGATCTGCTACGAGCGAGCTTGCGAAAAGCTCGGCCGCGAGCATATTTCGCACGCCTACCTTCAAAAGCGTCGAGACCGCATTTACGCTAGTTGCTATGAAAAGTAAAATTTCATTCTTCTCATACAAAAACCCGCCTATCGTAGTCATACTCATAAGCGCAAAAAATATGTAAATTACCCTTCCCCAGTTCATCTTTTATCCTTACACCGTGCCTTTTTCATACATGGCGCGATTCTTTTCTTTCTCTTTGATACGGCGCTGTTTTTCGGCTAAAAACGCGCGGTACTTTTCAACGTTAAATTTAAACAAAATCAGCATCGGAGCAGCTACAAATACGGAGCTGAAAGTTCCTGCTATGACGCCCACTAACATCACGAAGCTAAAGCCGTGGATCATCTCACCGCCCCAGACAAATAAAATCACGATGACGATGAGAGTCGTAAGCGAAGTAAGCAGCGTGCGCGATAGCGTGTGAGAGATCGATTCGTTTATAACCTCATCAAGCTTAATCGATTTACTATCTTTTACACCTTCTCGAATTCTATCGAAAACAACGATGGTATCGTTTAGCGAATAGCCCATTATGGTTAGTAGTGCAGCTAGAATTTCAAGGTTGAAATCCACGCCGGCTAAAATCATCGCGCCTACGGCAACTACGACGTCGTGCAGATCTGATAATACGGCTGCAATCGCAAATCTCCACTCAAACCGCAGGGTGATATAAACCAAAATGAGCGCAAACGACACACATACCGCTAAAATTCCGTTTGTGCGAAGCTCCTCGCCGACTTTAGGACCTACGATATCGACTTTGCGAATGTCGAAATTTCCGCTGCCTTGCAAAATTTTTTGCGCCGCTAAGGCGGGATTATCGCCCAGTTCACTCGCAGCGCCTGAATATCTAATCGTAACTTCTTGATCGCTGCCGAATTCTGTAACGTTGATATTGCCTAAATTTGCCGCCTCGAAGCGCTTTCTGATCTCATCAAGCGGTGCTTTAGCGTCGTATTTAACCTGAATGAGCGTACCGCCGCTAAAATCGATGCCGTAATTAACGCCTTTAATGAAAAATAGCGCAATAGAGCCTATTATCAAAACAGCAGAAAGCGCAAAGGTAAAATATCTAAATTTCATAAAATCATAAATTTTGCCCTTATCGAACACTTGCATTTGCGCCTCCTCTTACTTTATAACCGAGCCAAAGCGCGGTATTTTTGCTCTTTTCCATCTTATCCATTACTAACTCAAACATTCCGTGAGTGCCTAAAATAGCTGTTATCATCGACGCTACGATACCGATGCTCATCGTAACGGCAAAGCCCTTCACCGGACCCGTGCCGTAAGCATAAAGCGCAGCAGAAGTAATTAGCGTAGTGATATTTGAATCCACGATCGCGCTCATCGCGTTTTCATAGCCTTTATTTATACTTTGGCGGATCGAAACTCCCGTCCTTAGCACCTCTCTAACGCGCTCGTTAATGATGACGTTCGCATCTACCGCCATTCCTATAGTTAGTACGATTCCCGCCATTCCAGGAAGCGTCAAAGTAGCGCCGAATAGCGCCATACAAGCGATCAGAAATAAAATATTGACTACAAGCGCGATGTCCGCAAAAAGCCCCGCCACACCATAGTAGAAAATCATAAAGATCAAAATCGCAACCGCCGCCAAACTAAGCGCCGCCATGCTCTTATCGATGCTATCTTGTCCTAGGCTAGGACCGATGCTGCGCGTTTCGGATACTTTGACGGGGGCCAAAAGCGCGCCGCTTCTAAGCGCGATCGCCACGTCGTGCGCCTCCTCGACGCTAAATCCGCCGCTGATCTGACCGCTGCCGCCGCCGATACGCTCGTTTATACGCGGTGCGGAGTAAACCTTACCGTCAAGTACGATAGCTAGGCGTTTGCCGACGTTTTTGCCGGTAAAATCGCCGAAAATTTGAGCGCCTTGAGAGTTGAGCGTAAAATTTATGATCGGCTGGTTGGTGTGCTGATCAAAAGCTACCTTCGCATCAACTAGCATCGCGCCATCAAGTACCGGAATTTCGTTTATGAGATACTTGTAATTCGGATTTTTAACGTCTGGATAGATCACGTCGCCGTAGGCTCTAGCATCCGCTGCGCTAATAGTTTGCGCGCGGTCTTGGCGCACGTCGTCCACCGCCATAAGCTGCAAGTGGGCCGCTTTGGCGATCAGATCCTTGGCGCGCTGCTCATCCGCTGCACTTTTAACGCCCGGAAGCTCAACCAAAATATAACTCTCGCCCTGCTTTGCTACCGTTGGCTCCGCAAGTCCGAATTGATCCAAGCGGTTTCGGATAGTTTCTACGGCCTGTTCAATCGCGTACTTTTTAGTCGCTTCTACCTCCTCGGGCGTTAGCGTGATGCGGTATTTTTCGCCAGATTTTTGAATGTCTAATCCGCTTGCGGCACTATGCAAAATCGCATCAAATTTAGAAGCCTCGTCCGCGTCTAAAATTTCAAACTCGAACGAATCGCCTTCCAATTTTAGCCCGTCCATCAGCAGATCATCGCGCTTAGCGGCGTAATTGACGCTAGCGGCGATCGATTTGATCTTTGAAACGACCGCCTCGTCGCTTTGAACTTCTAAAAGCATATGCAGACCACCTTGTAGATCCAAACCCAAGTTTATCTTGCTTCCCTTTTCGGTCTGAAAGATCGAAGGCGCGGCAAAAATCGCCGAAAAGATCACCGCAGCCAAAAAGATCAGCAGGCGGTATGAAATTTTACTGCTCATCTAATTTTCTTGCCACAAATTGTTTATCCAGCTCAACCATGACCTCATCGTTAAGCTTAACTGTGATAAAATCATTGCTTGTTTTCACGACCGTGCATTTTATGCCACCGCTAGTTATGATCTTATCGCCTTTGCCGAGCGCATCGACCATCGCTTTATGATCCTTGGCCTGCTTTTGCTGCGGTCTGATAATCAAAAAATACATAATCGCAAAGATTACGACGATAGGCAGGATTGATGCAAAGAAGTTTCCTTGTTCCATGTGTTTCCTTCATTAGAAATTTAAAAAGTAGCTATTTTACATTAAGTTACATAAATAAAGGCTTTGTTCTTGCCCTTGCGCTTTCAAATTTTATTTTCGTAGAAATTTTAAGCTCTAAATTTGACGGTTTAATCGCCCTAGCGGCGGAATTTTTCTCGCCTTTAATTGCGATAGCAGCACTTTTTTATCTACTAAAAGCAAGCAAGGCGGAGTGGTTTTGGTGCGGATTTTTTATCGGCGCGCTGTGGATGCACTGGATCAGCTTCAGTCTGATCTATTTTAATCTCGCGTTTTTGATCCCGCTTGAAATTCTCGGAATTTGCCTCGTTTACGCCTTTATTTTCCGCATCTTTGCGATCTTTGACGCGCCGGTTTTGCGCGCTGCGTGCCTTTTGATTCTAAAATTTATTCACCCTTTCGGCTTTGATTGGCTAAATTTTGAACTACTGCTAAGCCATGGAATTTTTAGAGCCGATCTTAGCGCGCTGGCTCTGATTTTAGCGGGACTTTGCGCGGTTTTGTATCTACGTGGGCGCGGTATTGCGACTAAGCTTAATACCGCGATCTTTGCGGTATTTTTGATCTGCGCGCTGCAATTTAGCCAAAAAGAGGCCGAGCCGCTGCCGATTAAAATTTCACTCGCAAACACCGATATTTCGCAGTATGACATCTGGGCAAAGGATAAAATTTTATCCGCTGCATTGGCAAATTTAGCCAGGATTGATGATGCGATCGCAGCGGGACAGGACGCGATAATTTTGCCCGAGAGCGCCTTTGCGATGCCGCTAAATTTAGAAAACGTACTAGTCGAAACTCTAAAGGAAAAATCGCGCGCAATTACTATCGTAGCGGGCGCGGAAGCGTATGAGAACGGGAAATTTTACAACAGCGCCTATCTTTTTGCAAACGGGGAAATGAAGCGCTTCGATAAGCATATTTTGGTGCCGTTTGGCGAAATGGTGCCGCTGCCTGAATTCGCGCGAAATTTCATAAACCGCGTGCTGTTAGGCGGCGCGACCGATTTTTCGACGGCTAGCGGCTTTAGCGACTACGAGCTTGGCGGGCGAAGCGTAAGAAGCGCCGTTTGCTACGAGGCTACGCGCGCAGAGCTTTACGAAGGCTCGCCCAAATACGTCGTAGCGATCAGCAATAACGGCTGGTTCGTGCCGAGCTACGAGCCCTATTTGCAGCGCCTCATAATCCGCTACTACGCGAGCTTGCACGGTACATTGATCTATCACGCCGTAAACGGCAGCGCTAGCGAGATAATCGCTCCGAAAAAGATCTGGATAAACCGCCTTAAAGATCATCTAAAATAGCCTAAAAAGTTATTTTTAAACGACTTTTGGGTAATATTTTAAAATTTTATTAGGAGCTAAATTTATGGCTAAATACAATCGCATACTCGTAAAATTTTCGGGCGAAGCGCTAGCGGGAGAGAACGGCTTTGGGATCGACAGCGAAATTTTAAAATTTATCGCTAAAGAGATCAAGCAGCTCGTAGAGGGCGGCATCGAAGTAGGCATCGTAATCGGCGGCGGCAACATCATAAGAGGCGTAAGCGCCGCAGCTAGCGGTATCATCAAACGCACCAGCGGCGATCATATGGGCATGCTAGCCACCGTCATTAACGCAATCGCTATGAGAGAAGCGCTCGAATACGCAGGCATGGATGTGCGCGTGCAAAGCGCGATAAAGATGGAAGCGATCTGTGAGACCTTCATCATCGGCCGTGCCAAAAGGCACCTCGAAAAAGGTCGCGTCGTGATATTTGCCGCAGGCACGGGGAACCCCTTCTTCACGACCGATACCGCGGGTACGCTCCGCGCTATCGAGATCGGAGCCGACGCCATCATCAAAGCCACCAAGGTAATGGGGATCTACGACAAAGATCCGCAAAAATTTAAAGATGCCAAATTGCTTTCCAAAGTCACTTACGACCAGGCCTTGCACGACAATATCAGGGTGATGGACGATACGGCTATCGCGCTTGCCAAAGACAATGCACTTCCGATCATCGTGTGCAATATGTTTAAGAGCGGAAATTTATACAAAATCGTCGATGGCGGAGATCTAAGCTCCTGCTCGATCGTAAAAAACTAAAATTTTAAATTTAAGGAGAATTGATGAGAACCGAGCAAATTGTAGCTAAGGCCTTAAAAGTAACGGGCGGAGATAGATACAAGCTGTCATTGATGATAAGCAAACGCGCCGAGCAGCTAGCTGCGGGCGAACCGCCGTTAATAGATAACATAGATACTCGCAGGATGAAATTTGCCGATATAGCAATCTTGGAACTAGCCGAAGGTAAGATCGCATTAGATGGAATCGTTGACAAGGATTAATGATAACTTCCTAGAAAGTCTTATCGAAGACGTTGTCGATACCAAAGATATACAAAGCGCTAAGCAGCTGCTTTATAATCTAAAAGAGCCCACTCCGCTGCTGGTGGATGCTATAAATTTATGCATCGCGCAGCACGACGGGCAGTTTCGCAAAAGCGGCGAGCCGTATGCGATCCATCCGATTTTGGTAGCTTGCTTCGTATCTTTTATGGGCGGAGACGACGCAATGGTGATATCTGCGCTACTACACGACGTAGTAGAGGATACAGATTACAGCATCGAGCAGGTTAGACAAAGATTCGGCGACGAAGTAGCCAAAATCGTAGAAGGGCTTACTAAAATCGTAAACATCAGAGAGGATAAATTAGCCCCATCCGGCGATAGCAACGCCAAGCTTCGCACCACGGCGCTTACCTTCCGCAGGATGCTGATGATCTCCATTAACGATCAGCGCGTTTTGGTAGTCAAGCTCTGCGACAGGCTGCACAATATGCTAACTCTAGACGCGCTCCGCCCCGATAAGCAAAAACGCATCGGCGAAGAGACGCTTTTGGTTTACGCGCCGATCGCGCACAGGCTTGGAATTTCATCGATCAAAAACGTGCTTGAAGATCTTAGCTTCAAATACGTCATGCCTAAAGAGTATTCTGCGATCGCCGATTACGTCGAGGAACACAAGCAGCAGCTTCAGATGAGCTTGAGCAAATTTAGCGAAAAGATCAAGGAGTATATGCTTTCAAACGGCTTTAGCGAGGGCAGCTTTGAGATCCAAAAGCGGATGAAGCACTACTACTCGATCTTTTTAAAGATGCAGCGCAAAGGAATTTCGATCGAGGAGGTGCTCGATCTTTTGGCTATCCGCATCATCGTGCAAAAGCCGATGGATTGCTACTTAGCTCTGGGCATAATCCATACTAAATTTAATCCGCTGATCTCGCGCTTTAAGGATTATATCGCGCTTCCGAAGCAAAACGGCTACCAGACGATCCACACAACAGTCTTTAACGAAAGTATGATCGTAGAGGTGCAGATCCGCACCTTTGATATGCACAACACCGCGGAATTCGGCGTCGCCGCGCACTGGAAATATAAATATAGCGGCTCGATCAATCCGAAGCTTGATTGGCTAAACGACATCGGCATGCAAGAAGAGGACGACGCCAACGCCGAGGATCTTTACGAATATGCTAAAGACAGCCTCTACGTCGAGGATATCGCCGTGTATTCGCCCAAGGGCGGAATTTTTACATTGCCGCGCGGCGCTACGGCGCTTGATTACGCCTACGAGATACACTCTCAAGTGGGCTTAAAAGCGACCGAGGCCTTTATAAACCGCGTCAAGGTGCCGCTATTAACGGAGCTTAAAAACGGGGATATCGTTCATATCATCACCGGAAACGAGCCACACTACCGCTGCAGCTGGCTAAGCTCTGTAAAAACGGGCAAGGCGCGCGCAACGATAAAGGCATTTTGCAAGCAAAAGATCAGAGATATAAATTTTGAAGTAGCGATTAAAATTTTATGCGCGATCTTTACGACGAGTAAGGAGAGCATTCTAAGCTGGCTCGAGAAGGAAAATTTAAGCAAAAAGATCGGCAAAGCGGCGTATGACTCGGTATTTTTAAAAGACGTCGTAAACGCGCTTAAAAAATACCCGCTCAAAGAGAAATTTTTCAATATGAAATTTCGAAGCAAGTATGAGATCGAGAAGCAAAAATTTGACAACATCGTGGTATATTCAAATTTTAAAATCGACGAGGTTGAGTTTGATTACTGCTGCAACCCAAAGCGTGGCGACGACATCATCGGCTTTCGCAACGGACACGGCGTGACGGTGCATCATAAGCTGTGCGAACGTGCAAGCGAGCTAATCAAAACCGATGAGATGATCTTCGTAAAATGGACGCGTAATGCGCCGCACCGCTATAAGATCATATTAAATTTAGAAAACAAGCGCGGCTCGCTGGCGACGTTTTTGAACTATTTAGTCAAGCTCGAGGTCGATCTAGTGTCGATAAGCCTCAACGAAAATAGCGAGACGACGTCGGATTATTTTGAGATTATCATCGAGCTAAACGAAAATTTAGACTCCACGGAGATTAAAGACAAACTCAAAAACCGCTTTAAAATCGTGGATTTCGTATCACTTACGGACGTATATAAAAACTAAATAAGGGAGAGCAAATGGCTGACATTCAAGGCATTATGGAAAATTTTAAGCGCGGCGTCGCGGAGATCATCGGCGAAGAGCAGATTGAGGCGCTGATTAGGCGCTATTACGACAGCGGCGAGGTCTTTTACGTCAAAATCGGCATGGACCCCACTGCTGCGGATCTACACCTAGGACACGCCGTCGTGCTAAATAAGCTTGCATTTTTGCAAAATCACGGCGCGATCGTGCAGTTTCTAATCGGCGATTTTACCGCTCAAATCGGCGATCCTACGGGTAAGAGCGAGACGCGCAAAAAGCTAGCGCGCGAAGTCGTGCTTCAAAACGCCAAAACCTACGAGCAGCAGGTCTTTAAAATTTTAAATCCAGCCAAAACTAAGGTAATGTTTAACTCCGAATGGACCAACCGCCTGGGTGCTAGCGGTATGATCGAGCTATCAAGCACTTTTAATGTTGCCAGGATGCTCGAGCGCGACGACTTCGAGAAGCGCTACAAGGCAGAGCAGCCGATCAGCATCAGCGAGTTTATGTATCCGCTACTGCAGGGATACGACAGCGTTTGCATGAAATGCGATATAGAATTCGGCGGCACCGATCAGAAATTTAATCTTTTAATGGGTCGCCAGCTGCAAAGAATTTATGATGTCGGCAAGGAACAAAGCGTCGTGATGATGCCGCTTTTGGTAGGTACCGACGGCACGAATAAGATGAGCAAGAGCCTTGGTAACTACATCGGCGTAACCGATACGCCTCATGATATGTACGGCAAGGTAATGAGTATCAGCGATGCGTTAATGTGGGATTGGTATAATCTACTAAGCCAAAAGAGCAGCGAAGATATTGAGCTAATAAAAGGCTTTGTAGGGGATGGCTCGATCCACCCTAAGGCGGTTAAGGAGGAGCTTGCCTCCGAGATCGTCACGCAATTTTATGACGAAAACACCGCCTTTGAAGCCAAGCAGGAATTTGACCGCGTCCACGGTGCTGGCGAGCTTCCTAGCGAGATCAAGGAATATCACGTAAGCTCGCCTGCATGGATCGTAAAGGCGCTAATTAGCTGCAAGCTTGCCGTCTCTAGCTCGGATGCGCGCAGGCTGATAAAATCAAACGCCGTCAGTATCGATCAAAATAAAATTTTAGATGAGCAGCTTCAGCTTAGCTCGGGCGAATATACGCTTCAAGTAGGGAAGAAAAAATTCGCCAGATTAAAGGTAGATTAATGAGTATAAAAATAGGCAAACACGAGATTGCGCACCCGATAATTCAAGGCGGGATGGGACTTGGTATCAGCTGGGACAATCTCGCCGGCAATGTCAGCCTAAACGGCTGCTTAGGCGTGATTAGCTCGGTCGGCACAGGCTACTACGAAAATCTTAAATTTGCCAAAAAATCGCTCGAGGGCAGACCCTATCAAAGCGAGAATTTTTATAGCAAAGAGGCGCTTTTTACCATCGTGCAAAACGCCCGTAAAATTTGCGGCAACGCGCCTTTGGGGATGAACGTAATGTGTGCGGCGAACGACTACGAGCGCATCGTGCGCGACACGTGTGAGGCAGGCATCGACGTTATCATTAGCGGCGCGGGACTTCCTACCAATCTGCCGGAATTTACGGCAGATTTTCCAGACGTTGCACTCGTGCCTATAGTCTCCTCAGCTAAGGCTCTTAAGATCATCGCCAAACGCTGGAAGCAGCGCTATGACCGTATCCCGGACGCCGTAGTGCTTGAGGGCCCTCTTAGCGGCGGACATCAGGGCTTTACCTACGAGCAGTGCGGCGATCCCGCGTTTGCGCTGGATAATCTAATCCCGCAAGTAAAAGCGGAGATTGCGCAATGGGGCAGCTTCCCGCTATTTGTCGCAGGCGGAATTTGGGATAAAACTGACATCGATCGCGTGAAGTCTTTGGGCGCCGACGGCGTGCAGATGGGTACGCGCTTCATCGGCACCTTTGAATGCGACGCCGCGGAGGAATTTAAGCAAGTGCTTCTTAACGCCAAAAAAGAGGACATCCAGCTTCTAAAATCACCCGTAGGCTATCCCGCGCGCGGCATTCATACCAATCTGCAAGATATGATCACCGCAGGCACGGCGCCTAAGATCCGCTGTATCAGCAACTGCGTAAGCCCTTGCGAGCGCGGCAAAGGCGCTAATGCCGTAGGATACTGCATCGCAGACCGCTTAAGCGACGCGTATCTTGGCAAAACGCAAAGCGGTCTGTTTTTTACCGGTGCGAACGGATGGCGATTAAACGAGATAATATCCGTGAAGGAATTGATAGAAAAACTTGTAAATGGCGAAGATAATTAAAATTTTTCTAATCGCAGCTTTTAGCTGCGTATTGGCGTTTGGAGCTTCCAGTGAGGCGTTTTTTGCGAAATTCGACAAGGATTTTATCGTAGCGACGCCGAATTACAAGCGCTCGCTGCACAAGGAGCTAAAATCGCTCTACCAAGGCGCGTCCGATAAAGAGGTCCGCATCAAAGCGCTAAAGAGGCTGGTTTACAGCTCGAAAAATTTAGGGCTCGACTCCTCGCCTTATGAATCTGCGCTAGCCAAATTACAAGGCAAAGCAAGCGATAGCAGCACGAATTCTAAAAAGCTCAAAGATGAAAACGCAAAAAATTCCAAAAGCTCGGACGAGAAAAATGCTTCAAATTTAGCGCATAACCCCAAAGCTCCCGCCTCCAAAAATTCTAAGAATTCAAAAAATTCCACTTCCAAAAATCTCAAAAAGACGCGCGCGCCAGAAGAAGCCGATCTAAGCTCACTATCTAGCGAGGATTTGGAGTTTTTACGCTCCACTAGGCCCCGCGGCGCGGACGACGCAAAAAATTCAACAGACGATGCGCATAGCAGCGACTCAAGCGAAAATCCCGCAGGAGCCGATGACTCCTTACAAGCGCAGAATTCCGCGGATAGCGCTGCGACCGAACGATTAGATTCTGAGCTTCGCAAAAACAGTATAAAAAAATCCGCCCCCGATGCCAAACTCGCTTTAGCATCACTGCGCGGCGATGCGGATGAGATCGTGCTTGAGTTTAACCGCGATCTAAAGCGCGGCGATTATAAAGATTTTACGATCGCAAGTAGCGATAATTTTCGCTTCGTGATTGATTTTAGCGCGCGGCAAAAATCGCAAAAAATACGGCTTAAAGATAGCTTTGTTAGCGATGTGCGCGTCTCGCAATACAACGACAAGACCGTGCGCATCGTACTTAGCGATCCGAAAGAATTCAACGCAAACGTTGAAATTAACGGCAATATGATGATTTTAAGTACGGCTGAAGGCTTAAAAGCCGCAAAATCTGCGCGCGCAGAAAAAAACAAGGATCAAAAATCAGGGCGCAATCGCAGACGCGAGCAAGATAGCGAGCCGCAAATCAGCACGATAGATGATGCGCAAGGGGCCAAAACCGCATCCGTGGCTGCCGGTAAAATTTACAAATCCACTAAGGGCAAACTCATCGTAATCGACCCCGGTCACGGCGGCAGCGATTCGGGCGCGGTCGGGAACGGGCTGAAGGAAAAAAACGTCGTGCTAGCCACATCCAAAAAGCTCGGCGCGCTGCTTACCAAGCGCGGATACAAGGTGCTTTATACGCGCAGCACCGACGTGTTTATAAATTTAAGGTCGCGCACCGCTTTCGCCGCTAAAAAAAACGCCGATATGTTTATTTCGATCCACGCAAACGCCGCTCCTAACGCAAGCGCAGCATCCAGAATGAGCGGCGTGGAGACCTTTTTCTTAAGCCCGGCTAGAAGCGAGCGCAGTAAAAACGCCGCGGCACTCGAAAATAGGGGAGATTTGGAGGATATGAATACCTTCTCGAAGCAGACCTTCCTAAATTTTTTAAACCGCGAGAAGATAATCTCTTCAAACAAGCTTGCCATCGATATTCAAAGCTATATGCTAAGCTCGGTCAAAAAGAGCTTTTCAAGCAGAGACGGAGGCGTGCGCGAGGCGCCATTTTGGGTGTTGGTGGGCGCTACGATGCCCGCGGTGCTCGTGGAGATGGGCTACATCACGCACCCGCAGGAGGGTAAAAATTTAGGCAAAAGCGCCTATCAAGACCGCATCGCCCAAGGCATCGCAAACGGCGTGGACGCGTACTTTCAGAAAAACAAGTGATGAAATTTTACGCGCTGCGCATTTTGCGAGCAAGATAAAATTTTATTTTGGCGCCGAGATTTGCCCCGCAGATATAGTTTAGCGGGCACGACAGATCTTGCGATAAACAAAGCGCGAAGGCGTAAATTTAAAATTTAAAGCCCACCGCGCTAAATTTAAAGCAAAACGTGCGGCGCTTGCATGCAAATTTCGCTCGCGTGCAAATATTTACTGCGAGCGGGTAAAATTTTTTTGCGGAGCGTCTTGCGGCGCCACGAGCTAAGGACGTATACGGCTTAGATGCGGATTTTAACACGGTTCCGCGTAAAATTTTAAAGCACGGACTTGGCTCCACTTGCTCAGCAGAGTGCGACTGGCGGTAAAATTTACCGACAGAATCACATTTAAGCCGTGCGAAAATAGCGATTTTATCGCACTAACGCAAGTCGTGTTTCAAACCGCGTCCGTGCAATTAGGATTGCGTTTAAGTTATGAGCGTGTATATTGAGCCAGTCGCGCTTAAAACAGCACGGTCGCGCCCTAAAATTTCGCGCTATGTCCGCAGGACGCGCGATATTTGCGTAATGCTGCGAACGCGGCAGTTGCAACGCGCCGATGCCTGCGCTCTATGTGCATTAAAGGTGCAGCTGAATCGTAAATTTAAAGATAAAATTTAAAAGGTCCAAAATGAAAAAAATCGTATTTTTGATCCTGCTTTTCGCAGCCGTCGCGCTCGCACTCTACGTCACTTCGCGCGTAAATCCGAGCCTTTTTTCTGAGATCAAAATCCTAGGCGCGCTGCTAAACGCCACGATCTTCGGCGTCGCGCTCATCGCCTTAGCGATCGGCGAAAAGGAGCTCGTGCGCTTTCCGTTTCTTACTGCCTCGCTACTGGCGCTGTTTTCGGGGCTAGTGGAGGGCGTGCTGCTCTTCGAAAACCGCTACTACATCGCGATCACCGCGGTGGCATTCGTCGCCTTCATCTTTTATCTACAGATCAAGCACAAAAGATTTTCAAACAAAGCTTATAAAAATTCTGCGGACGAGAGCTCTAAAAATTTAGATGAGAGCGCAAATTTAAAAGACGCGGATTTCTGCGACGCAAAAGAGGCGCGGGAGCCGCAAAGCAAAGACGCTGCGACGGATGAAATTTTAAACTTTAAAAGCGGCGATGAAATTTTAAATTCCAATGACGATCTCGGTGAAAATTCTGTGAGCGGTGCAGATGAAATTTCCGACGAAAATTTTAAAATTTCAAACGACGGCGCGGGCGAAGACGGCGCGGATGAAAATTCCTCGCAAAATTTCAATCAGGGCGGTGAAAATTCCGCGGATGGCGCAAGGCGCGATAGATGATCAAATCCGCGCTGATCGCGCTTGCGGTGATATTTTTGCTGCTTTTAAATTTTGCAAATCTGTTCGGCATGACACGCATAAGCGGGCCGGTGCCTGCGATGATCTGGTTTGCGATCAGCTTCTACGGGGTTTTTATCTATACAAATTTTGCGGCGCAAAGCCCGTCGCGGCGCGGATCGAGATCCTTGCCGTAGCCTTCGTGGGCGGATTTTTCACGAGCATTTTGTACTACGGATTTTTTAATTCGCAAACTTTAGAATTTGCCTTTACATACGCCCTTTTCGCGGTGGTTTTTACGCTCGGTATCGGCGTGATTTTGTAGCGAGCTTTAAATTTGCCCGCTGCTTTAAATTTCACCGCCGAGGCTCAAAATAAACTCGCGCGATTTTGTAGAATTTCAAAATTTATCCGCGCGAGCGCCAAATTTACATCCTTATCTTGTAGGTCTTGTAGTTATCTTTCATCCTAAACGTCAGCAAATTTTGCAAAATTCCAAAGAGGATCATAAAAGTGATGAAGCTGCTGCCGCCGTAGCTGAAAAACGGCAGCGGCACGCCAACGACGGGCGCGAAACCTACCACCATCGAGATATTAACGCCTGTATAAATGAAAATGAGCGAGGCAAGCGCGCTCGTAAAGACCCGTATCAGATAATCGCTTTTGAAATCGTAGTTCAGGCTCAGCAGATGCAGTATCAGCAGTGCATACAGCGCGATCAGCGCGGCAGCCCCTACAAAGCCGAAGCGCTCGATCGTATAAGCGAAGATAAAATCGCTCGTCGCAATCGGTAAGAATTTAAAGTGCGTCTGCGTCGCTTCATCCTTATCCTTGCCGTAGATGCCGCCGTTTCCGATAGCGATGATCGCCTGCTTTACCTGGTAATTAGGCTCCTCGCTGATAAAATCGGCGATGCGCTTTTTTTGATAATCGTGCATGTTTTCGTACAAAATCGGCGAGCTGGCCACAAAAACGATGATCAGCGTAAGCCAAATTTTTTTATCGACGCCGATGATAAAAAGGATCGCAAATCCCGTCAAAAAAAGTATTGCGGCGGTGCCCAGATCGGGCTCTTTCGCGATCAGAACGAAGGGCAGAAGTATGTAAAAACTAAGGCGCAAAAAATCCTTCAGCCCGTAACCGTTTTTCGGCGGCGGATTTTTGTGTATCAGATACATCAGCATCAGGATAAACGCGGGTTTCATCACCTCGCTGGGCTGCAGGGTAAAATGCACGAAAGGGATCTCCAGCCAGCGCCTAGCTCCTAGCTTGCTAACGCCGAAAAAATCAACGCTGAGCAGCAATATGATATTTGTCCAATAAAATATCGGTATGAGATATAAAAATTTGCGTATCGGAAAGAGAAAAAATAGAGTAAAAACGGCAAATCCGACGCCAAAATATACTACCTGTTTTGAAGACAGCACGTCGTTTGCCTCGCTTATTAAAACGTATGAAAAAACCACTATCGGCACGATTAAAAAAGGTTGAATGAAATCAAAATATGCTAAAATCTTTTTGTCAATTTTAAACAACGCTTAATCCTAATTAAAATTTTGACGTAAGAATAGCCAAAAAAGGTATAAATTTGGATAATCTAATATCACAATGCAGCGAAAGACTCGACGTTTTTTTAAGCTCGCAGCTTGGAATTTCGCGCAATCAAATATCGAGCTTAATCAAATCCGCTGCGGTCAAAGTGGACGGAGCCGTGCAGACTAAGCCCGGCTACAAGCTATCTGCGGGCGAGCTCGTACACATCGACTACCCCGCGCCCGCGCCGCAGCAAATGAGCGCGCAACGGCTGGATTTCGACGTTGAAATTTTATACGAGGACGATGATCTGCTCGTGGTAAATAAACCCGCGGGCCTTACCGTCCATCCCGCCGCAAGCGTCAAAGAACCCACGCTCGTGGACTGGCTCAAGTCTCGCGGCTATCTGCTTTCCAGCCTCGGCGGCGAGCTTCGCGCGGGCATCGTGCACCGCCTGGACAAACTTACCAGCGGAGCCCTGCTCGTCGCCAAAAACAACGCCGCGCACGCCGCGCTCTCGGCGCAGCTAAGCGATAAGAGCATGGGGCGGATATACCTCGCGCTCATCGACCTGCCGCTGAAAGAGCCCTGCGTGATCGAGCGACCGATCTCTCGCAACCCCGCAAACCGTCTAAAAATGGGGATCGTGCCCGGCGGACGTAGCGCAAAGAGCGCGTTTTATGAAATTTTAAGCGGAGCGGAATTAACGGAACTTCAAAACTCCGCCGAGAGGTGCGATGAAATTTTAGGCGCAGGCGACGGTACGGCTGCGAACGCAAGCGCAAGTAGAATTTCCACTGAAGAGAAAATTTTGGGCGACGCTATGGATAAAATTTCAACTGGTGATGCGAATAAAATTTCGGCTGTATCCACAGGCAAGGATAAAATTTTAAACGCTAGCAGGGACGCAGATGCGAGTAAAATTTTAGCGACCCACGCAAGCGCGAATCCCAACGCAGGCACGGATAAAATTTTAAATAATCGTGCGGATAACGTGGATGAAATTTCAAATAATTGCATGCAGAGCGCGGATAAAATTTTAATTCAAAGCGCAGATAAAATTCCAAATAACCGCGCGGATAACGCAGATAAAATTTTAACCGCCGATATGAGCGCGGATCAAACCCAAACCGCCCGTCTCGCCGAGAATAAGGCTTTAAATTTTAAAAATCCCGCTCAAAACTATAAGCTGCCGCCGATAAACTTAAAGAGCTTTAATCTCGTCGCGGCGAAGCTCTTCACGGGTCGCACGCATCAGATCCGCGTGCATTTAAGCTCGATAAATCGGCACATTTTGGGCGATCATTTATACGGATTTAAGAGCGAAAACGCTAAAATTAGCAGGATTTTGCTCCATGCCTATTTGCTCTATTTCATCCATCCGCGAAGCGGCAAAGAGGTGAAAATATGCGCGGGCTTGCCGAGCGAATTTCTAAATTTTACGACAAATCAAAAGGTAAAGGATGAAATTTATGAAAAAATTTTACCGACTAACGTTGAGCGCTACTTTAGCGATACTAGCGGGTGGCTGCGCTATGTCTAGCGCGCCTAGTGCAAGCGACGAGAGCCTTCCGCGCGTAGAGGGGATCAGGACGATCACGAGCGACGATGAGATCGGGCTTGAGTGGCCTAGATACGACTCAAATACCGCCGTGTTGGGCTTTGTCGTTTACCGAGCGCCTGCAAGCGGCGGCGAAGCCAAAAAGATCGCCACCATCACAGATCCATACTCCACTCACTACGTAGATACGAGGCTGCAGCCGGGCACTTCGTATAAATACACGGTGCGCACATACGGCGCCAAGGGCGTTTCGGCTCCTTCTCCGGTCGCTATCGCAAGCACGGCGAAGATGTTAGAGTCCGTGCCGTTTGCGCAGGCTATCTACGGGCTTCCGGGCCGCGTTAAGATCATCTGGCGTCCGCATCCGGATCTTCGCGTAAGCTCCTATCTAATCGAGCGCCGTCCTAAGGGAGGCGAGTCGTGGAGCACGATTAAAGAGGTTCGCGGCAGACTTAGTGCTGAGTATATCGACAATATCGATTACGGCGAAGGATACGAATACCGTATTACCGTCAAAACCGAAAACGGAGAGCTGTCCAAGCCTAGTGCAGTCATTGCCGCAGCGCAGGCAGAATAAAGTTTGCCAAATTTTATAACCCAAAGTGTGAGCCTGCCGCCGCTGCCGGCTAGATTCGACGAGACCGAATTTTTAGAAACGGCGCGCGGCAGAAATTTAACGCTCGTGCGAACCAAAAGCTTTGATAGCGAGTTTTTTATCATCGTTAAACCCGGCAGCGGAAAAGTGATAGTAAAGGGCGAAAAGATCACCAAGCCCGCTAAGATCGCTCATCTGCAGCGAGCGCTCGAAATTTTTAAAGAGCGCTTCTGCGGGCGGATCATCTCGCAGTCGTTTGCCTACAAAGACAGCTCGCTTACCGAAAAAACGCCGCTGATTTTGGGCGAGAATGAAATTTTATCCCTCGTAAAAAACTCTAAATTTAATAAAATTTTCATCGAGATCGGCTTCGGCTCGGGCAGACACCTGCTTCATCAAGCGCGCTCAAATCAAAACGCGCTGCTAATCGGCATCGAAATTTACAAACCCGCGATCGAGCAGGTCGCAAAGCTAGCGATCCGCGAGGGGCTGCAAAACATTGCGCTGATTGCCACCGACGCGCGGGTTTTGCTGAGCCTGCTTCCTGCGAGCTGCCTGCAGCGCGTGTTTTTACACTTCCCCGTACCGTGGGACGACGTACCGCACCGCCGCGTCATAAGCGACGAGTTCGCCTCACAGATCGCACGCACGCTCGGGCGCGGCGGCCGCTTCGAGCTTCGCACCGACAGCGAGGAGTACTTCCTCTACGCGATGCAAAAGCTCTCGCCCTACGTTCAGCGCAAAGCGGGCGAAATTTCGCATTTTAAAAACCGCGACGCCGCCGTAGCGAGCAAATACGAGGATCGATGGCGCAAAATGGACAAAGATATCTACGATCTGATCTACGAGAACAAAACCGCGGGATTGGGCGAGCCGCAGCGGTTTGAGATGGAATTTTTAAAATTTGACGCGGCGGCAATCGCGCGAAATTTTAAAAATTCCACCTTCAAAGGCAAGGATTTTTTCGTGCATTTTGAGGAAATTTTTTACTTTGACGCGCAAAAAAGCTTGGACGCGGACGGGATTTGCACGGCGGATGGCGTAAATTTAAGCGGCGCGGGCGAAACGATAAACGACGAGGTTATAAATTTAGACGCGACGCGCGGCGGAAATTTAACCGAGCGTGCTAGCATGGATGAAATTTCAGTAGGCGGCGGCAAAATTTCAGCTACGACAGCGGGCGATAAAATTTCAACTTGCGCGAATGCTACGCAAATTCTAAAAAAAGCAAGCGCTCCACTGAATACAAACCGCGCGGATGAAGCGGGCGTAAATTTAAACGAGGATCGCTTGAGCACAAACGGCGTAAATTTAACGAGCGACGTTCCCGTCGCAGTAAGCGCTAAATTTAGCCGCCCCGCCCCGAGCGAAAAGCGCGCTTTAGCCTGCGAACAGATCGCAACAAGCAGCGCGTTAAATGCTAGCGGCGTGGAAGACGCCCTTACGACGGTCGGCGCAAACGATTCACTAGGCACAAACAATGCGTCCGCAACGATCGGCACAATAGATACTAGCAACGTGTCGAATGCGGGCGGCTCATTCGTAGCGGCCCCAACGAAAGAAAGCACCGCATCAAATGCAACCCACACAGACGAAGCAAACATTACGAAAATTCTAAAAAAAGCAAGCGCCGCGCCTTGCAAAAATGAATTGCAAGCCGAACTAAAAAACGAACTAAACCACGCTGCCGAACTGCAAGCAGAATTACAAAATAAGTCAAATTCTGTCAAGTCACAAGTTGAGCGCCAAAGCGAGCTAAGCCATGACGAGCTACAAGCCGAACACCAAGGCAAATTAAACCGTGCCGAGCAGCAATGGCAAGACAAACCAAGCCGCGTTAAGTCGCAAGACGAATGGCAAAGCGAACCAAGCTGTGCCGAGCCACAAAACGAACGGCAAAGTAAGTCGGGCGCCGCAGAACCGCAAGACGTGCTAATCCTGCTTTCGCTCGGGGCATTCGACTTTCCGCAGCAGTGTTTCATCCGCGCAAACGCAAGCGGCACGCGCT
>NZ_CALHHX010000079.1 GCF_938030685.1 uncultured Campylobacter sp. | reverse complement strand
GCAGAATTTCGCCTTGAAATTCTTGGTCGCCGCTTACAATCACAGCCCGCGCGTTAAAAGGCGAGGGCGTTAAAATTTAAGGAGAAATTATGCAAAATATCTACATCATAGGCGACGTGCACGGCTGCTACAGATCGCTTTTGGCGTTAATAGAGCAGCTGCCGCATAAATTTGATAGTAAAATTTGCTTCGTTGGCGATCTGATCGACCGAGGTCCTGCGAGCTCGGATGTGGTTGAATTTGTGTGCGTCCGCGGATATGACGCGGTGATGGGCAATCACGAAAAGCGCTTTGTGGGCAACGCAAAAACTGCACTAAGGTGCGCAAAGACGGGCAAATTTACGAGCTCAAATGACCTCTACGCATTTTTTAGCCTGGATGAAAGCCGGCTATTTAATAACGGCGGTGAAGCGACGCTAGCGTCGTATTATCGTCACGGAGGCGTGAAGCAATGCAAGGAGCATCTGCGGTTCGTCTCGCAGCTGCCGATTTACCTGGAGTATGATTTGTGTGATGAAAGCGGTCGCGCTCTCGTCGTATCGCACTCCGCGGTGGGGCGTATGTGGAGCGCCAGATACGACGATGAGCGTGCGAAAAGCTTCGCCGCTCATGTGCTAAGCGGGCGCGGAGATGATAGCGCGAATGATGGAATTTTTAATGTCTACGGGCACACGCCGGTAAAAAAGCCCGTCATTACGGAATTTAGCGCAAATATCGATCTGGGCTGTGTTTATAAAAAGCACTGGGGTGAGAAGGCGAGGCTTTGCGCGCTGGAATTTCCCTCAAAGAAAATTTTCACGCAGGAATGCATAGATTTTTAAGTTTGTATCGGGATAGCGCGGATTAAAATTTAAATTTGCGTAGGCTATTTGAAGGCGAAATTTTAGAATTTAAAGGCGCGTTCTTGCAGCGTCCGTCGCGCAGTCTAGCCGCGCTGAAATTTTAAATAATATCCCTTAGCTTGCGCGCTTCATACATCCACGCCTCAAGCTCGTCCCAGCGCTCGCCCTCAATCATCTGTACGCAAATTTCAAGTTCCTTTTTAAAAGCATCGATCGCGCCCAGTAGGTTCGTGCGGTTTTGCTTAAAAATATCGACCCACATCTGCGGCGAGCTTTTAGCGATACGGCTCATGCCCGAGAAGCTGCCGCCGGCTAAATTTATAATATTGCGGCGATTTTCCTCTTTTAGCACGCTGTTTACGAGCGAGTAGCTGATCGCATGCGGCAGGTGCGAGATGAGCGCCACGTGGTGATCGTGGCTTTTTGCGTCCATAAATACGATCTTCATCCCCGCAAATGAAAAAATTTCGACCGCTCGTTTGATATGCACTTCGTCTGCGCCGTGGTCGTCGCAGATAACGACTACTGCGCCGTTTAAAAGCTCTTTAAACGCTGCTTGCGGGCCGGAATTTTCAGTGCCCGCCATCGGGTGAGCTGCGATGAAATTTCGTCTGATTTGCGGCGGGCAGTTTTGCAAAATTTTAAATTTCGTGCTTCCCAGATCGATGATCGTCGTCTCGCTTCTGCAGTCGCTTAGTTTTTGCAACGTCTCAATAATTGCCTCCACGGGGATTGCAAGAAATATCGCGTCGCAGCTTTGCTTCATCTGCTCTAGGCTTAAAATTTCATGCACGAGCCCGAGCCGTAGTGCTTCTTTTTCGTTTTCGCGGCTGATGTCGCAGCCATAGACGGCGCTAATTATTTTGGTGCTTTTTAGGCATAGCCCAAGAGAGCCGCCGATGAGACCCAGGCCGATAATTCCTATCTTCATAAAATTCCTTTTTGATATATGCAAGTTTTAATTTTAATGTGGTATTATACGCAAATTATTTTCGTTTTTAGGTAAAATTTTATGAAAAAAAGCGTTTTTTTACTCTTAGTAGGCGGGATTTCCGTGGCGTGCGCCGCACAGATCAAATCCATTAAATTTGAAGGTCTTAGACATCTTTCTCCACAGGTCGCACAGCAAATTTCAGGACTTAAGGTAGGCGATGAGCTTAACGGCGAAAACACCAATGCTGCGATTTCAAAGCTATTTGAGCAGGGCTATTTCAGCGACGTTTATATCAGCGAACAAGGCGGCGCGGTCACTATCAACGTAACCGAAAAGCCGACTATTGCTAAGGTAGAGATCAAAAACGTAGTTACCAACGACCGCGACAAGATCAATGAGCTCATCGGCTTGCGTCCGGGTCAGGTTTACGATGAGGTGGCTGCTAAAAAAGCGGAGACCCGCATCAAGCAATACTACGAAGTCAAGGGCTTTTTTGACACCGTGGTGGAATTTTATCCAAAGCCGATAAACGACGATAAATCGGTCATCTTGCTAACGATCGAGGTAAATCGCGGCGAAAATATCATCATCGATAAGGTAAATTTGGTGGGCGCGGACAAGCTCGACTATGACGATATTGAGCCATCCGTCGCCAATAAAGAACGCGAGACGCTGGGCTGGATGTGGGGCTTTAACGATGGTAAGGTAAAAACCGCCGAGCTTCCTAACGACGCAAATAGAATTCAAGAAGAATATTATAAAAAAGGCTACTTAGACGCGCAGGTTTCTGCGCCGCTACTTAATGCCGATATGGATAATTACACTGCCGATCTTACCTACTACATCAGTGAGGGCGAGCAATACACCGTAAGCTCTGTAGATATCGAGTATCCTGCAGATATAATCAAGCTTGATAAAGAAAAGGTTTTGGACGATTTTAAGCTTCAAAAGGGCGATACAATGAATTCAGAGCGTTTGCGCCGCGATATGAATACGCTAGAGACTTTAGTCGCGGATCAGGGATATGCTTATGTGCGCATCGTGCCTAAGACTAAGCAGGACAAAGAAGCTCGCACGGTCGCTATCACGTATCAGGTTATCCCAGAGGATAAAGTCTATATTAGAAACGTAACGATTTCGGGTAACGATAAGACCGAGGATAAGGTCATTCGCCGCGAGATGTATCTGACCGAGGGAAATTTATATAGCAAAACCGACTACAACGATTCATTAAATTCTTTAAAACGCACGGGGTATTTCGATGAGGTGGAGATTAAAGAAAACCGCGTTTCTAACGATCAGATCGATCTTGAAGTCGCAGTCAAAGAAGCTCCTACAGGCTCTATCACGGGTGGTATCGGATATGGCAGCGAGGATGGAATTTTACTTAGCGGCGGTATCAGTGATCGTAACGTATTCGGCACCGGCCTTCACGGCGCATTTTCGGTCGAAAAGAGCGACGATCAGCTAAGTGGGCGTTTGAGTTTAACCAATCCTAGAGTGTTTGATTCTGAGTATAGCTTGGGCGGATCGATCTTTGCCAACGATTACGACTGGGACGACTACGATGAGAAATCTTACGGATTTTCAATCACGGGCGGTCGCAAGATCGGGCGCAATACCGATGTAAGCCTTACATATTATCTCGAAAAAAGCGAGATTAAGGGCTTAAACGAATATTACGCCAAAGCGGGCTATTTAGATGGCAAGAATTTAAAAAGCTCGATCATCCCGTCTATTACATATAATAGCACCGATGATTATTACTTACCAAGAAGCGGTATGATCGCAAGTGCTAGCTTAGAATACGCGGGTCTTGGTGGCGATATGGACTACACCAAGGCGCGAGGATCATTTAACTACTACTTTGGCTTGCGAGATTATATCGATCACGACATTATCTTTAGATACAAAGCTGCAACGGGCTATATGTGGGAAGGTAATAAAAAGATTCCGATCAACGAAAAGCTATTCCTAGGCGGAATGAAAAGCATTAGAGGCTACGAAGGTCGCAGTATCCCGAAAAAAGAGATCTGTTTAAATTCAAATAATTGCCGCTATATCGAGACGGGCGGTATGCAGAGTTTCAATAACTCCTTTGAGCTAAGCTTTCCGGTGGTTGATAGGCTTAAAATGCGCTTTGTAACGTTTTTTGACTACGGAATGATCGGCGATCATGACTGGAATGAGGAGGAGCGCTATAGCACGGGTGCTGGTATCGAGTGGATGACGCCGATGGGGCCTTTGCAGTTATACTTCGTTAAGCCGCTTAATAAAAAACCGCACGACGACACAAATAGCTTCGAATTTAGCATCGGTGCTAGATTTAATTAAACGCGGCAATTGCGAACATTAAGGCGTGCGTAGAATTTTCTACCGCACGCCTTAAAATTTAGTAACGCTGCAATTTTGACTTTTCTTGTCGCGCTAATTTGCAGCCGAATTATTGTAGGCGGGTTGAGCTAAATTTTAATTGGAATTCCGCTCGGCTTAGGATGAAATTTAAACGCGTAGCTTGCTTTGAATTTTTTAGAATTTTATTTATCAAGATAGTTTAAAATTTCATTCGTCTAGCAAAATTTTAGGTTAAGAGTTCTAAAAAATCAATATAAGCCATTTGCATACTTTAAAGAAATTCTAATATTGAAATTTAAAGATTACGATATAGATGATAAACGCTGCTTTGTCGCGCGCGGAATTTCACTGCATAGGATTTAGCGCGCCACTGAATTTTAAAGCTCATAAATTTTGAGATTCTAAAATCGCTAGAATTTAAAATTTTAAATCACCTCGTAAATCGCTAAACATTTGCGTTAAATTTTGCCTCGCTTTACCGATAATTTAAGTTAAGCTTGTAAAATCGCGCTCTAAAATCATATCAAAGGCTCTTTTATGCGTAGAAATGGCAATGGAACGAAGCTTAAAATTTTAATATTTCTTATTATAATATGCGCTTTGGTTTATGGAATCTTTAGAATTTTTACCTCGCCGAAATTTGAAAAAAATCCTCCGCAAATTGCGCTGGAAAATGAAATTTATTGGAATTTAACCTCGCCTTTAAAGATTAAAATTTCAGACGATACCGGCATTAAGCTCGTTCGCGTTAACTTAAATGACGGAGCTAGCACGATATCGCTACTAAATGAGGAGCTTAACGTTCCGCAAACGACGCTAGAGCTTGCCGTGCAATTTCCTAAAAATTTGATGCTTAATAAAGATAAAAACTACAAGCTCGAGGTTTTTGCAAACGACATTAGCTCGTGGAATTTTGCGCAAGGAAATAAGAGCGTAAAAACGACAAATATAATAATAGATGACAAAAAGCCCGTCATCAATATCATCAATCAATCCTATAAAATCACCAAAGGCGGTAGCGCCGTGGTTGTATTTTCGGCTAAAGACGAGCGCCTAAACGAAGTCTATGTCAAAACCAACTATGGCAAAATTTTTAAAGCGATTCCTTTCGTAAAAGAGGGCTATTATGCGTCTCTCGTAGCGTGGCCTGCAAATTTAGAGGAATTTCGCGCAGAAGCGGTCGCCACTGATCGTGCAGGCAACGAAAGCATTTCGCAGATCAAATATTTTTATCAGGATAAAAAATATAAAGTCTCTACTATCAAGCTAAATCCGGGTTTTATTAACGGCAAAGTAAGTGATCTGGCTAGCCAATATGCGCAGAATTTTAACTCTATGAGCGATCTGGAGAAATTTAAATTCGTAAACGAAACTCTGCGTAAGAAAAATGGAGATGATCTGCACGCTGCTACTAGCGCGGTTCCTGAGGATAAAATAAATGGATTTGAGCTAAAGCCTTTTTATCCGCTTGCTAAAGGCGCAGCGGTAGCAAGTTTTGCCGATCATCGGATATTTTTTATGAACGATGAACAAGTAAGCGAGTCATGGCATATGGGGCTCGATCTAGCAAGCGTCGCAAACGCCGATATCAAAGAGAGCAACTACGGCAAGGTAGTTTTTGCGCAGGAAAACGGAATTTTCGGATTAAATTTAGGAATTTACTACGGCTTCGGCTTATACGGCATCTACGGACACTGCTCGGCGACGCAGTTAAGTGTGGGCAGCGACGTAAAGCCGGGCGACATTCTAGCACAGACGGGCTCGAGCGGCTTTGCGTTCGGAGATCACCTGCATTTCGGCATAGTTGTGCAAGGAGTGGACGTAAGACCGGAGGAGTGGATGGATTCAAAGTGGATCAAAGACAATATCTCGGACGTTTTGGAATCGTCTAAAAAATTAATCCAAAAGGGTAAGTAAATTTTAAAATTTTTGCTATAATGCGCGGATTAATGAAAACGAGGATAAAAATGAGACAGACAACGATAGGCAAAAAAGTCCATACCGTGGGCATCGGGCTTCACAAAGGCGAGCCGATTAGGCTTACTTTGGAGCCGCTTGAAGCCGGTAGTGGAATCGTCTTTTACAGAAGCGATCTCGGTATTAGTTTTAAAGGCGAGCCGAAAAACGTCGTAAATACGCAGATGGCAACCGTCGTAGGCAACGACAAAGGCTATATATCGACGATCGAGCACCTAATGAGCGCGATAAACGGCTACGGCATCGATAATATCCGCATCATCGTCGATGCTAATGAAATTCCGGTGATGGACGGAAGTTCGGCGAGCTTTTGTATGCTTTTGGACGAAGCCGGCGTAAAGGAGCTCGATGCGAATAAAAAAGCTCTCATCATCAAGCGAGCCGTGGAGGTTCGCGAAGGCGATAAGCTCGTACGACTAAGCCCTAGCAAGAGCCCTAAATTTGATTATACGATTAAATTTAGCCATCCGCTCATCGGCACTCAGCACTATGTTTTTGAATTTAGCAAGAAATCCTATCTTAAAGAAATTTCGCGCGCCAGAACGTTTGGGTTTTTGAAGGACGTGCAGGCGCTACGCTCCATGGGGCTAGCTCTAGGCGGCAGCTTAGAAAATGCCGTCGTAATCGATGAGAACAAAATTTTAAATCCAGAGGGTTTGCGCTTTGAAAACGAGTTCGTCCGTCATAAAATTTTAGATGCGATCGGCGATCTTGCGCTCGTAGGCGCCCCGATTTTGGGCGATTACACGGCGTTTGCGGGAAGCCACGATCTAAATCATAAACTAACTTTAGCAGCTTTGGCTGACGCTAAAAATTTCGAGCTTGCTGACCTTACCGCCGAGATCGTACGCGAATATCAAACAGTCTTCGCCTAAGGTCGAAAAATCAAAGAGGTTGAAATTTTAATTGCCGCTCTTAGCGCGCCATGTCTGATCGGCGTGTATGAAAACGGTGCTAAGATAGCGGAATTTAAAAGCAATGAGGGCGAAAAAGCCGATAACTTCCTGATCGCTAAATTTAGCGAAATTCTAAAAACTTATAAAATCAAAGAGCTCATCTACGCAAACACTCCCGGCAGCTTCATGGGTATGAAAGTAAGCTACGTGATATTGCGCACGCTTAGCATCGCTCTTGATGTGCCGTTGTACGCGATCAGCGGCTTTGAGCTAAGTGGCTTCGGACCGATCAGAGCGAATAAAAATTTCAGCTACGTTTACGAACGCGGCGAAATCAGGATGAAAAAATGCGCCCCCGCCCCGCTATCTTTGCCGCAGGATTTATCGGTTTTAAATAAAAGCGATGATATACTTCCAAATTACATCATAGAAGCGGTTTAGGAGAAAATTTGATTATAAGAATTCCTGCGACGAGCGCAAATTTAGGCCCCGGTTTCGACGCGCTCGGCCTTAGCCTAGGGCTGTTTAACGAAGTAGAGATTACCGAGCAGAAGTTTTTTTGCGTCTCGCTTAGCGGCGAGGGTAGCGATAGGGCGTGGCTTAAGAAGGGCAACGCTTTTTTGAATATTTTTAATGAAATTTACAAAAAACTAGGCGGTGGACAAGAGTTAAATTTTAAATTCGCCTTTCACAACAACATCCCGTTTTCGCGCGGGCTGGGCAGCAGCTCGGCCGTGATCGTAGGCGCCATCGCAAGCGCTTATAAAATTTGCGGCTTTGAGATCGATCGCGCTAAAATTTTAAACACGGCGCTGGAATATGAAAATCACCCCGATAATATCGCGCCCGCGACGCTCGGCGGCTTTGTTAGTAGCGTCGTGGATGACAAGACGGTTCGCACGCAAAAATGCGAAATTTCGCAAGACTTGCAAGCCGTCGTCGTTATCCCCGATACGCCGATGTCTACGAACGAATCGCGCGGCAAGCTGCCTAAGAGCTTTTCGATCAAAGATTGCGTTAGCAACCTCTCGCACGCGGCATTTCTGACCGCTTGCTTTATGCGGCGCGACTACGACAGCTTGCGCTACGCCTGTATCGATAAGATGCATGAGCAGGTGCGTATGGGCGCGCTTCCGCAGCTTTTTAAGCTGCGCGAGATCGCCTATGATAACGGCGCGCTTATGAGCTCGCTCTCGGGCAGCGGCTCAAGCTTTTTAAATTTGGTTTATAAAAGCGACGCCGCAAAGCTTAAGGACTGCCTTAGCGAAAATTTTCAAAACTTCCGCGTCGAAATTTTAGATATCGACAACGGCGGCTTTAATATTGACTAAGAAAAATAAAGATATAATCGCATGAGCGAACCGATTAGGATGTGCGTTATTTGCAGGGGACGCTTCGCCAAGCGCGAACTCCACGCCTTTTTGCAAAATTTTAAAAATATAAGCTCAAACAGACAATTTTATATTTGCGACGGTTGCATAAATCAAAAAGAGAAAATTTCAAAATATCTATCTAAATTTGCGTCTAGCGCAGATTTGGGACATATCAAGGAGAGGGTTTTAAATGGGTGTTCTGATTAAAGATATCGCGGACGAGCTTGGATACGCAAGCAAAGAGATAATCGAAAAAGCGCAGGAGATGGGCTTTAAAAAGGTAAAAACCGCGTCGAATAAAGTAAGCGAAGAGGAAGCTGCCGCTATTTACGATTATATTCAGACGGGAATTTTGCCGGGGAAAAAGTCGAAGCCCACAAAGAAAAGCTCCGAAAAAGCGCAAGCAGACGAGAAAAAGCCTGCTAAAAAACAGAGCGAAACTAAAAAAACCGCTAAAAAAGAGAGCCCTAAAAAGGCGGAAAGCTTAAAAGCTTCCGAATCCAAAGAGCCCGCGCAGAGCGCCAAAGAGCCTAGCGATGAAAAAACTCAGGCGCAAGAGCCCGAGGCAAAAACCGAAAAATCTCAAAATCAAAAAGAAGAAATTTCCTCCGCCCCGCAGGATAAAGAGGAGAAGCAAAATGCCGCTTCAAAGCCCGCGCCGGTGCAGATAAACAGCGGCGATAGCATAGCTAGCGAGAGCTTGCAAAAGCGCCGCGGTTTAGTCATCGTAAAAAAGAAAAAGGAGGTTCAAACCCCGGCGGCACAAGATAGGACCGAGCCTAGGCGCGAAAAGATGAGTGCGAGCTTGGAGGCGATCTTTTCAAACGCCGAACTAAATTTGAAAAAGAAAAAGATCGAAAAGAAAAAAACTCCAGCCGCTAAAAAAGAGGACGCCCTTAAAATTGACATCATTCCTGATCACGAGATGGCGGATATCGTCATCGAGGACGAAGACGTCGTGGTAATGCCCGATTTCACCGTCAAACCGATCCAAACCGAAAACCGCACCAAAAGTAAAAACCAACCTAATATTTATCGCGCCTCGCAGAATCAAATTTTTAGCAGCGAAGGCGGTATAAGTCGCGGCGGTCGCAAAAAGCATAAAAAAGCCCCTCGCGAGCAGGGTAGCGAAATCGTAAGCTCTGTAAATATCCCAAAAGAGATCCGCGTCTATGAGTTCGCCGATAAGATCAAAAAGCAGCCTAGCGAGATCATCGGCAAGCTATTTGCGCTTGGGATGATGACGACGAAAAACGACTTTTTGGACGAGGACGCGATAGAAATTTTAGCAAGCGAATTCGGTATTGAGGTAAATATCATCGATGAGGCGCAGGAGTTTGATTACATCAAGGCCTACGAGGACAGCGAAGGCGAAGAAAATTTAATCGCTAGAGCGCCCGTTATCACCATTATGGGACACGTCGATCACGGCAAAACGAGCCTGCTAGATTACATCCGAAACTCGCGCGTCGCAAGCGGCGAAGCGGGTGGCATCACGCAGCACGTAGGCGCGTATATGGTCGAAAAAAACGGCAGGAAGATCACCTTCATCGACACTCCGGGTCACGAGGCCTTTACTTCGATGAGAGCGCGCGGAGCGAAGGTTACCGATATCGTAATTATCGTAGTGGCGGCAGACGACGGCGTCAAACCTCAGACTAAGGAGGCTATAGCGCACGCCAAGGCTGCAAACGTTCCGATCATCATCGCGATAAATAAAATGGACAAACCCGCCGCAAATCCCGATCTCGTAAAAACGGGGCTTGCAGAGCTTGACATCATGCCTACCGAGTGGGGCGGCAGCTACGAGTTCGTGCCGATCTCCGCAAAAACGGGCGATGGGATCGAAAATTTATTAGAGATCGTGCTTTTGCAAGCCGACCTTTTGGAGCTCAAAGCAGATCCTAGCAAGCAGGCTAAGGCAACCATCATCGAAAGCTCCCTTCAAAAAGGCCGCGGCGCCGTTGCCACCGTCATCATGCAAAACGGCACCCTGCACGTCGGCGATACCGTCGTAGCAGGCATTGCATACGGCAAGGTGCGCGCGCTTAGCGACGATAAGGGCAGGGCGCTAACGCAAATTTTACCGGGCGAATGCGGCGTCATCATAGGCCTTAGCGAGGTTCCGGGCGCCGGCGAGACGCTGATCGGCGTTTCAAGCGATAAGGAAGCGCGCGAGTACGCGAGTAAAATTTACGAGCATCAGCGCCAAAAAGAGCTTAGCAAATCGACCAAGGTCACTATTGACGAGCTAAGCGCCAAGATCGCCGAAGGCTCGCTAAAAAGCCTACCCGTGATCGTCAAAGCTGACGTTGCGGGCTCGCTGGAGGCTATCAAAGCAAGCCTTGAGAAGCTTCGCAACGACGAGGTCAAGGTCGATATCATCCACAGCGGCATCGGCGGTATCACGCAAAACGACATCGCCTTAGCAAGCGCTAGCGAAAACTGCGTGATCTTGGGCTTCAACGTCCGTCCTACGGGCGAGATCAAAGAGCTTGCCAAGGAGCGCGGCGCGCAGATTAAGACCTACAACGTCATCTACAATCTAATCGACGATATCAAGGCGCTTTTGGGCGGCCTTATGAGCCCGATCATCAGCGAGGAAGCCTTGGGCCAGGCCGAGATCCGCCAGGTCATCAACGTGCCTAAGATCGGGCAGATCGCGGGCTGCATGGTTACCGACGGGCTCATCGCTCGCGGCGCGAATATCCGCGTCATCAGAGAGGGCGTCATCGTTTTCGAGGGCAACGTCAGCTCGCTCAAGCGCTTCAAAGACGACGCCAAGGAAGTCGCCAAAGGCTTCGAGTGCGGCGTAGGCATCGAGGGTTACGACGATATGCGCGTGGGCGATTTTATCGAAAGCTACAAGCAAAAAGAGGAGCAGGCTACGATCGATTAATGCTCGCGGAATTCCGCGTAGGCATTGGCTTCGTTTGCACGGCTTGGGGCTAAATTTTAAGCCTCGATCGCGCCTTGAAATTTTATGCTCGCAGAATTTGGGCGTGAAATTTCGCCTTTTAAATTTAGCGGCGGAATGCGCGAGCAAGGCTTTAAATTTTGTCGGTTTCTGCGTGAGGCGCTGCTACATAGCGCTAGTTTTGAAATTTTAATGTTTAGATTTTTCTTGCAGCGCGTCTTTGCGATTAAATTTTATTTGACGCCGCTTGCTGATCGCAGTTTTTCCGCGCGACTTAAATTTTAAATTTAATCGCAAAGTTGAAATTTTAAAGCGGCAAAATTTAGATCTCGCGCAGCATCGAAGCGTTTCTAAAATTTAAGATAAATTCTAAATCGGCGCAGTGTGCGGCAAAATAGCGACGCGGAGAACGGCACGGTGCAAGCGGCGCAAAATAAAGCCGCAACGGCGTGCGGTGTCATTGCGGCGCCGCCAAAAGACGGCAATGGATATCGTAAATAGCGACGCAGTAAGCGAGCGTAGCGCAAAGAGGGTGCCGCCGCGCGCCGTATTATTGCGGCGCCAAGACGGGCAGTGCGGCAGCAATATAGCACCGTGGCGAGCAGAGCACGGCGCGGAATAGCACCGCGTCTTGGCGCGGTAGTATTTCTGCGGTAGCCATGCAATTACGCGACGAGCTTCCGTACGCGAGCCGCAAAATTCTTGCGCGATCTGCGTTTTAAATTTAAACGCAAAGTACGGGCTAAAATTTAAAAGTAAAATTTTAAAGCAGGGCTTGTGCCTTTTAAAATTTAAGAGCGAAATTCTAAAAAGTGCGGCGCCGTTTGCAATACCAGCGCGCAGCAAACCGCTTAGAATTTAAATGGACGCTCCGGCGCGACGCGCGCCGCGTCAAATTTAAACAGACCGCGTCGCCGCAGGGCGGATATTTCGTCATGCCGAAGCGAGATAAAATTCTGCGTTGCCGCCGCGCCGAAGCGAGATAGAATTCCGCATCGCCATAGGATGGACGCGAAATAAAATTCTGTGTCGCCGCAAGACGGACGCTCCGCTGCGACAAAGCAATAAAATTCCGTCATCGCAAGACGTAAAATAAAATTCCATCGCCGTATAATCTGCGGCGATTTAAGATAGCGAGGTAAAGATGAATCCGACCGAACTTAGAAGACTTCGCACGCAAAGCGTGCTAAAGCAGCTCATCCCCGAAGCGCTCGCGAGCCTTGAGGACGAGCTTTTGCGCGGGCTGTGCGTCACCGACGTGGAGTGCAAGCGCGGGCGCTACGACGCGTTTGTGTATCTGGATAAAAACGCCTTCGACGAGCGTGAGCAGGAATTCGTGCTCGAAAAGCTCGGTCGCGTGGCGAGATATTTGCAAAACTTCTGCGCCGAGGCGGAGGGCTGGTACCGCTGCCCCGCGTTTCACTTCAAATTTGACGACCGCTTGGAGTATCAAAACAAAATGGACGATCTTTTTGACAAAATAGAGGAGGAGCTGCGCAAAAATGGTTGATTTAGAGGCTTTAGCGCGCGAGTGCGGCGTGCAGCTTTACGACGTGGAGACGGTGAGTGAAAACGGCAGAACGATCTATCGCATCAGTATCACGAAAGCGGGCGGCGTGGGTCTAGACGACTGCGAGCGGCTATCGCGGCTGCTTTCGCCGATTTTCGACGTGGAGCCGCCGCTTGAGGGCGAGTGGACGCTGGAGGTCGGCTCGCCCGGGATTGAGCGCAAGCTAGGCAAGTCGCAGCATTTCGCAAACTCCGTGGGCGAGCTGGTGCGTCTAAGCCGCACGGACGGGCAGAAGCTAAGCGGCGAGGTGCTTGGCTGCGAAGGCGGCGTGCTTAGACTGCGCACGGACGGCGGCGAGGTAAGCGTACGGCTCGATGAGATCAAAAAGGCGCGAACCTACGTGCAGTGGTAGCGGCGGAGATTTTTAAAATTTTGCACGTAGGGCTTTGGGGTGTGGTGTTTGAGAAGCGTAGACTTAAATTTCAAGCTAAAGCGGCGAGGCTAATTTGGATTTGCCTTGCTTTTTGTGCGCTTTTAAGTATTGCGTCTATCGCGAGCGATGCACGGCTCGCAGCATCTCGCCTCGCTTTTTAATTTAGCGCGCGATATTCGGTGTGGCTTTCAAAAAACACATGCTGCGCGCAAGTCTTTCGCATTGAGCTTGATCGTATCGCACGAAAGCATTTTCGCGTTGCAATTGATCGCATGCGTACCGCGGCGAAACGCCGTTTCGCTAAGCTTTTTGCGGCTTAGGTTTGCGATTGTCGGCATCGGTACGAATGTGCGGCTACGGGCGGAGTGAAATTCGATAAATATGAGCCTTTCGCGCAGACATGCCCGCAGCACCGCCTTGTTGCGTCGCATGGGCACGCGAGCATGTTAAATTTTGGATTTTTTAAAAATTTGCCGCTGTCGGTCGCTTTTGATCTCTCGCGGCGCTCGGCGCAAAATTTTAAATTTCCGGCGCCGCTCGCCTGTTTTGCAATTTTATCTTACGCCGATAAAAGGTAATTTTTTATGCCGCTAGGCGGCGCTTTGAAATTTCGGATCGTACCGCTAAAAAGCAAGCTTCGCGGCGATTTCTGCTGCGTAAATTTTAATTCACATGCCGCGCGTGCCGTTTTGGAATTTCACACCGCGCCGCTAAAAGATAAGTTTTGCGTGACGCTTGCGCGTTGCTTTAGAATTTTACGTCGCGCTCGAAAGCGGCTAAATTTAAAATTTACGCGCTGTTTCGGCGCGGCAAAATTCCACGTTGAAATTCCGCCCTTAAATTTTTGATACAAAATTCCTGTGCCAAATTTCGCCTTAAAATTTTGTCTGTAGAATTTTAAGGCGAAATTCCGCCCATAAATTTACGTTTTAAAACTCTGCGAGCAGAGGTTTGCGCGCCGCTTAGCGAAATTTCGATTGCCGGCCAAGCGGCGCGGATGTTTGCGACTATGAAGCGGAGATGCCGATCGTAGCTAGCAGTACGGGCGACGTCATGAGCCCTACGATCGTAAGGATCCACGCTAATATCGCTATTACGAGCGAGGCTTGCTTTTTGACGGCTTGATAGGTCGCGGCGATCGCGCACAAAAACGCAAGCGGAACAAAGACGATCCCTAGAAAAAATATCCCTAAAATCGCAAAGACTATGGAGAGTATCCCAAGCACGTTTGATTGGGATTGAACGGTCGGTTGTTCAGACATTTTAATCCTTTGAAAAAAATTACGTAATTCTACCCCCCCCCTGAATTTGAGCTGAAATTAAGCCGTGTCTTTCGGGACTGCATATTCACGCTCGATTGCGGTTCTGCCATGGCGCCTATTAAAATTTTACTTCGCAAAGCCGGCTTCTCCACGCTATCGGCAGACGCTCTTTTGCACGATAAGCGTAAAATTTTGTGCCGTTCGCGCGCGAAACGGATGCCGCAAAATTTGCGATTTAGGATAAAATTCTAAAACCTGTGGTAAGATTTCGCAGTTTCGCTTCCGCGCGGAATTTCTCTCAGACACATACGGCGCGCGACTTGTAAGCTCCGATAAATTTGGCGTTTAAAGCAAGCTTGGCTCTTGCAAGTGGGCTAAGTGCGAGTCGGCGCTATCCGGTACAGCAAGGAAGAGCGCAAGTGGGCGAGTCGGTTTGCGCCCGAGGCGCGATTTGATGGGAGTAGGCGAGTTCTCCGCTCTGCCGTAATTTTGCTAAGCGATCGCGGCGGAGCGGGACAATTTAAATTTTGGATTTTGTATGAACGACGAATTTTACATGGATTTGGCGCTGCGGGCTGCGTGGCGCTATCAGGCTCTGGCGTTACCCAACCCCGCCGTGGGCTGCGTGCTTCTGGATAAGAGCGGCAGGGTTCTTGGCATAGGCGCGCATAAAAAGGCGGGCTTTTTGCATGCCGAGGCAAACGCCGTTTTCGCCGTGCTATGCGATCTGGACGCAAATTTCGCACAGGATTTCGCTTGCGAATACGCCCGCAAATTCGGCGTTAAATTTCAAAACACAAAAGCCCTAAAAAGCGCGCTCTTGCAGCCGAGCTTCACTTACGATTTCATCTTAAACCGCCACGGCGGGCTTTTGCGCGGCGCTTGCGCCTACGTCACGCTCGAGCCTTGCGCGCACCGCGGCAAGACCCCGTCTTGCGCCGAGCTTTTGGCACAGCTCGGGCTATCGCGCGTGGTAATCGGCGCGCGCGATACGAACGCGCAGGCTGCGGGCGGTGCGGAAATTTTACGCCGTGGGGGCATAGAGGTGAAATTTGACGTTTGCTCTGCCGCGGCGGCGGAGCTTGCGGAGCCGTTTTATCTGGCGCGCGAGAGCGGCTTTTGCTTCATCAAAATCAACGCCGCGCTAAACGGCGCGGTGCATGGGCGGATCGGCAGCGAGAAGCAGCGCGCGTTCGTGCACGAGCTGCGCAGCGTGTGCGACTACGTAGGCGTGGGTGGGCAGACCGTGCGCGCCGACAGACCGACGCTGGACGTGCGTGCGGCTAAATTTGATGAAATTAGCGCTTTGGTGGGCAATGCTGATATGCTGGCGCTAGACGTGCGTGCCGCGCCGCAAAATCTAAAGCTGCGCGCGCCCAATGTGTGGATATACTCGCGCTGCGCGTTTTCAGATTTTGATGCGAGCATTCCGCTTTTCGGCGTCGCGGCTCGTAAGGTGGAGGTCTCGCGCTCGCTGCCTGCGGACGCAAAAATCACGATGATAGAGGCGGGGGTGAGTTCGTTTGACGAGTTTGCGCAGTTTGCGAGCCACGCGCTTATTTTTTACAGCGCGCAGATGAGAGACGCGGGAAATTTCAGAGCAAATGCCGCGCTACGGCCGCTTTTTATCTCTAGCGCAGGCGATCCGCACCTAGAAGCGAACGAATTCTACGGCTGGTTTAAAATTTTAAAATAAAAATCACAAAAGCTTCGCTATTATCGGTATAAGAATCAGCAGCGCTACTATTATTATGACGAACACTAGCACTTTATCTATATTATATTTCCTTTTAGGGCTGCAATTTTGCAAGAAAGCCCCAAGCTTGTATTCACTGATATGAAATAGCCAGGCGGTCCAAATCGATCCGAGGGATAGGCACATCGCCGCAAATGCCGTATCAGATTTCTGCCATACGATCATGCCGAAAATTAAAAACAAAGACAGAAAAGAAACGATAATCACGCCTATCGTCGAAAAGGCGATAAAAAATATAAAATTTAGCTTGCAATCGATGCCTAAAATGCGAAAGTCGATAATTTTATCAGCAATATAAAATGCTGAAATTATCGTTAGGATAGCTTTTGCGAGCTCGGCCTTAAAAGGAGCGTAGGGCAATAGCGGTACGCCAAAAACTGCATTCAATATGATACCTACGTGCGATAAAGTAAAGCCGAGCGAGAATGAGAATACGCCCGTCAGTAAGATGCCTAGAAGTAATTTGTAGAAATATATTTTCATACGCAATCCTTAAAATTTTGCGAAATTATACGAAACAACGGCTTAAAATTTTAATCGTAAATTTAGCGTAAGCTTTGAAATTTTTCACGTATGCCGCAGGTAACGACACAGAGCGAATATAAAAAACAGATATATGCCATAAGCGGGACAAAAGCGACAAATCCCGAAGCATAAACTAGCGCTACTAATACATATGTCGCATTTGCCAGCGCAGGTATGCTATAAGTCCAAAGCTCTGGCTTTTCAAAAGGGGTGTAGATATTATTCAAATACAAAGCTAAATTTAAGACAAGCAGTAGAAAAAATATATAGTTCTTTTTCATAAAAGGAAAAGCGGCGCAAACCAAGACTACCATCAAATTTAATGCGATAAGAAAACCTATGTAATTAATATCTATAAAGGCGCAAAGTAAGCCTAAAATCGCGATTAATATATCTCTTTTCATAACCGATTGCCGTCCTTTTTAATTCTTGCAATTATAGTGCATAGGTTTAAATTTTAATAAAAAATATTTCGTGCTTAAAATTCCGTCGCGCCGTGCGGGTGATTTACGCCTATTAAATTTAGCGCAGACGGACGAAATTTAAACTGGGCGCTTGGCTTTATCTAGATGCAAAAAAGATAAGACCCAACCAAATTGCAGATATAATAAGCAGCAAGATAGGAAATAGCTTTTTATCGATCTCCCCGCTTCTTTCTCGGCTGATAATTTGCAAAAATTTACCGAGCTCGTAATCGCTTTTGCGAAATAAATATACCGTTGAGCAGATGCCCATGAATAATGCCGCAGCGGATAAAATCGCTACTAATTTTTTATCCAAATCCATACCATATATCATAAAACCGAATGTCGCGATAAGAATGATGGCGGTAAGAGCTAAAATTCCTATCGTAGCAAATGCGATGAAAAATATAACATTGAGCTTACGATCGATGCCTTTGACATAAAAATCGCTCAAACTGCTACTGATATAGAAGGAAAATAACTCAAGAATTACCGTCGTAAAAGGCAGACGAATATCGCCCGGGAATAAAAAATATCCCTTCAAAAGGTCTACTATATTAACATTTAAAAGTTTTGAGAGGTGCAATGAAGCAACGTAAAATGAAATCAAAAAAACTGCCAAAAAGACATTGCCTAAAAGAAACTTGTAAATTAGGTATTTTATGTTTTTGCGCACCTTGGCTCCCTGAAATTTCGCGAGATTATACGTCAAATTTGCTTTTAACAGGCTCAAATCGGTAGGAAAATTTGATGAGTGAAATTTAGCCAAAATTTTGAGCGTAATTTAAATTTACGGTTTTATTTACAGCTCAATTCGCGGCACGGAATTTTAAAATTTAGAAGCGCGGTATGCTGGCTAAATTTAAAAATGTAGCGCGCGCTGTGTCATCTCCGTGCTATTAAAATAGAAGGCGCTTGGCTAAATTTAAAACCACTCCGTGCGTTCGATAAATTTCGCTGCATTTGCTAGCCTGCTGCTCTCGTCAAATTAAAATTCTACAAACGCGTATAGGCGCTGTTTTGAATGATGCGGCGACCCGCTACGTAAAATTCTGCGATTTTGCGCGTACAGCACCTGATTTTGAAATGGCGTCCGCGGGGCGAAATTTTAAAATTCCACCACGCGTAGGGATTTAAAATTTCATAACGAGCGCAAAATTTTAAAATTTGAAACTTCAAAATTCCAAAATTCCGAAATTCCACTGCGCAGGCAAATTTAAAATTTAAAAATCGAACCAAATTTTAAATTCTAAATTGAGCGGAATTTTAAATCTAAATTTTAATGACTATGCCCCAAATGCCCGCCCGCGTCGTTTGATCTCACTTCGCAGATTAGCTCGTCAGCGCATTCGTTTTCGCTGCTCTCACACTGCAGCGTCGTGTGCGTGATGCCCAGATGCTCCATTTCGTGCGATATTTCGGCCATGATCCGCTCCGCTTCGCGCACGC
>NZ_CALHHX010000078.1 GCF_938030685.1 uncultured Campylobacter sp. | reverse complement strand
GGCGGGCTGGACGGCAAGCCGATCAAGCTGATAGAATTTAACGCCGACACGCCCACGGCGGTGTTTGAGACGGCGATCATCCAGTGGGCGATGCTGAAAGAAAATGGCATGGACGAGGCAAGCCAGTTCAACGACCTCTACGACGCGCTACGCGATAATTTCAAGCGGCTCGTGGTGCTTGACGGCGAGCTTGGGGATTTTTCTAAATTTTATGAGGGATGGAAAATTCTATTTAGCAGCGTCGCGGGCAATGTCGAGGACGAAAAGACGACGAAGCTTTTGCAGCAGACCGCGGAGGATGCGGGCTTTAAGACGCGCTTTGCCTACGTGGACGAGGTGGAATTTAACGACGAAGAGGGAGTGTTTTTTGACGGCGAAAACTACGAGTATTGGTTTAAGCTGATCCCTTGGGAGGCGATCGCGATCGAGGAGGGCGAGCTTGCGATACTGCTAAAAAACATCGTGCAAAATCAAAAGGCGATCATTCTAAACCCCGCGTACACGCTGCTTTTTCAAAGCAAAGGGATTATGAAAATCCTATGGGATCTCTATCCGAACCACCCGCTGCTGCTGCAAAGCTCCTTCTCGCCGATCATCGGCAAAAAGATGATCAAAAAGCCGTTTTTGGCGCGCGAGGGGGCGAACGTGGCGATTTTCGACGCGGACGGCAGAAAGATAGAGGAAAACGGCGGCGAATACGGAAATCAGAAATTTTTGTATCAGGAATTTTACGAGCTAAACAAAGACGAGCGCGCCCAGAGCTACCAAGCGGGGGTATTTTTCGCCTATGAAGGCTGCGCGCTGGGCTTCCGCAAAGGCGGCGAGATACTCAATAATCTTTCAAAATTTGTGGGGCACTACATCGAGGACGCGCAGTAGCGGCGCGGCGAATTTTATAAAATTTGAGAAATTTTAGGGCGGAGTATTTTGGCAGTAACTTTGACGGTAAGGCTCTCACGGCGGTAAATTTTATCGCCGCTCAGCGGTAAAATTTAACGCTAGGAAACTACGGCGAAATTTAACGTAGCGGCGCGACTAAAATTCTGCGCGGATAAAATTTCGCGCAAGTTAAATTTGCGCAAGTTAAAATTCCGTGCGGAGCGAGATTTGCACACATTAAAATTTTAAAATTTAAACGCGAGCTGCAGAGGAATTTATCTCTCGCTTTGATACGAGTTAAAATTTAACGCGGATTCCGGCGGTGGTAAAATTTACCGCTTGCCTCGGCGCGAGTTAGAATTTTAAAATTTAACGCCCCACGCGCCGCTGAGTTAAATTTCGCGAGGGCAAAATTCGCGATAGTAAAATTCCACTAGAGCAAATTTACGCAATAGCCAAATTTCGCGAGGCTAAATTTTACCGCTTAAGCGCCGCGATCCGACCGCGCGACGGAATTTAACAACTAAATTTAGCCGCGCGGGCGGCTTAAATTTTAAAACGCAAAGGGGGAAATATGAAAATCGTATGTTTGGATGCCGCGACGCTTGGAGGCGATGCCGATCTTAGCGAGATCGCAGGCTTGGGCGAGTTTGAAAGCTACGAGATGACCGAGCCCGCGCAAACCGCACAGCGCCTAGCCGGCGCGGACGTCGTCATCACCAACAAAGTCCTAATCACGGATGAGATCATGGCGCAAACCACGCTTAAGCTGATCTGCGTAAGCGCCACGGGCACGAATAATATCGACATGCATGCAGCGCAGGCTCGCAGCATCGCGGTGAAAAACGTGGCCGGCTATTCGACGCAAAGCGTCGTGCAGCAGACCTTCGCGTCGCTGTTTGCGCTAACCAACGCGCTCGGATACTACGCGGATTACGGCAGCAGCGGCAAATGGTGCGAGAGCGAAATTTTTACTCACATTGACGCGCCGATTAGCGAAATTTACGGCAAAGAATTCGGCGTCATCGGGCTTGGACAGATCGGCGCAAAGATCGCCCGCATCGCCGCTGCGTTCGGAGCAAACGTGAGATACTACTCCACTAGCGGCGCGAACGACAACGGCGAGTTTGCCAGAGTGAGCCTGGACGCGCTTTTGAGAGCCTGCGACATCGTCTCGATACACGCCCCGCTAAATCAAAAAACGGCCGGATTGATCGGCGAGGCGGAGCTTGCGAAGATGAAAGAGGGGGCGATCTTGATGAATTTTGGTCGCGGCGGCATCGTGGATGAGGACGCGCTGGCTCGCGCCGTGGACGAGCGAGGCTTGCGCACGGCGCTTGACGTGCTGCAAACAGAGCCGATGAGGGCGGATCATCCGCTGCTGCGCGTGAAAAATCGCCGCAACGTCGTCATCACGCCCCACATCGCATGGGCAAGCGTCGAGGCTCGCAAACGGCTGATAAAGATGATCGCGCAAAACATTAGGGATTTTATGAGCGGCAAATGAGCGCGGTTGAAACGCCGAAGCAAATTTAACAAAATCAAGATGCGGCACAAGGCCCACAAAGACTCTGCACGCAGTATTTCAAAGCGCTACACATAAAATTTTATTAGCTGAAAAGAAGCGATACTGCTTCGGATAAAATTTTAAATTTACGCCGCGGATAAGCTATCTCTCCGCTTTGAATTCGTAGATTTATCTTTTCTTATAAATTCTTTTTATGCTCATCCAAAATCCCGTAACTATAAAAAATAACACTGAAATCGCCACTACGCAAAATAAGAACTTACCTGCCTCGCCGAAGATATAGCCCGAATGCACGCTCAAAACGGCTTTATGTATAGCAAAAGGGCGCGGCATGGTGCTTTTCGCATCATCATAGCGAGCATGCCGCAAGATGCCCTTTTTAACGTTTATACTCATCGTATTCATATGCTCTTCGCTCTTTTCGCCTTTATCGAAATAAAAGATCATAAAATTTTCTCCATCTTTTTGGGCGATAATATTGAAGAATTCGTAGTTTTCACCACGTTCGCGCTTAAAAATATCAAATACCGTCTGCAAATTTAAAATTTTATCTTCATCCTCAAGCGAAAATCCTCGCACTTCGGTAAAACTCGTTTTTCTAAAAATTTCCTTTTCCCCTAGCGCTCTGTTGGTGATTTTGGCTATCCAATCATACGACCAATAAAGCCCGCTAGCGCTTATCATAAGCAAAACGGGCAGCAGCAAAACTCCGACCGCGCCGTGCAAGCTATATAAAAACGTGTAACCTCTCGCTTTAAAATTTATCCTAAATGCGCGTAAAATCTTTCCTCTAAAGCTAGGATAATAGATCACCACGCCTGAAATTAAGACTAAAATAAACATAATTGTGCTAAACGCTACGATATTTTTGCCTATTAGCCGCAGAGTTTCGTTTTTGCTTAGCCCAAATCCTAGATTGGTATGTAGGTTTAGTATTACGCCGATAAACGTATCGCCTATATTTTCCGAAGTAATTTCGCCGCTATAAGGATCTATAAAATATGATTTAAACTCGCCGCCAGAATCTGTGCCAGAAAGCCTAATCGCCTCATTTTTATTTTGAGGAATTCTATAATAACTGAGCGTAAAACCGGGCTTGACTTTTCTGAAAATATTTAAAATTTCGGCGGGTTCGAGGGCATCTTTTTCGCTCGGACTCACGAAAGATTTGCTTTGATTTAACGCATCTATAATCTCGTCGTGATACGAGATAATAGCGCCGCTAAGGGCTATGATTAAGATCGGCACACAGCATATAAGCGTCAAAATAAGGTGGACGTTGAACCAAAATTTTTTCCTTTTTAGAATCGCCATTAATTTCCTTAAATTTTAAATCCGCGGACGAAATTTATGCGCCGCGAATTTAAAAGTTCACGTTAAATCCAACCTGCGCCTTCATCCCATCTACAACCATCATTTGATAATTTCCCGAGCGCGTTAGTACGAATTCGTTGAATATGTTATAAAGCGTAAAATTTAAACTTGCGTCTTTTGTAACTTTATAGCTCGCGCCCAGATCAAAAAGTGTGTATGAGCGGATATCCTCATCGTAGCTTAGGCTATCGCGCGTCCTACTATAATAATTTATTTGCGACCATAAGTTTAGCTTGGAGCTTACGTCGTAATCAAATCCTAGCTTTACCGAATGGATTGGAAAATTATTTAAGGTTTTGCCCTTCTCACTACCCGTTTTTTGCTCGGATTTCGTATAGGCATAGTTTGCATGCAACTTCAAATTATCTAAAATTTGATAATCGTTACTTAGCTCTAGACCCCTAACCTCGGCTTCCCCGATATTTATAGTATCCCAAATACCGCGCCTGTAAGTTTTGCCGTTATACACGCAAGGATTTCCCGGTCTTGGACGGCAAATCAATTTGGTAGAAATTCCATCTTTGATTTTGGTATAAAACGCGGTAGCGCTAAAGTTAAATTTATCGTTATCGTCGTAAGAAAACCCGCCTTCGTAGCTTATGCTGCTTTCAGGCTTTAAAGAGCTTCTGCCTATCTGCGCTCCCTGGCCTCCTGCAAATGGCAGGGCAAGGCCCTCGCTACGCTGCTTAATATCCGGAGTTGAATATCCCGTAGAAACGCCGCCTTTAATAGAAAAGCTTTCGTTTAAACGGTAAACGGCATAAGTACGCGGCGATATATGGCCGCCATAGTCCTTATCGCGGTTATATCTGATTCCGCCGGTTAGCGTTAAATCATCAGTTAGATAAAAATCATCCTCGCCGTAGATCGAATAATCCCATCTTTTGACATTTGCCTCATCTGCGGTAGTAGCGGCTTCGTTTAATCTCTCGCTTCGGTATTGCACGCCCAAACTCAGAGCATTTGAATCGAAAAAATATGAGCCTTTAGAATTTAGCGTAGTCGTTCTAAGACGCAGATCCTGGGCGCCGCTTTCTTTCATGCTATCGTAATTTGCATAGCTATCTAACATAAACTTATCGTATTTTCCCTGATGAGACAGGCTTGCGGTGTAGCCTTTCATATCCTCTTTCGCAATATCGTTATTGCCTCCCGAGGTTGTTCGCGTACGCCCGTATGTACGCCTAAATTTATTATTTACTTTACGATAATCAAGCGCTACCTCATCGTTTTGCGTTACGTTATACATTAGTTTTGCGCCCATATTCGTCTCTTCATTATTTCTATTCGCATAAGGCTCCTTGTCCTCTATCTTTTCAAAAAATCTGCCGTAAAGTGCGATACCTAGCACGTCCGGGACGATAGCTCCGTTTAGATAAAAACCCGTTTGATAATCACCTTTTATTTGCGATTTTTTAGCAAAAGTATAGTATCCGTTTACATTGCCGCTAAGCTCATTTGAAAAGCCCTTAGTGATGATATTTATTACTCCGCCCATAGCGTCGCTGCCGTAAAGCGAGCTCATAGGACCGCGGACGACCTCTATACGCTCTATCGCATTTGCGGGAGGCAAGAAATTCTGACTGCTACCAATACTTCTTAATCCTTTATAAGCGCTATCGCTGGTCGCGGGCCTACCGTCGATTAAAATTTTTGTATATTTTTGAGATAGGCCTCTTAGGCTTATGCCTTTTCTCGATGCAGCACCTAGTGTTGCGGTAAAGGCACTCGGCAAGTCCTCTACCATTGCGGAGATATCTTGGTAGTTGCGCTTTTGTATCTCTTTTTGCGTAAGAACGGAGATAGAAGCGGGTGCGTCTTGGATATTTTGCCGATAGCCCGTAGCACTGACTACGGTAATTTCACCCAAATTTACGCTTTTGCCTTGTTTTTCTATCTCACTCGATATCCCGGCTGTCGCTATAGCAGTGATCAGCGATAATTTATATATTGCGCGCACAAACGCCCCTTTTCTTATTAAAATTTAAACTCATTTTACTATAATAAGATATGCATTATCAAGAAATACTAAACGGCAGAGGGAGTATTTTAAACGCTAAAGGGATAAGATGAGCAAGGAGATAAGTTTAGACGATTTTTTGCAAAAAATATCTAACGACATTGAGCCGTCCAAGCAATGCAGGTATAACAAAACCGAGCTTGAAAGCGAAAGTATAAAATTCAACTTTAGCTCTTTTTATACGGGCGGAGAGATAGGATATTATAGCAGCGATATAATTTGCAGAGATTTTCTTTTGCATCGCCACGAGCGAGGTAGCCGCTATTCATTTTTATTTTTCAATACGGGCGAAAATCCTATCTGCTTCAGATCGGATAAAGATCAATTCATTTTAAATAAGGGCGAGCTTTGGCTCGGAACTATGCAAAGCAAATTGCGTGGCGTTCACGAGCTTGAAAATAAACACTATAAAAGCTCATGCATAGCACTTAGCACCGCTTTTGCAAATGAACTAGGAATTTTAAAAAATTTGAATTTAGATCAAGCAGTTTGCATGAAGAAATTTAAAACAAGCGCCGTGCAAAATATCATCCTTAAAGAAATCGAAAATGCCACGATATACGACGGCAAAATACGCGAAATTTTTATGGAAAGTAAAATTTTAGAGATGCTTTATAAAAGTTTTTATAAATTTAATGAGCCTGAAAATACGCTTAGTCTTGATGAAAATGACATAAAAACAGTCCAAAAAGCAAAGAAAATATTACTTGAAAATATGCAAAACCCACCTAGCATTAAGGAGCTCGCTCGTCTTTGTGCCACGAATGAATTTGCACTAAAAAGGGATTTTAAAGCATATTTTGGCACGACCATTTATGCGATGCTGACAAATGAGCGGCTTGGAATTGCAAAAGAGCTATTGAGTCTAGATCAAATCAGCGTAAACGAAGCCGCCAAAATAGTCGGATATAATAATTTATCGCATTTTTCTAAAATTTTTAGGGCTAAATTTAATATACTGCCGACGCAACTGAAAAAGGATATAAAATTTTACTACTCGGATTAGAATTTCTTGCGACCGGCTATCTTTTATAAGCCGCGCCCTTTCACAACCGCATATCAAAACATCATAAAATTTTATATCGCAACCGGGATCCGTAAAAATACGGAATTTAAATTATAAATGCCGCCGAAGCCTTGGCAGTAAAAGCTAGCTGCGATCAAATATCGCAGCTACGGGTATGTTTGGACGCCAAAGGGCGCCTTAAAATTTTAAATACGTCTAAATTTAAAACAGGCTATAAACCTCATCAAGCGTGAAGTGCTTTTTATCGATCTTGCCGCCGTAGTATGGCTTGATATCCTCGTCAAAAGCCTTATGGAAAAATTTCGCTTTATACATTTTTACCAGGCTGCTATTAACCGCATCAAGCAACTCGGTATTGCCCTTAGATAGGGCAACGGCTATATAATCTACCTTGCCGAGGTTGATGATTTTTGCATCAAGCGCGGCATCGTTTCTAGCGTATCCTAGCACTACGGTATTATCGTCAGCAAAGCCTATGCCCTCGCCAGCCTTTAGTCTGGCAACACACTCATTCGCATCGGCACATGTCGCAATCTCATAGCCCGCGTTTTTGAAGTGCTCCTCGGCAGTTGTGCCCTTAACGCTTAGAATTTTTTTATGCGCGATCTGATCGATTCTTGAAATATTATCGTCCTTACGGCTTAGCACGCCGATCTGCACTGAATAATACGGATAGGAAAAATCAACTTTCTGAACGCGGTCTTTTGTGACGGTAAGCTTGGATATGATGAGATCTACTTTGTTTTGCTCCAATGAGGGGACGCGATCTTTAGATGCTACGGCGATAAAGTCGATTTTGATCTTTTTATTGCCGAATAGATTTTTGACTAACTCATTTGCCAAATCAACCTCAAAGCCCTTTAGCGTGCCGTTATCATCGAAGCTAAACGGAGGCTGGGAATCTTGCAAGCCTATGCGAATTTCGCCTGCTTGCTTGATATCTGCTAGGGAATTAGCGCAAAGCGCGCCAGCACCCAGCAAAATACTTAGTAGAATTTTTTTCATATTTCGTCCTTTGAATTAAAACATTTTATAAAGATCATCTAGCAAGAAATATTTTTTCTCAGCCTTTCCCTTGTAAAAAGGATCTATGCTATCGTTAAAAATTTTCTTGAAAAAGCCGTTTTTGCTGAGCTTGACAAGCCCGTCGTTTAGAGCGTTTAGCAAGTCGTCGTTACCTTTTTGCACCGCGATAGCTAAAAAGTCCGTCGTGCCTAAATTCTTTATATTTACCTCTACCTTGCGATCTACGACCGAATAGCCCAAAACTACCATATTATCGTCCGCATAGCCGCTGCCGCGACCGGATTTTAATGCGCGGAAGCATTCGCTCGAACTAGCGCATGAGATAACCTTAAAGCCTTCCTTATTAAAATAATCAAAAGCCGTAGTGCCGGGCTCTGCTAAAATTTCTTTATCTTGTAAATCGTCTACGGTTTTTATATTATCATCGGTGCGAGTTAGCACACCGATATTTACGCTAAAGTAGGGATTTGAAAAATCCACTAGCTTCTCGCGCTCTTTCGTAACCGTGATGGCTGCGATATCCAAATCGACCTTGTTATCTTGCACGGCTGTGATACGGTCGTTGCCTAGAGTTACAATATATTCGATTTTGCCGCCCTTATCGCCGAAAATTTCTTTCACTAGCTCTTCGATAAGCGAAATTTCAAAACCGCTGTATTTGCCGTCCTCGGAGACGCTAAGCGGCGGCAGTGAGCCGTCTATTCCGATACGAATGAGCCCTTTTTCTTTGATCTGCGCTAAAGAGTTAGCAAATAACGAACACGAAGCGATTAACAACGCAAATATAATCTTTTTCATAAAATTCCTTTAAATTTTACTAAAATTTGCCGGCGAATAGAATTCCATCCATCGCCACTTTAAATTAAAACAAGCTGTAAAGATCGTCCAGCAAGAAATACTTTTTATCAATGGTGCCTTTATAAAAAGGCTCAATACTCTCATCAAAAATTTTTGTAAAAAAACCCTTTTTACTTAGCTTAATTAGTCCCGCATTTACCGCGTTAAGCAGCTCGGTATTGCCCTTTTGCACCGCGATGGCCAGGAAGTCCGTCGAGCCTAAATTCTTGATATTTACCTCAACCTTGTAATCGACTACGGCATAAGCAAATACAAGTAGATTATCATCGCCGTATCCGTCGCCCTTGCCCGATTTTAGGTCATTAAAGCATTCATTCGCGCTCGCACACGGTACTACGTTATAGCCCTGTTTCGTAAAGTAATCAAACACAGTAGTGCCGGGCTGCGCTAGTATAGTCTTCCCGTTTAGATCGGAGACCTTTCTGATATTATCGTCGCTACGAGTTAGCACGCCGATATTTACGCTAAAGTATGGATCGGAGAAATCTACCAGCTTCTCGCGCTCTTTTGTAACCGAGATAAGCGCGATATCTAAATCGACTCTGTTGTCCTGCACCGCTTTTATGCGGTCATCACCTACCGTTACGACATATTGTATCTTGCTGCCTTTATCACCGAAAATTTCTTTAACAAGCCCTTCGATTAAGAGTATCTCAAAGCCGCTATATTCGCCGTCTTTAACGACGCTAAACGGCGGAGACGAGCCATCTATACCGATGCGAATAACTCCTTTTTCTTTGATTTGAGTCAAAGTGTTGCTAAGAAGCGAGCACACAGCCAGCATCAACGCCAAGATTATCTTTTTCATAGCGTCCCCCTTTTTAAAAATTACAGCAAGCTATAAAGATCGTCCAGCAAGAAATACTTTTTCTCTGCAGTTCCTTTGTAGTAAGGCTCGATGAAATTGTCGAACGAATTTTTGAAAAAGCCCTCTTTGCTTAGTTTGATTAGCTCGCCGTTTAGAAAATCCAAAAGCTCCGAATTGCCCTTTTTCACACCGATGGCTAAGAAATCCGAAGTGCCTAAATTCTTGATATTTACTTCAACCTTTTTATCTAATACCGGATAAGCCAGCACGACTAGGTTATCATCGGCATACCCGTCGCCCTGTCCAGCTTTTAGCGCCTTGTAGCAAGCGTTTGCGTTATCGCATCTGGCGATATTATAGCCTTGCTTTTCAAAGTATGTTTCTGCGGTACCGCCGCTAAGAACTAAAATAGTTTTATCTTGCAATTCATTTAAGGATTTAATCTTATCTTCAACGCGGGTCAAAATGCCTATATTGACGCTAAAATACGGGGTCGTAAAATCGATCTGCTTCTCGCGCTCCGGAGTTACGGTAAGAGTTGCGATAACCGCGTCCACCTTATCTTCTTGTAGGAATTTTATACGCTGATTTGCAAGCACGGAGGTAAACTCCACCTTTCCGCCCGATGGAAGCATATCTTTAGCGATGGCGTTTGCCATATCGACCTCAAAGCCCTGATGCACGCCGTCTTCTATCTTGCTAAACGGCGGCTGTGCGTCATAAACGCCTATTCTAAGCACTCCGCTACTTTTGATCTCGGAGAGCGATCTTGCGCAAAGCGCGCTACTAGCCAAAGCTGCGACAAGCAGACTTAAGAGAAATTTCTTCATCCTTTTCCTTTCTCATAAATAATTTCAAAACCATTGCCACGGCTACGGGAAACCTCAAAATCCCGCCCGAATGGCAAGCAGACATTAAATTCGCCCGCGGGCGAAAAGCAATTTTAGCTTTTTATATCTTTAATGATTATTAAATAGTAAGTAAAATCGTCAAATAAATTCGCTTTTTCATTGTTTGCTTCGATTTTGCGCGAACTTCTTTTAGAATTCTTATCCGCGTCCTAGCGGTAAAATTTAAAATTTTTAAAATTTTGCAAAATTTTAAAGCTGCAGAATTGCGCGAGATATTTTTATGAGCGTATTAAAGCTTGCGATGAAATTTTAAAATTTCATGAGATCAAATCTTGCAGGTTGCATTTGACAAAACAGCACAAGAAAGGAGTGGAATTTTAAAATTTCGCGCTTTAGCGCAGACATAGTGGAATTTAAAATTCTTAAATTTCTACTCCCGCCCAGCAAAACGGAATTTTAAAATTTTTAGCAAACTACAAAATTCAAAAGCAAGCAAAATTAAATCTTTGCCGCGCTGCAGAATTTCGCGATAAAAGTGTGCCGCCAGCGCTAAATTTTGCGCCATAAATCATACTACAAACATCAGCTTGGCGCAAAGCACGATGATGAATCCGAATACAAAAGCGATCTTGTGGATATTTACTCGCAAAAACTCAGGCGCGGGCCTCCCCATCGCGCGGCAGCTCAAATTTATCGCTACGCACAGGGCGATGATGAGCGCGAGGGTGACTTTTAGCATAAAGATTTTTTGAAGCGGCGTGCCGAAATACCCGCCATTAGCGCTTCCGACCCAACGGCTCATCATTATTCCGCCGGTGATTATCAGCGTAAAAAGGCAAACCGGCATGATCTTAATCGCGCGCGAGCCGATCGCCTTTTTAACGCGCTCAAAATCCGCGCCCAGCGCGTTTTTAAGCCGCGAAAAAATCACGACGTCGAAAAATATGTAGCCCAAAAAGATAATGGCGCAGATGAGATGGACGATCTGCACGTAAGGATAAATTTGCTCCACCACCGCTCCTTGCTATGAAATTTCGCCAATTTTATGCGAAATTTCAAATTTTAGCAATGATTTTCATCAACACGCCGCGAGGGGTGAATTCAAGCCCATCGTGCGAGCGACGCAAATAAATTTTGGCAAAAGCGCGCAGGCAAATTTAAAAGCAAAGCCGCGCGGCTAAATTTAAAAATATTTGCGTCCGTAAATTTATAAATTTACGGGCAACGCCACGCGGACGAAATTCTAAAATTCTAAAATTCTAAAATTTCGTCCGCGAAAACCCGCGCAAATTCCGCAATCTATAACATCATCGAAAATATTATGCCGAATATGATTAGCGGGATATTAAAGAAAATAAAGGTCGGTACGCAGGTATCCCACATATGGCTATGCTCGCCGTCGATATTCAGCCCCACGGTAGGTCCGAGCGTGCTGTCGCTCGCAGGCGAGCCCGCATCGCCGATACCCGCAGCCACGCCGATGATAAAGATCGTCGCTGCAGTGCTAAAGCCCAACTGCGCGGCTAGCGGACAGTATATCGTAGCGATGATAGGGATCGTGCCGAAGCTCGAGCCGATACCCATCGTCACGAGCAGTCCGATGCCGATCATCAGCAGCGCGCCGCCTAGCTTGCCGCCGCTTAAAGTGCTCGCTACGTGCACCAGCTCGTTCACGCCGCCGGTTTCTTTTAAGATCGTGCCGTATCCTGCGGCGATCAGCATCAAAAACGCGATGTATCCCATCATATGCACGCCCTCGTCAAATACATTATCCAGCTTTTTCCACTCGATACCTTTGCTAGCAAGCATTACCAAAATTCCGCTAAGCGCGGCAAATGGAAGGGATTTGATCCAAATTTGTACCGCAAAGCACACCGCGATACCCGCTAACGCGCCCCACTCTCGCATACCCATCTTAAGCTCGCTAAAATGCGCATCTAGGCTCTGTGTGGTTTCGGCATACTCCCTCGGCTTGCGGTAGTAGATCACGGCTAGAATGAGACCCGCGAGCATCGGCACGGCGCTTAGCCACATCACGCTCGATATGTCGCTTAGGCTTACTGCGATGCCGTTTGCGTTCATATTTTTTTCGATTAATCCCATAAAGATAAGTCCAAATCCCAGCGGCAGCGCCATATACGGCGTCTGCAAGCCGAACGTCAGAGCGCACGCTACGGCGCGGCGGTCGATCTTTAGCGAGTTCATTATCTTGACTAACGGCGGGATCAAAATCGGGATAAAGGCGATATGCACGGGGATTAAATTTTGTGAGAAGCACGCAAAAAAGGCGATCGAAAAGATAAAGACGTATTTTTTGTCGCTGATTAAATTTGCCACTGCACGCACCAAGATCGCCGTTAAGTTGGTCTTTGAGATCGCGCTTGCGATGACGCCTAGCAGCAGATACGAAAGCGCGGTTTCTAAATTTCCGCCCATGCCGAGACTGCCGGCGTTTTCGGGATTGCCGTTTATGAATAAATTTATGGCATCGCTCAGTGGGATATTGCTTGAGAGCACGGCGCATATCGTGCCGATTAGGATCGCGAGCATTACGTTGCACCTCAGCAAGCACAGCGCGCACATCACACAGATACTGATAAATACGGGATTGGTAAGCATCTTTTGCCTTTTTTGGAATTTTTGCAATTATATAGAATTTAGGGCTAAATTTTGCTAAAATCGCGCAAAAAATCGGCTAGGACAGCGATGAAATATTTTTACTCCTCTTTTGTGGTAAGCCTAATTGCGCTTGCTATCGCGTTTTATATCGGTGGCGCGGGTGCCGCTTATATCTGTGCGCTTTTATGCGCACTTGAAATCAGCCTCAGCTTCGACAACGCCGTAGTCAATGCCAAGGTGCTAAAAGATATGGCGCCGGTGTGGCAGAGCAGATTTATCCTCTGGGGCATTCCGATCGCGGTTTTTGGCATGAGATTTTTATTCCCCGTGCTAATCGTCGCCGCAAGCGCGCATCTGGGTCTTTGGGAAACCCTCGTGCTTGCACTTAAGCAGCCGTATCGCTACCATGAAATTTTAAGTGAGAACGAGGCGCAAATTTACGTTTTCGGCGGCGCGTTTTTGCTGATGGTCTTTTGCGATTTTTTCTTCGATACGCAGCGCGAGCTACACTGGCTAGGCATAATCGAAAATAACGGGCTCGTGCGATTTTTAAAGCGCATTCCAAACGCCTCCACGCTGATCGCTCTAGCCGCAGGGCTCGTGCTGCTTGCTAAAACGGGCTCGGCTACGCTCGGCGCGGCGTATTTCGGCGCGATCCTGCTCTATCTACTCATCTCCTGCTTCGACCGCCTTTTCGGCACGGACGGCATAAAAAACGGCCTTGCGGGCTTTTTGTATTTAGAAACCCTGGACGCGAGTTTTAGCTTCGACGGCGTGATCGGCGCATTCGCGCTAAGCGATAATATCTTCATCATCATGCTAGGTCTCGGCGCGGGCGCGATGTTCGTGCGCTCCATCACGCTATATCTCATCGCCCGCGGCACGCTGTCGCACTTCGCGTATCTGGAGCACGGCGCGCACTATGCTATCGCGTGTTTAGCGTTTATAATGTTTGCCAAGCTGAAATTTGAAGTAAGCGAGATCATAACCGGCACCGTGGGGATCTTATTCATCGCGCTATCGCTCCTTTCGTCGGTGCTTTACAACCGCCGCAACAAACGCAAACTAATCGAAACGATCGCGGGAAACAACGAGTAAAATT
>NZ_CALHHX010000077.1 GCF_938030685.1 uncultured Campylobacter sp. | reverse complement strand
TCGGACTGCTTGACGACGAGAGCGACCGCACGCTTGAAGAGATCGGCAAGGAGCTCAACATCACTCGCGAGCGCGTCCGCCAGATCGAAAGCTCGGCGATCAAAAAGCTAAAACACCCAAAAATCGGCCGCAAACTAAAAACCTATATCGAGAGCTAGAACAAAACGCAGATATAGCGATCTAGCGACACGCCGAGGTGACGGGGCTTTTTAAAGCGATGTTATCGCGCGTACCTGAAAAATCATAGAATTCCGTTCTAAATCCAAAGCGGAATTCTAAAAAATTTTATAAATTCTACGATTTTGCTTAGTTTGATATGCGAACCGAACTGAGTAGTGTAGGTTATTCAAGGAGACTTTATGAAAACTTTAGTAATCGTTATTTTAGACGGCTTTGCCGACTGGGAGGCTTCGCTACTGGCTCCCGCACTACGATATTTCACGGACTATAGCATCCTTTATGCCTCTCAACCGATAAAAACGAGAAAGTATCGTTCGGAGCTTTACGCGCAAAACCTGATTTAACAATAGATGAAATTTCGCCAGATGCCGCGGCAATCGTGTTAATCGGCGCTAGAAATTCATGGCGCGAACTGCCTAGCGAAAACGCCTCAAAAATTGCTAATTTAATAGAGGAATTTAAACAACAAGGCAAGGTGGTAGGCGGTATTTGCGACGGGGCGTATTTCTTAGCGGCGGCAGGAGCGCTAAATGACTGCCATCACACCGCAAATAGTCTAGCAGACATCGTTAATTTGCCAAAATACAAAAATAAGCATGCCTTTATACAAACAAATCGCGAAGCCGTAGTAGACGGTAAAATGATCACAGCAAATGGAAACGCATTTATTGATTTTACTATTCAAATGCTGCGCGCCTTAGGAGATATAGACGAAGCAAAAATTGCCCAGTGCGAACAAATGTGGCGATAAGTAGGCAGCGCGCGTTTAACAAATAAAATTTTGCCGAAGCAACACTCGAGCATATAAGCACAAATGAGATACAAAAAATACTGAAAATGAAATTTTGCCGAAGCGGTACGACATCAACGCTTGCTAGGTCTAACGCAATACCTTAGTTTGCGTGCTTCCGTGCAAATGCAGCATGGAATTTTACGCTCGTTTTGCCACTAAAATTATATACGGCGCGAGCCTAAGCCAACAGACGCTATGAAATTTAAAACAAAGTGCGCCGCCAAAGTGGTTACTTCAGCACGCGCCCATCGTCGTAAGCAAAAACGACGTCTTTCCCGTCTCGCCTTTAAATTTAGCGGAGCTCACCATGCCTCAATAATCCTCGCACGGCGAAATTAAATAGGTCTCATAAAGCCAAAGCTACAAAGCTTGCTTTGTACATCTCATTGTGCCACCTTATACCGCGTCCCGTTATCTCCGCCGCCTCATTATTGCGCGCCGACATACAATGCAATACCTCTAGCTTTTATAGCCCGTTTATCACATCCCACCGCCATGATGCCTTGCCCATAATGGAACGCTTTAAAAATATGGTAAAGCCGTCTCTCTTTACTTACACTTGTCGTACTCGTAATCGCAGTACCCAAATTTTGCCGCATTGCTGCGCCGACAACCGCAACACTATCTAAATTTACTGCTCCGCCGTGCCGTCCCGCTCTTAAAATTTACCTTCCGTAGCCAAGGGTGTGCTTGATAACACGATGTCGGTATTTTTGTCTCACTCTAAATTTACCTTCCGTCGCACCGCTAAATTTAACCGCGTCGCAAGCTGCGCTTTCTAAGGTGGCTGTAAATCCAAGCTCCGAGCAATAAAACCACCGCAAGGCAATACATATAAAAGGCCGCGCCGTTTTCATACTCCACGTCCTGCGCGGTAAAGACCTGCTGCGACATCTCGGAATTTCGAGCCGCCTCGTCCGCGATCTGCGCCATCACCTCATCATCATGCACGTCTAGCGTGATCTTTCGCAGCTCGATGAAATTCGTCCGCTTATCCAGATGCCTGCCGCTGCGACCCGTGACGTAGACGCTATGCGAGTAGAAATTTAGATAGTAAAATCCCGCGTCATCTTTCAAAAGCTTCTCCGAGATCTGCCGCACGGCGCCTTTAAACGGGTTATCGCCTGCCCTTTTTAGCGCACTTAGCCGGCTGGCGTCTCCGCCAAATTTATAATAAACGTACCAAAGCGCATCTTTTATCCGACCCTCGATGTCGCTGCCGCGCGGACGATTTAAAATTTTATCCTTGCTTAGATAAAATATGCCGTTTTTGCTCGCAAACAGCATGTATTCCTGATGTCCGGAGCGAAAATTTAGCGGCGTATAGGGCTCGTTTGCAGCATCAAATCTCTCGCCGTCCATAAACACCGCGCCCGTGGTGGGATCAAAAAGAAACTCTATGCCAGCGTTTGGTTCCATCAGATACATCTGCTCGTTAGGCGTGAAATTTAACCTCTCGCCGCCTTTATAAACGCTGCGTCCGTCGCTTAGCCAATTATCGATCAAGCGAAAGTGCGCGGGCAGCTCGGGGCCGTCTTCGTATATGATTTTTCGCCTTATCTGTTTTAGATTTTTTGCGTCCGCACCCTCTAAAATTTTACCCTCGTAAAATACCTGCTCGCCGTCGGTTGCGACGTACGGGCTCTCGGTCAGCGGCGAGATGGGCGCGCTAGTATCCAGCCTCGCGTAGGGGTAGTTGTACTCCTGCGGCCACTTTGAGAGCCCAAAGGCGTGGAAAAATACCTTGTAAATGTAGCTTATCGCGCCGCCCGTGCGCTGCGTGACATCCGAGCAGAAGTAGCTCACGCGCCCGTCGCTGTAGTAGCGAGAGCCGATCTTTTGAGTGCGAGCGGGATCCAGCCCCGACATCTTTCGAGCGCCGCAAAATACGCTACTAGCGTCCATGCCGACGTTTGTGTAGGAGTATCTGCCGGTATCAAGCGCGCGAAAGCTCGCCGCGTCCGCGCCGCCCTCTAACTCGTAGGGAGCAAAATTCCAAGAGCGTAGATAAATTTTGCCGCCGATATTATAATAATCGCTGCGGCCGATCTTTTGCGCGTACGCGGGCAGCTCGCGCAAGCGGTCATACACCGATAACTCATAGATAAAAACGAGCGAGACGAAGAGCGGCACGAAAAGCACCGCAAAGAGGAGCTTTAGCGCCTTTTTATCAAATTTACTTAAATTATCTGCCTTTTTCATAAGGCAATTATATATCTTGCTAGTTTAAAACGTTAGAAATTTAAAAGCGCTTGCAGGGGAAATTTTAAAATTTAGGCTGCGGTAAATTTGACGTCGAAAGCTGCGGGTAAATTTGACGGCAAAGTCCAAGCTCAAATTTATCCGCAACCGCGCGAAATGACTCACGCTCCGCGCAAATTTAACCCACTTTCACACGAATTTAACTCAAAACAAAATTTCCAGAAGATGCCGAGCCTCAGCTCGCCCTGTTTCCGCGCAAATTTAACTTAGTATCCGTCAAAATGCTTGGTCTTTGGCAGAACCAAATTTAGCGTGATACCGATGAGCGCGCCAAGTCCCACGCCGCTAAAGCTCATAGCGCCAAAGTCCAGCACCATGCCGCCGATCGCGCAGACGAAGATGAGCGCGACGATGATCATATTGCGCGGCTCGGCTAGATCCACGCCGTTTTTGATCAAGGTCTCCATGCCCACGCTAGCGATGATACCGAAAAGCAGCAGCATGATGCCGCCGATGACGGGAGCGGGGATCGTGGAGAGCGCGGCGCCGAGCTTGCCCACGAAGGCTAGTAGTATCGCCGCAAGAGCGGCAAAGGTCATGATGGCGGGATTGTAAGCTTTCGTGATGCTGACTGCGCCCGTGACCTCGGAGTAGGTGGTGTTTGGCGGGCCGCCGAAGCAGCCTGCCAGCGACGTCGCGAGCCCGTCGCCAAGCAGCGTGCTTTTAAGCCCCGGATTTTTGAGGAAATTTTCCTTCGTGACGTTGCTGATCGCAAGCATATCGCCGATGTGCTCGATCGCGGGCGCGATGGCGATAGGCACCATGTAGATCACCGCTTCGAGCTTAAAAACCGGCGCGGTAAAATTTGGCAGCGCAAACCACGGCGCATTTAAAATCGGAGTAAAATCCACGATGCCGATAAATAGCGACGCGCAGTATCCAGCCGCGATGCCACAAAGTATCGGCACGAGGCGCAGCATGCCGCGGCCAAACATCATAACGACGATGACAGCCGAGAGCGAGATGAGCGCGATGGTAAGCGACTGACCTTGCGTATAAAGCGCCTCTTTGCCCTTGCCCATGACCATATTTACGGCCGCGGGTGAGAGGATGAGACCGATCGTCATGATGACGGGACCAACGACTACGGGCGGTAAAATTTTATGTAAAAAGCCCTCGCCTTTTAACCTAATAAGCAGGCTTAAAACCACGTAAAAAAGTCCTGCCGCGATCACTCCGCTCATCGTCGCGGCGATGCCCCACTCCTTCACGCCAAAGCTTAGCGGCGCGATGAACGCGAAACTAGATGCGAGAAAGATCGGCGGGACGTGTTTGCGCGTGATGAGCTGAAACAGTAGCGTGCCGATGCCCGCCGTAAACAGTGCCACGGACGTATCAAGCCCCGTTAATATCGGCACGAGCACGAGCGCGCCAAACGCGACGAATAGAAACTGTACGCCGACGAGAGCGTCGCGTAGCCTGAGATTGTAGCCTTCGTATTTTTCCATCTTCTCCTCTTTTATCTTTGCGGCTTGCCTCGCGAGCGTCTTTAACGGAGCTAGTAAAAATTTAGCTTGATAGGCTATATGCCTTATCTTCGCTAAATTTTACGTCGCAACCCTTAAATCCATCTCGCGATCCTTCGCCTTGGCTCCTGTATTAAAATTTATAATACACCAACATTCTGTAAAATTTTAACTCGCCGCAGTCACGGAAGAGCAATCCACTCAACCCTCAGCCGTCAACCACCTGCGACCGCAAGCAGAACGAAGCAGTAGCGCTTCTAAACTACCTACGATCCATCTTAAATGTTTTAAAATTTTAGCCTCTTTTTAAAATTTTACGACCTCGCTTTAAAATTTCGCACTCAAGCTTAAAGCTAAATTTTAAGTCAAAGCCGCGTAAGTAGATCCAAACGGACACCGACCAAAATCCGCAAACCAGCAACTAAATTTCACAAACATAGCGGATAAATCAAAACTATGCAGGCCGAATTTACCGCTAAAATTTAGCGAGTAAATTCCGTCGCACGGCTATTTTTTGCGCAGCAGATCCTTCAGGCTCGCTCTTACGTCCTTGCCACGCAGAATTTGCGCGACCTCGGTAGCGATCGGAGCGTAGATCTTGTGCTTTGCCGCGATATTTACGACCGCTTCGGTCGTAGCTACACCCTCGGCGACCTCGCCCAACTCGCGCAGAATTTCCTCGAGCCCTTTGCCGCGCGCAAGTCCTAACCCCACGCGGTAGTTTCGCGATAGCGCACTCGAGGCGGTCAAAAACAGATCGCCCACGCCACTTAAGCCCAAAAAGGTCTCGTCTCGAGCACCGAAAAACTTGCCAAAGCGCGCGATCTCTACGATGCCGCGTGCGATCAAGCTCGCTCTAGCGTTATTGCCGAGCTCAAGCCCATCGCAAACGCCGCTAGCGATGGCGATGACGTTTTTATACGCGCCGCACACCTCTGCGCCGATGATATCGCCACTCGTGTAGGTCTTGATGTAGGCAGGGAAGGCACCTGCGAAAAGTTCGGCTAGATTTTCGTTACACGAGCTTACGACGAGCGCGCAAGGCAGCTTCTGCATGACTTCGGTGGCAAACGACGGACCTGATAAATAAGCAAGATTGCCGCGCGCGACGTGAGATTCAAAAATTTCGTTCAAAAACCTGCCGCTAGCCACGTCAATGCCCTTGGAAGCGACTAGAATTTTTTGATTTTTGTAGGTGAAATTTTGATCCAGCCACTGCGCAGTTTGCTGCGCTGCGAGCGCGAAAACGAGCGCTTCGCACTCCAATGCCTCACTCACGCTTACAAAATGCGGAATTTGTCTTGGCGTGCGCGAAGTGATGACGCATTCGTTTTTTACGCTAAGCGCATCAAAAAGCGCACTACCCCATTTGCCAGCGCCGATAACCGCGATTTTCATTATGTTCCTTTTTAAAAATTTATTCGCAAATTTGCGGTTTTTCAAATTTCATTCTCTTAAAATTCCCGCTCTTTGAAAATTTAGCCCAAAAGCGCCGACATGAGCCTGCACAAATGCTAGTCGAAGCCACGCTTTAAAATTCGCTTTTTGAAATTTTATCTTGTCAAAATTTCGTCTCGTTAAAATTTTGCGCTTTTGAAATTTACTCAGCCAAAACTTCGCTTTTTTAAAATTTACCTCGCTAAAATTTCATACTTTTAAGGTTTTGCTCTTCCGCCAAAAAACACTTTCACAAAAGGCGCGGCAGTGAACGAATGAGAATTTTGAAACTTCATTATACGTTTTAAATTTCACTCGTGCATCGCTGCGGCAAATCAAATTTTTAAAAATTTTACTCAGACGCCCGATCGCAAATCGCGCTTTTAAATCTGCTTAAATCTCTCAAGGCGTGCTTTGAGCCTAGATGATCTTGCGGTCTCGCTCACCACGTTATCGTTTGGCGCAAGGTTTGAGGCACGCGTGCGTATCCGACACGGCGATTGATTAAATTTAGCCTACACATCGACTCGCCACTCAAATTCGACCCTACGTATTCGATCCTATCCGCGCACCCGAGTTGCCGTTTTTGCTACCTCAGGCAGAGTAATTTTACGCATTCCCTGCAAGCTTTGCCGCGCTTTGACGATAGCCGTAAGTAAAATTCCTAACGGACGTGCTTCTTAAACCCCTCCGTCGCAGACCGACACTTGATGCAAACAGCCCGCACGAGAAAAAACGAACTCAAAAGAACAAAACGTGCGCGAGGAGAGCAGGTAGCCGCAGAGATCGCGCCGAATGAAATATAACACGAAAAGCCTTCGTCATTGGCGCGTTAAAGCTTTAGCTCGAAGCAAAACGCTGCGAGCAGATTTAAAATTTTATCCCTAAGAGCTTCATCTATCGCATGCGCTCCGCCGCCTTTTATTCGTCGTTCGCCGCCGCAGAAGCTGCGAAATCAACCCAGCTTCTGTTTTAAAAGCTCGTTTACTTTCGCAGGATTAAACGCACCCTTGCCCTCTTTCATCACTTGGCCTACGAAGAAGCCGAATAGCTTGTCCTTGCCGCCGCGATAGTCCGCGACCTTGTCCTCGTTTTGGCTCATCACGCGCGCTATGATCTGCAAAATCGCGCCGTCGTCGCTTACTTGCCTCAAGCCAAGCTTATCGATGACCGAGCTTACAGCCTCGTCGTGCTCCATTAGATAATCAAGCACCTCTTTGGCGGCCTTTTGCGACACTGCGCCGCCTTCGATCGCGCTTAAAAGCTCATTCATCTTCGCGCTGTTTACTGGCGAGTCCTCGATCGTAACGCCGTTTTTGAGCCTGCCCGCAAGCTCGACGGTAAGCCAGCTGACGCAGAGTTTCGACTCATGCCCAGCCGCGATCAGATCCTCGAAAAATCGCGCGTTTTCGTAGGTCGAGATTATGATCTCGGCATCCTTCTCTTTAACGCCTAGCTCGCGGACGTAGCGGGCCTTTTTCTGATCGGGCAGCTCGGGGATCTGCTGCGCAGCAGCTAGCATCTCGTCATCCACGATCACGGTTAGTAGGTCGGGGTCTGGGAAGTAGCGGTACTCGGCGCTGTCTTCTTTGCTGCGCATCGGCTTGGTGATGAACTTAGCGGTGTCAAAAAGGCGCGTTTCTTGCACGACCTCTTGATCATATTTGCCGTCCTGCCACGCTTCGATCTGACGCTCCACTTCGAACTCGATCGCCTTTTGGATAAATTTAAAGGAGTTTAAATTTTTAATTTCCACGCGCGTGTAGAGCTTTTGTTCGCCTTGCGGGCGGATGCTGACGTTTACGTCGCAGCGAAATGAGCCTTCCTGCATATTCGCGTCGCTAATATTTAAAAATCGCAAAATGCTGTGGAGTTTTTTTAGATACGCGACCGCCTCGTCCGCAGAGCGCATATCGGGCTCGCTTACGATCTCCAAAAGCGGCGTGCCGGCGCGGTTTAGATCGACCAAGCTGCGCGAGCTTTCGTGATTATTCTTGCCCGCGTCCTCCTCTAGGTGCGCGCGCGTGATACCGATGCGCTTGCTCTGTCCGTCCACGGCTATAAAAAGCTCGCCGTGCTCGACGATCGGGATCGTCCACTGCGAAATTTGATACGCCTTGGGAAGGTCGGGATAGAAGTAGTTTTTGCGGTCGAATACCGACTTGCGATTGATCGTTGCATTGACGGCGGTGCCGAAACTGATGGCTTTTTTAACCGCCTCCTCGTTTAGCACCGGAAGAGCGCCGGGAAGCGCTAGGCAGGTCGGGCAGACGTGCGAATTCGCCTCGTCGCCGAAGCTCGTGGGGCAGGAGCAGAAAATTTTGGTTTTGGTATTTAGCTGGCAGTGTACCTCCAGGCCGATCACGGTTTCAAACATAAACTTAACCTTTTAGAATAAAAATTTCGCGTAATTTTACAATTTTTTGCTTTAATACTCGCTTGCAGCGGCGCGCGGCAGAGGCTAAATTTTAAAATTTAATCGGATAGATTCTACTCGCCGCCATGAAGGAGCTTTTCTTTCAGATCGAAAATATCGACCATCAGGCAGGTGATGATGACACATATCACGCCGGGAGCGGTGCAGATGAAGAGGAATTTTAACCCCAAAAAATAAAATGACGGATAGGCAAAAAAGACGAATGCGCCGACGAAAATCAATCCGAACGACGCACCTACGAGGAAGTATAAGAAATTTCGCTTAAAATTAATGCTCATCGACGATCACGGCGCCCGCTAGATAAACGTAGCTTAAAACCATGAAAATAAAAGTCTGCAAAATCGCCATAAAAGTAAGCAGCGCAAACGGCACCATCGGTACTAGCGCAGGAGCTAGAGTAAGCATAACGAGCAGGAAGGTATCGTCGCCTTTGATGTTTCCGAAAAGTCGGAACGAAAGCGATACGACGCGCGAAAAATGCGAGACGATCTCTATGACGAACATAAACGGCGCTAGGATTTTCACCGGTCCCATAAAGTGCTTTAGGTAGTTGATCACGCCGTGCTCGCGAACGCCCTCAAAATGGTAATACAACCAAACGCAAAGCGTAAGCGAAAGGGTTAAATTTAGACTTGCGCTCGGCGACTCAAAGCCCGGCACCAAGCCGATAACGTTACTAAAAAATATCACAAATCCCAATGTTGCGATTAGCGGAAGATATTTTTTGGCTTGCTCCTCGCTACCCATCGCGTCCTTACCGATCGTTAGCACGCCGCTCAGGTAGGCTTCGGCGATGTTTTGCATGCCATGTGGCACAAGCTGAAGAGAGCGAGTGGAGCAAAGCGCGACGGCTACGATGATAGCGACGACCAAAAAGAAGTAAAAAAGGTAGATAAAAGTGTGGTCGTAAGAAATTAAACCGCCGAAAAGAAAGATGTCTTTTAGCATAAAAACCCTTGATCGTTGAAATTTGTGGCGTATTTTACACTTCTATTCGTTAAAGTATATTTAAATTTGCGTCAGCGAGTAAAATTTTGAGCTTTGCGAGTTCTCACACCGCTTACTTGCCCAGCACTTTCGTCTAGCTTACGCGCCATTTATGCGGGAATTTTGCGTTTTTTTGGCATTTAGCTCCATATTTACAGCAAATGACAAAATTTTAGCTGGTAAGTACGAAATTTGCGGCTACACTGCCAATTCGCCATTATTGCAAATATAGAATTAATCTGGCACATACGGCGAAGCTCTAAGCCGGTTGGCGGTAAAATTTGTGTTTAAAGATACGAAAAGCACGATAAAATTCTACCGCGACGGCGCCGTGGCGAATTCCAAGAATTCCAAGAATTCCAAGAATTCCAAGAATTCCAAGAATTCCAAGAATTCCAAG
>NZ_CALHHX010000076.1 GCF_938030685.1 uncultured Campylobacter sp. | reverse complement strand
GCGAGCGAGAGCCTTAGTAGCGAGATTTCTTTCATATTTTGCCTTTATTTGGGGGCAATTGTAGCCGAAAATTCTTTTAGGTTTGCTTTTATGCAGGGGGGCGAGCGGAGTTGTTTTCGCACGCTGCGCGTAGAATTGAAATTTACGGCGCCCGGCGTGAATATGCGGTGATTTAGCGGGGAGGAGCGGTTGATTTTTTTTGGCGCTGTAGCGGCGGCGAATGAGTGGTTTTAATAAACGGGGCGCGGAATTTAAACGCGGATGTTTTTAAACAGGCGTCAAGCTATCTCAATAAATTTTGCTTAAATATCGCCAGGATAACGATCGTATCGTTGGGTTCGTCTATTAGATATGGGATTACGAAACCCTTAAATATGAAATCTCTAATTTTATCATCGTCAAAGCTTTTTGATCTACGAAATTTGTACGGCATAAAGCCAAGCTCGCCTGCTCGCGTAAAAAGCTCGTTTTTAAAATTTTCCGCCGCATCCTCTGAGTGCTCTGCGATAAATTCTACTATCTTGCTAAGTTGTGCACGAAATCTTTTAGACTGGATTATTTTCAATTTTTCCAGCCCTTGCCTAGCTCATCGAAGCCGCTTAGATCGCCGTTTGCGTATGATTTTAAATCTGCATCCATTCCGCTTTTTATCTCGTCGTAACTTTCGCCGGATTTAAACTCCGATAGAATCGTTTCTGAATTTTTCTCGCCGCTTAGAGTGATCTGTGCGGAGGGATCAATTTTTAAAAAAAGCTTCTTAAAAGTTTCGAGAGTATCGCGATCGACGCCGCTTTGGATCTGCATAGTGATCATTTTGGCTCCTTAAATTTTAGCGATTATAGCAGCTCATAGCTAAATTTAAAATTCCAACCGTTTTAGAACCAAAGCTCATAAAATTTTAAAATTTATGCTCGCTAGATCGAATTTCGCTTCCTCATGTGGATCGTAAAGTGCTCCGACGCGTCCTTAAAGCCGCACTTTTGTAGGAATTCTCCGGCGCCCTCAGCCTTGTGCAGAGGGGTCACGACAAAGGTGGTGGTGTGCGCAAAGCGCTTATTAAAGGCATTTACGAGCGCCGTGCCGATACCGCGCCTTTGATAATCCTTATGAACTATCACGCAGTAAAGATAGCTCGTAGCGAAGTTATCGCGGTCGCAAAACGCCTCCAGCACCCCCACGGTCTTGCCCTGAGTTTTGGCGATCGCCACGTAATCATAGGTGCGCCACACCCTGTATGTCTCGTGCGGCGGAACGGAGGCTGCGTTTTGCTCCGTATCCCAGCCGATCGAGACCATTATCTCATCTAGGTCGCTAGGCTTAAAATCGGCGGAATTTTCTAAAATTTCAAACTCCATCTTCGCTCCTTAATTGAAATAACTTTTCAAATCGCAAGTATATCGCCATAGCTTTAAAACGGCATTAAATATCAATTAGCGGCTCTTTCGGGGAGGTTTAAATTTTAAAATTTAAAGGCGCGGCAGGGCGCGGAGCTTAAATTTAAACCCGAATTTAAAATTCTAACCATTTACCGCAATTTGATATAAACTCGGCAAAATTTTTCCAAGGATCCCCGATGCAAACGCTTGATTTTCACGTCCATCTGCTAAGCAAGGAG
>NZ_CALHHX010000075.1 GCF_938030685.1 uncultured Campylobacter sp. | reverse complement strand
TTTTAAAAAATCTGAATAAGCTCAAAATTTAGCCTTTTGAAATTTTATAAATTTAAAAAGTCCATAAATTCTAGAAATTTTAAAATTTTGCAAATTTTAAAACTCCGTAAATTTCACCTTTTATAGGCTCGCCATCGCTTCAGCGCGCGCAAGAAGCTGCTTTGCGCCCTTTTCGATAAAGCCGCGCGCAAGCTCCGCGCCTACGCTTTGCCACTTACTTTTTTGCGCGACGATGCTTTGGCGGATGCTCTCGCTGCCGTCTGGCAGGCCCACTATCGCGCTGATGTGGATATTTTCGCCGTCAAGGCGCGCGTTGATGCCGATCGGCACCTGGCAGCCGCCCTCCAAAACCCTAACGAAATCCCGCTCTACGGTCGTTTCGATAATCGCGTGCCCATCTTTTAAAAACTCTATCGCGCGCAGGATTTGCGGCTCGTCCACCGCCTCGATGCCGAGCGCTCCTTGCCCCATCGCAGGGATCATCTGCGAGATTTCAAAGGGCGCTACGTGCTTTACCTCGGCGCGTAAATTTAATCGGTTGATGCCCGCCATCGCTAAGATGATCGCGTCGAATTCCCCGTCTTTGAGCTTTCTCAAGCGAGTTTGGACGTTACCGCGCAAGGAGATTATCTCTAAATCAGTTCGCATGCTAAGCAGCTGCATCTTGCGGCGAAGGCTCGTGGTGCCGACTTTTGCGCCGTGGGGTAGCTCGTCAAATTTAGAGTATTTTTCGCTAATCATCGCATCGCGCACATCTTCGCGCGCGCAGATCGCAGCCAGTACGAGTCCTTGCGGAAACTCCACGGGCACATCCTTTAGGCTATGCACGGCGATATGTGCTTCGCCGCGAAGCATACTCTCCTCAAGCTCCTTCGTAAAAAGCCCCTTGCCGCCGATCTTTGCAAGCGGCGTGTCTAAAATTTTATCGCCTTTGGTTTTCATACTTTTTAGCTGCGCTTGGATGCCATGTGCTTCAAGCAGCGATGCGATATGTTTGCTCTGCCATAGTGCAAGCACGCTGCCGCGCGTAGCGATGATCAAATTTTTCATTTTTCCTCTCCTATGCTTTTTCGAATCTCGATTTCGTTCTCTTCGATCACCTCAACGTCGATTACATCGTCGCTTGCGCGGCTGCGTCGCCAAAATTTTCGCTCTCTTTTTTCGGAATTTTCGCTGCTAGTGTTAAATTTAGGCACGTCGCTGGTGACGCAGTAAAACGACGCAGTGATTATGCAAACGCCTAAAATATCGCCGAAAATGCCCGGTGCAATGAGAAAAACGCCGCCTACGACGAAGCCCACGCCGCTTAAAATTTCTTTCGGCGAGATTTTCATTAGATTAAAAAAGCCCATCCACGAGCGGTTTGCTACGACGTATCCGCCTAAAATCGCGCTTATGACGATCTCCACCGCATACGCCGCAAATCCGTTTGCGCTTACGAAATAATAGGTCGTAAATGCCTCAATTATCAGATATGGAACGATCAAAAGCCTAAACATATTTTTCCTTGAATTATCGCTTTAAATCGCGCCTCTTTAAAGACGCTAAAATTTAATCGCGGATTTTAGCAAATTCCGTCTGAATTTTTAATGTATCGCAAGAGCCCCTCGCAGCCGCGCTTGATATCTGCGTAGCAGCGCTCAAAATCGCGCGTGTAGTAAGGATCGGCGATTTGTAGGCATTCGGAGGCGGTTAAATTTGAACCGGCGCCTTTTAAATTTAAGCCGGTTTGTTTCGCCGGGTCTTTGAAATTTAGCGCATCGCAGCTTGTAAAATTTCCCCCTGCAAATTCCAAAAGAAATTTTACCTTAGCCATATCCTTGCCGCGAAAAATTCGCCCCAGCGAGCGCATATTCTCATCATCCATGCAAAGGATTAGATCGTAGCGCTCGTAGTCCGCGGGCGTGACCTGCACGGCGCGATGCGCTACGAGCGGCACCTTTTGCTCTTTTAGCACGCGCTGCGTTTCGTAGTAGGGCGGCGAGCCGATCTCGTCGGTGTGCGTCGCCGCAGAATCTACGCTCACGCGCGCATCTAGGCTGCTTTGATTAATGAAATTTTGCATCACGGACTGCGCCATCGGCGAGCGGCAGATGTTGCCGTGACAGACGAAAAGTAGCCTCACGCGCGCCTACTGCGTGATGATGTCGTAGTTTTTGGGGATCGAGGGCTTAAAGATCGCCTCGTTTACCGGCGCGTTTTTGCGGACGTTGCTTAGATTAATGACGACTTTATTGTCCATTTTGTCGGTGTAGCTGATTTTGCTCGGCAGATCACCTTTTAGCTCGATGAGATATTTCACGTCGTCGAAGCTCGCCTCATAAACGCCCTTTTTATTGGGCTTTGCGTTCGCTAGGATCGCGGTTAAATTTGGCGTTTCTTTGATATTCGTAATGATAGCTTGCTCGAGTTCGGGCTCGATTACGACGACCTTTGTGAAGCTAAAAAAGATATTTTTTATCGTAGGGGTCTTGTAATGCCACACGGCGTTCTCTTTTGTAGCGCTAAAATCGCCGCCGTAGCTGATTTTCGCGTCGTCGCTCTGCACGGTTTGCGAAAAATTTGCGCTCAGCGTATCGAATTCTATCCCGCCCGCAAACGCAAAAACGCAGCTCGCCGCTAAAGAAATAAGAGTTTTTTTCATAAATTTGACCTTTATTTTTGGAAATTTGCGCGTATTATAGCCGTTTTTCTAGGATTTAATTAAATAAAAACTAAAAATATGTTAATATGCACGGTTAAAAATTTTAAAAGTAAGGTTCGGTAATGTTTAAAAAAGTCATTCACGGTATTTTCGGCACTAAAAACGATAGGATCGTCAAGCAGTACGCCAAGCGCGCAGCGCAGATCAGTGCGCTCGAGGAAAACTACGCGTCGATGGACGATGCGGCGCTAAAAGCGGAATTTGAAGCGTTAAGAGCGCAGGTAAGAGCCGGAGAAAAGAGCACGGACGATGTGCTTAACGAGGTGTTTGCCATCGTGCGCGAGGTCGGTAAAAGGGTGCTAAATATGCGCCACTTCGATGTTCAGCTAATAGGCGGCTTGGTGCTAAACGACGGCGCGATCGCAGAGATGAAAACGGGCGAAGGAAAGACCCTCGTAGCGACTTTGGCGGTGGTGTTAAATGCGATGGAGGGCAAGGGTGTGCACGTCGTGACCGTAAACGACTACCTGGCCAAGCGCGACGCCGAGCAGATGGGCGAGCTATATGAATTTTTAGGGCTTAGTACCGGTGTGATCGTAGGCGGCG
>NZ_CALHHX010000074.1 GCF_938030685.1 uncultured Campylobacter sp. | reverse complement strand
GAATTCCAAGAATTCCAAGAATTCCAAGAATTCCAAGAATTCCAAGAATTCCAAGAATTACGCTCACCTCAAAAAAATCATAGTTAAAATTTAGCAAACTCAGGACCCGATTGCTAAAATTTTATAAAATTTATATAAAAACCTTGACATATTGCCACTCAATGTTGTATAATACTAGCAATCTTAACGAAAGAGTGCTAAAGGTGAAAACGAATAAACGTGATATGATCCTGGAATCCATCATTTCCGCCTATCTTGATAGCAATACCCCGATCGGATCTTCAGAGCTGGGTGAGCGTATGGGCGTAGCGATGTCAGCGTCTAGCATCCGAATTTATTTTAAGCGCTTAAGCGATGAGGGGGCTTTGACGCAGCTTCATGTAAGCGGTGGTAGAATCCCCACAGTTGCGACGATGCAGGATTACTGGCGCGCTAGGCTTAGCTTCGACGATGAGTTAAAAATAGACGATGCTCGCGAGCTAGAAGCGGTGCTTGAGGATTTTGAAATTTACTGTATGATTTTCAACGCCGAAAACGAAGCCCTAAGCGAAGTTATCAATCACGATAATCGCTTCATAATCCTTGCATTTAGAACGGATGAGATTATCTTAAAATACGATTTTAGAGTTTTTAAATTTCTATCAAATTTAATAGGAATTTCACTCGGAGATTTGGAGATAGCTTCGATACAGATCGGTCTACGCGAGCTTAGCACCAAAATTAAAGAGCTAAAAAATTCTAAAATCGAATTTCTTTGTAACGAGGTCGTAGCGTATAAAATTTTCAAAGACGAGCGGTTTAAAATTTTACTCAACCCCTCGATCGCCGTAAATTTTACTAAAAATTTGATCTTCGCGCCCTACTTCGAGCACGGATTTATGGGGATCAAACGCCCCGTGAAATTCGAAGGCGAGGACGCTACGATGATCTGCGCAGGCAGCGTTTATGAGAATTACGAGAAATTTTTTAACTACGCTAAAGGAGTAGCATGAGCCATAAATTTAAAGAGCACGGCGATAAAAACGCAGCGTGCGATAGTGAAGAAAAAGAAGTTTGCGAGCAGTGCGCGTCAGAGGCAAGCGAGCCGCAAGAGGCGCAGACATGCGACGATACTGACGCGCAGATACAAAAGCTTCAAAACGAGCTGAGTGAGATCACTGATAAATTTTACCGCGCCAATGCGGATTTTGAAAATCTCAAAAAACGTTTGGAAAAGGAAAAAGATAGCGCTGTTGCTTACGCTAGCGAGAGCTTTGCAAAAGATCTACTGCCGATAATCGACGCGCTTGAGGAAGCCGCCAAAATTGATGTGGAAGGTAATGAGCTTGCGGATAAAATTGAGGTCGGCGTAAAACAATGTCTAAGCCTTTTTACAAAGACTTTTGAAAAATACGGTATCGTTCCGATAGCGACGGATGCGGGATTTGATCCTAGCGTGCATAACGCCATCTCGATGATTGAAGCCGAAGGCGCTAAAAAAGGCGATATCGTTCAAGTATATCAAAAAGGCTATATGTATAAGCAGCGCGTTTTGCGCGCCGCTATGGTAGTAGTGGCGAAATAATCGTCCAAATTTTAAAATTTTAAATTCAACACAAAGGATAAAAAATGGCAAAAGTCATAGGCATCGACCTAGGAACAACAAACTCGTGCGTAAGCATATTCGAACGCGGCGAGAGCAAGATCATACCGAATAAAGAGGGCAAAAACACCACTCCGTCGGTAGTCGCTTTCACCGATAAAGGCGAGGTTTTAGTAGGTGACAGTGCCAAGCGCCAAGCAGTCACTAACCCGGAAAAAACGATCTATTCGATCAAGCGCATCATGGGTCTTATGATGAATGAAAAAAATGCGCAGGAGGCCAAAAAGCGCCTACCGTATAAGATCATCGACCGAAATGGCGCGTGCGCGGTAGAAATCGCGGGCAAGGTTTATACGCCGCAAGAAATTTCAGCCAAGGTGCTGATCAAGCTAAAAGAGGACGCCGAGGCGTTTTTGGGCGAGCCGGTTGTCGATGCGGTCATAACCGTGCCTGCGTATTTCAACGACAGCCAAAGAAAGGCGACGAAAGAAGCAGGAACAATCGCGGGCCTAAACGTGCTTCGTATCATTAACGAGCCGACCGCAGCAGCGCTTGCGTATGGGCTGGATAAAAAAGAATCTGAAAAGATCGTCGTTTACGATCTAGGCGGCGGTACATTCGACGTAACCGTGCTAGAAACCGGCGATAGCGTCGTAGAAGTTTTAGCTACCGGCGGTAATGCATTTTTGGGCGGCGATGATTTCGATAACAAACTGATCGACTTTTTAACCTCGGAATTTCAATCTGAAACAGGCATCGACTTGCGCGGCGATGTCATGGCTATGCAACGCCTAAAAGAGGCTGCGGAAAACGCCAAAAAAGAGCTAAGCAGCGCGATGGAAACGACGGTAAATTTACCTTTCATCACTGCTGATGCCACCGGTCCAAAGCACCTAATGAAAACCATCACTAGAGCTAAATTTGAAAGTATGATCGATTCTTTGGTAGATGAGACCATAAGCACTCTCAAAAAGGTCGTAAGCGATGCAGGTCTTAGCATGAACGACATAAAAGAGGTCGTCATGGTTGGCGGCTCGACGCGCGTGCCACTCGTGCAAGAGGAGGTCAAAAAGGCTTTCGGTAAGGAGCTAAACAAGAGCGTAAACCCTGACGAAGTCGTAGCAATCGGCGCGGCGATCCAAGGCGCGGTCATCAAAGGCGACGTAAAAGACGTGCTACTACTCGACGTTACTCCGCTAAGCCTCGGCATCGAAACCCTAGGCGGCGTAATGACTAAGATCATCGAGAAGGGAACTACAATACCTACGAAAAAGTCTCAAACCTTCTCGACAGCAGAGGATAATCAAAGCGCCGTTACGATCAACGTTTTGCAGGGCGAGCGCGAGTTTGCGAAAGATAACAAATCGCTAGGAAATTTCAATCTTGAAGGCATCATGCCCGCTCCTCGCGGCGTGCCGCAGATCGAGGTGGAATTTAATATCGACGCGAACGGAATTTTAACCGTTTCGGCAAAAGACAAAGCCACCGGCAAGGCAACCGACATCCGCATCACCGGCTCAAGCGGCTTAAGTGACGCCGAGATCGATAAGATGGTAAAGGACGCCGAGCTTCACAAAGAGGAAGATAACAAGCGCAAAGAAACCGTCGAAGCGCGCAACCAAGCCGATAGCATTGCACATCAAACCGAAAAGAGCCTAAGCGAGATGGGCGAGAAGGTGCCGGGCGATCTACGCGCTAAGATCGAGGGCGCGCTAAATGATCTAAAAGCCGTGCTAAAGGATGAAAACGCGAGCAAGGAAGCGATAAACTCTAAAGTAGAAGCCCTAAGCAAGGTCGCCGAGGATCTATACAAGGCTGCCAGCGCAAATCAAGGTGCGCAAGGCGGATCGCAAAGCAGCGGTGCAAACGGCGGTAAAAAAGACGACGATGTCATCGACGCCGAAGTCGAATAGTTCGCTCACACGCAAAGTGAAATTTATAGCCGCGCGCTCGGTAGTTTTGCCTGCGCTTGAAAAGTAATTTTATCGGCGCGCGGCAGAAGCGACCCCATAAACCGCACATAAAATTTCACAGCTTCACAAGCTTGGGCGTTTTTCATACGCCCGAGCTTAACTGCTACTTCAAATTAAATTCATAACAAACTAAAATTTTGAGTCACACATAAATACTATTAAATTTTGCGCTGTATAAATACCGCTAGACATTAAAGTATATCCGAACACGACTGGAATTTCTCCGTACCGATCTCAAATATAGCTGAAATTTTAAGCCTATTGCCTACAAACGAAGCTGCGATAAATTTAAATGTATGGCGAGAAAGTAAAAAATGTATCGTAAAAAGACGCGGTAAAAAGCACCGGTTAAATTTTAGAAGCAAAAGAGCTAAATTTAAAGGCGCGCGGATTGATTTATGAAAAAGCAAAAGCCCAAAGACGGCGCTTCGCCTTTGGGCTTTAAATTTAGCCTTATTTAGCTAGAGCTAATTCTTGCGAGTATTCGCATCAGGGGTGAAAAGCGGCTTATTTAGCAGCTTGAAATCGCCTACGAACTTCTGCCCCTTCTCGCTAGTAATCCATTTGATGAAGCGCTGCGCGTTTTCATAGTCGGCTTTTGGGCAGTGCTTCGGATTGACCGCGATTACGGAGTAAAAATTCTTCAGATCGTTATCGCCTTCGTTGATGATAACCATATCGGGATTGCCCTTTTTATTGTCCTCGTATTTGATGTAGGTGCCGCGATCGGTGAAGGTCACGCCCTTTTGCTCGGCGGCTGCGTTGATCGTAGCGATCATGCCTTGACCGGTTTGGTTATACCATGCCTCATTTTCAGGTACGGCGCCCTCAACCTTTTTCCAAATTCCTTTCTCTTTGTTGTCGGTGCCCGATTTATCGCCGCGAGAGAAAAATTTAATCTTCTCCGCCTTGATTAGCTCAAACGAGCCTTTAAGGTCCTTGCCTTTAAATTTAGGCGCGATCGATTTATCGGCGATGAGGATAAAATCATTATACATAACGGGCGTGCGATCAACGCCGAAGCCTTTTTCTACAAATTCTTTCTCGACCTTCGGCGAATGTACGAAAAGTATGTCCGCATCGCAGTTCTCGCCAAGCTTTAGAGCAGCACCTGTGCCTACCGCCGTCCATTTGATATCGACGCCTGTTTCCGCCTTATACGCAGGATAGATAGCGTCTAATAAGCCCGTATTATCGGTGCTCGTTGTGGTTGCCATCACCAAATCATTGTCGGCGGCAAAAAGGCTCGCACTAAGAGCGAGCGAAACAAAAAATATTTTTTTCATGTTATCTCCTTTAAAAAATATGCTATTATAGCATATAAATTTGCCAGAATAGAACATTTAGGACACAATCTTGGACTTTATTTTAGAAGGAATTTTAAGCGCATTCGGACTGCTTTTTAGCGGCGATGCGGAGACATTTTCGGCGATTAAAGCGACGCTTTATACTTCGAGCATCTCGATACTTTTTGCGATTATAACCGGCTTTCCGATAGGATTTATCCTCGGATTTTACGAATTTCGCGCTCGCAGAACGCTTAGGCTTTTAAGCGACGTCGCACTTGCGATGCCCACGGTAGCGATAGGACTGATACTTTATGCTTTCATCTCCAGAAACGGCCCTTTTGGCGAGCTGGGGCTGCTTTTTACGCTCAAGGCCGTAATGCTCGGGCAGTTTGTGCTGGCGCTTCCCATCATCGTCTCGCTAAGCGCCAGCGTCATCGAAAATATGGACAAAAAGCACTATCTAAACATTATGAACTACCGCCTAAGCCCGCTAAATTTAATCCTTTGCGTGCTTTACGAGCTGCGCTACGCCCTGCTGGTCGTCATCGCCACCGCTTACGGGCGGATCGTCGCCGAGGTAGGCGTAGCGATGATGATCGGCGGCAATATCAAATATTTCACCCGCACGATCACCACGGCGATCTCGCTTGAGACCAACAAGGGCGAGTTTGCGATGGGTATAGCGCTCGCGCTGGTGCTGATTTTAATAGCGTTTGCGGTAAATTTAGCCATCCACGCGCTAAAAAGGCTAGATCGATGAATGCAGATAAGCAAACGCGTCCTAGCAAGAATTTCACGGACAAAAACCGGGCGGAGCGAGAGCGCGAAAATTTTATGAGCGAAAATTTCAAGGGCACAAATTCTATAGGAGAGAATTCTACGAGCGCAAATTCTGCCGCCAATAATTCTGCGAGTGAAAATTCTGCGACCGAGAATTCCATTAGCGCAAATTCTGCGGATAAAAATTCCAAGAGCGAGAATTTCGCGAGTGAGAATTCTGCGAGAAAGAATTTTGCAAATGAGAATTCCGCCGCCGCGCGATCTGTACCCGATAGCGAACTGATCTCAGTGCGAGATCTAGTGCTGCGCTACGGACGGAGCGAAATTCTAAATATCCCTAGCCTCGATCTAAATACGAGCGGCATCACGGCGCTTTTGGGCTCCAACGGCAGCGGCAAATCCACGCTACTGCGGATTTTGGCTTTTTTGCAGCGTCCAAGCGGCGGCAGCGTGGAACTTTGGGGGCAGCGGGCGCCATCTTTGCAGACGCTGCGGCAGACCTGCTTGCTGCTGCCCGAGCCCGTGCTTTTAAAACGCAGCGTGGAGCAAAATTTTAAATTTGCGCTCAAAAGTCGCGGCGCGCTTGCGGAATTTGACGAGCGGGTGGATGAAGCGCTCGGCCTAACGGGGCTTGATAGAAGTTTTTTATCAAAGAAGCATTTCGAGCTTAGCTCGGGGCAGACGCAGCGCATCGCCTTTGCGCTCGCTTTGGCGCAGCGCGCGAAGCTCTATCTGCTCGACGAGCCGACCAACAGCCTCGATCTTGCCGCCTCCAAGCTCTTTGCGCGCGCGATTTTATTTATGCGGAGTCGCTACGGCTGCGGTTTTATCATCGCCAGCCACGACGAGAAATGGCTCAGCGCGATCGCGCAAAGAAGCGTATTTCTGCATCGCGGCAAGATATGCGAGTTTGAATACAAAAATATCTTTGACGTGCAAAACGGGATTTTAAAATTTTCGGATGAAATTTCGCTGCGCCTTGAAGAGGGGCTCGCACGCGCTCGCAAAATCGCGATAAATCCGAGTAAAATTTTATTATCCCAAAGCCCGTTTGAACGCTGCTTTGCGGGGATTTTGCACTCGGTTTCGCTTCAGTACGGCTCCTCTCTACTCATCAAGATCAAGGTGGGCGACGTGCTACTAAAATGCGTCACGGCGCAGGATGAGAGGCGCTGGAGCGCGGGCGAGAGGATCTATTTCGGATTTGAAGACGGCGCGTTTTTAGGGCTGGAGTAATTCTGCGCAGTGCGGATAAGCTTAATTTTGCTTTAGAATTTTTATTCGCGCGGCGCTAATAAATTTCATTTCTGCCTCAAATTTTCACTGCGAACCATCTAGCGCGGCGTACCCAGCGAAACAGAGCATAAAAATTTGCGCCTTTAAATTTTGAAATTTACAGGCAGGGCTTTACCTGGCGGCGCAGTGTGAAATTTTAAAATTCCATTGCTAAGAAATTTTAAAGCTTAGCCGCGAATATAGCTAACGGGATTTTGAAATTCCACAATTTTTAGACGTAGAATTTAAAATTCTAAATTTTAACTCTGCGGAATTTGCCCGCAAATTTATGAACGAAATTATATGTTACTTTGCAGAGCGTGTCGTTTATTTTGCCTGCAGCACAAAGGCGGAATGATAGTAATAATTCCGCGGCGCAAAACCCATGTAAAATTCCAAAAAGATAGCGCGAAATTCCGATAAATTTTAAAAACGGTGCGGAATTTTATAAAATTTCATGAGCTAAAAAAAGCGGCAAAGTCCTAACCCACGCCGCTTAAATCTTCCCGCCGAACATCTCATACATCGCTTTTTCCTCGCCCCAAAGCTCGCGGTGCTTTTTGATGCAGGATTTTATCGCGCTCGCGAGATAGCGCACGTCTTGCTCGGTATGCGTGTAGTGCAGGCTCACGCGCACGAAGCCCGGCTTGTTTTCTGGCATGCGCCCCTCCTTGATACCCAGCAGATCGTGAGCGTAGGGTCCCGCGCACATCACGCCCGCGCGCGTCTGGATACCAAAGTCGTTGCTAAGGCTCGTGGCAAAATCATACGCCGAGACGCCGCGCACGTTAAATGAAAAAATCGGTAGCCGCGGCGCGCCCTTCGGAGCGTAGTTTATGACCTCGTCAATGCCCGCTAGCTCGCCCTCAAAAAGCTGCGCCAGCTCGTCTTCGGCGCTTTTTATCCTCTCAAAGCCCACCTCGTTTCGCAGCGCGTAGGCTAAATTTGCCCGCATGAGCCCGATAATAGGCGGCGTACCGCCCTCCTCTAGCTGCTCGGGATTTTTCAAAAATACGTGCCCTTCGCGGCTGGCGTATGCAACCGTCCCGCCCGCGGCAAATGTCGGAACGTCGCTACTGAGCAGCTCTTTTTTGATCGCCAAAAGCCCGCAGCTAGCAGGTCCGCCAAGTAGCTTATGCGGCGAGAGGAAAGTCGCGTCGAAATGATCGCAATCTAAATTTGCGTGAGAGCTCAGCGCAGCGCAGTCAAAGGCGACGATGCCGCCCGCAGCCCTGATTAGCTCGCTGATCTTTTTATAGTCGCTAACGACGCCCGTGACGTTTGAGGCGGCGCTAAACGAGCCGATGATGCGGCGTGTTGCGTTAAGCTTTAGGATGCGCTCAAGTGCTAGCAGATCGATCTCGCCGCCCTCGCTAAGCGGCACGCGCATGTAGTCGCAAAGCCCCTCGCGAAAGCTAAGCTCGTTTGAATGGTGCTCGTATGGCGAAACGAGCACGAGCGGAAGCTGCGCGGCGCGTAAATTTGCCTCGCCGATCGCGCTTCTGGTCGCAGGCGGCAGATAGATGCCAAGCAACTCCTGAAATTTCTTGATCGCGGCCGTTGCGCCCTGTCCGCAAGCAATGAGACAAAACCGCTCGTCAAGTCCAAGTAACTTTTTTAGGCTCTCGCGCGCGCCCTCGTAGCGCTTCTGCGTGATGATCGCGCTCGAGCTGCTGTCGGAGTGGGTGTTGGCATAGGTTTTTAAAATTTCGCCTATCTCGCGCTCTACGGGCTCGTAAGCAAGCCCCGAAGCAGTGTAATCAAAATAGTGCACGCCCGGTTTTAGGATGATATTTTTTCGAATTTCGTCTAAGCTTAGCATTTGCGGCCTTTAAAATTTAAGTGATTAATTATAGTGAAATTTGGATTAATTTAAGGCTTTCGTGGAGAATTTTAACGCCTCAGCCCGCGCTCGTAAAATAACGCGGCGCAGCGGAGAAATCTAACTGCAAAACCATTAGAATGGATTTTGCGTAATAAACGTAATAAAATTTGGCGAGCAAATTTAACGAGCTGACATCTGCTGATATAAAATTTAAAGTAGTAAAATTTTACAAAATGAAATTTTACTACTACGACTTTTATTACGATCGCGCTGCGATATGTAAATTTAAAAGCTCCGCGCAGTAAAATTCAGACCGTCAAATTCTATATAGCCGACAAAATTCCACTATGCCAAATTTTAAAAATTTTAAAAATTCGGATCCGTAAAATTTTGCAAATTCCGAAATTTTTAAAATTCTGCGAACTCTCTTAAAAGCGCGGATTGCCCACAAACCAATTATCGCGCCGGCGAGCCGCTGCGCATCACAAAGAGCCGCTATTTTGCGGATCTGTTCGCAAGCTGCTCGCGCGGTCATGAAGTGCGCTTTGCGCCTATTTGCCGATAAAATTTTTCTGCAGCCACTCCATCGCTTTTTCTTCGCTTTCA